>JANYCF010000186.1 GCA_025360455.1 Opitutaceae bacterium | reverse complement strand
CATCGTTCACCGCAATGCGCAGTGCTTGGAAAACCCGGCGTACGCAAGTGTCGTTTTTCTCCCGGTCGCGACTGCGATTATGGGTCTGCAAGATTTCCCGCAGCGCTTCGGCGAGTTGCAGCGTGCGGGTGATCGGGGTGCGCGCCCGGCGGTTGGTGAGTTCGTGGGCGATCAGGTCGGCGTTCGGCTCGTCGGCATTATCCTTAAGCGCGGTGGCTAAATCCTCCGTGGAAACCTTGGCCAACCATTCGGCGGCGGAGGGTGGACGCGACGGATTCAAACGGAGATCGAGTGGGCTGTCGGTTTTGAAAGTGAAGCCGCGGGCGGGATCGTCGAGCTGCATTGAGGAGACGCCGAGATCAGCGAGAATGGCATCGGCACCTTCGGGCGCGTATTGCGCGAGCACCTTGGGCAGGCCGGCGAAATTGCTGCGCACAGAAGTGAACACGTCTTCGCCCCAACCAGCGGCGCGGAGGCGGGCGGTGGTTTTGGGATGCTCTATCGGATCGACATCAAGTCCGATCAAGCGGCCACGAGTCTTGCTGCTTTCCGGCGCGACGTGGGCCAGTAATTCACGGGCGTGACCGCCGTAGCCGAGCGTGCAATCGACGGCGAGCTCGCCGGGCTGGAGAGCGAGGACATCCAGAATTTCGGCGACCATAATTGGTCGGTGGCTGCCAGCAGGTGTCTTGCCTGAAGCGATGACTTTGGCCACGTCTTCGGTGTAACGCGCGGGATTCAGCTCTTTATATTTATCCTCGAAGCGACGCGGATTTTTCCCGGCGTAACGCGGACGACGGCGGTGCGGTGTCGGGGTGTTGGCGTCAGGTGAAGGGGGCGAGGCTGGATTCGAGTCGGACATTGAAATAATTTTATGTGGATGCGATCCGGTCGCAGCGAGAAAATCTCGCCGCGCCACGTTGCGAGGCAAGCTCGCAACCTACAATAGGGATCTGCCGGACCACGTGCTGAGTCGCCTGCAAGCAAGCTCCTACAAATAAAAATATTCTGCTTGAGAATCGGTCGATTGAGCCGATTCATATTACTGACTAGTTAATGTTCTTCAGATGCACGGTTGAAAGCGTGATTTGAGTCCGACAGCGCGACAGTTTATTGCAGCGTCAGTGATATCTGCATGTGTCAGGTCAGGAAATATCCGAACCGCGTTCAGGTAGTTGCCGGGGTATCGAGTGATACGGTCAGCAAGGCTATCGTCCGGTCTTCCAGTGTCTGTGTCCGAGTGCCGTCAGGTTTCAACCGTGGGCCCGTGTCCGTTGGTTAACGGACGCGTGGGGCAGCAGTCCAACCATCAACCCAGAGGATAATCCCATGAAACTCTCCAAACTTCTCCATCAACGCGAAGCGCTGCTCCGGCAGACGCGCCTCGCCAACCTCGCTTACGCTTACCGCCGTTTCGGCGATTATGCCGAGCGGATCACGAATGCCAATCTGCGCGGCAAAGTTTGCCTCTCGCCCGCCGATCCCTCGACGGAACGCTATTGGCCTGTGCTCACCGCCTTGGAGTGCAGCCAATCCGTGATCGAGGAGCATTTCACCGATGAGGATATTCTGGAACTGGAAGAGTTGCTTTTCTTCGTCACGGGAGAAGACGGCGAGGCTACGACTTTCCGGCTGGAAACGATCGAGGCCCGGTTCATGCGTCCGTTGCGGCGTCAGTTGCTGCATGCGGGGATCACGCTGGAGCCAGAGACGCTCGCCATTGAAGATTCGAAGCGGAGTGAGTAGATTTTTGCGGTAACTGTAGGAGGGGTTTTACGCCCCGATTTATAACTTTCGAGCACCGCATAACAACCAATGAGGATTACTTGTTGAAGTGACAAAAACAGATTGGAAGGTAGGGCGAGGCGTCCCTGCCGAGCCGAGGGAGCCAGCGGCTCACCCGGAGGGTTCGCCCTACCCAACGAGGCGTCTCTTCTTTGAGCAATTTTCATTAATCGGGGCATCAAGCCGCTCCTCCAGCTCGGCAGAAACGAATGAGAAAAAAGTAATCTTCAGTTTGTCTGCTGTAATAAAACAATACGTCTACTTGTACGTGGTGCTGATTCGGATTTGCATCGACCGGCGGCGGGAGAATCGCCCAACATGCGCACTTGTCCGGTTTCTGCCTCGAGTCGCGCGCTCGGTTGCGCGATGCACGGTTCGGTCAGCGGACTTCTTCCTATGCCTCCGCGTATTCTCTCCTCCGCCGTTTGGTTGTTGCTCGCCGGTGCGCTCGCTCTCCCGAACGCCTCTTCGCTTCGGGCTGATCCGGAAGCGGCGGCATTCTCGCCCGCCGTGCACCAGCCCAACCGGCTCAGCCATGAGCGCTCGGCGTATTTGCGCCAGCATGCGGATAATCCGGTGGATTGGTATCCGTGGGGTGACGAAGCTTTCGCCCGCGCGAAAAAGGAAAACAAGCCCATCTTTCTCTCGATCGGTTATTCCACCTGCCACTGGTGTCACGTGATGGCGCGGGAATCATTCTCTGATCCCGCGATCGCGCGGCAGCTCAACGAAAACTTCATCTGCATCAAGGTCGATCGAGAGGAACGACCCGACATCGACCGCGTCTACTTGGCGTTTGTGCAAGCGTCCACCGGGAGCGGAGGATGGCCCATGTCGGTCTGGCTCACACCCGACTTGAAACCGTTTTTTGGCGGCACGTATTTCGCGCCCGAGGATCACGACGGCCGCCCCGGGTTCAAGACGATGCTCACGCGTTTGACCGATCTTTGGACGAAGCAGCACGAACAAGTCCTGCAACGCTCCGAGCAGATGCTCACCGCGCTGGCGGAAAATCCCCAAGCGACGGCCCCGGCCGGCGAGTTGCCGCTTGCGGCATTGCGGAAGACGGCCTTCGACCAGCTCAAGAGTGCCTCCGACTCGGCGCACGGCGGTTTCGATGCGGCTCCAAAATTCCCGATGCCGGTCAACCTCGAGTTTCTGTTTGATGTGGCGGCGACCTCGACCCATGCCGAGCAGCGGCAAGACGCGCTGCGTATGGCCCTGGCTACGTTGCGAGCGATGGCGGCGGGTGGCATCCACGATCAACTCGGTGGCGGGTTTCACCGCTATTCGGTCGATGCGGCCTGGCGCGTGCCGCACTTTGAAAAAACGCTCTATGATCAAGCGCAGCTCGCCAATGTCTACCTGACCGCGTGGCAACTCTCCACCGAGCCAGCGATGCGCGAGGCGGCGACTGATACGCTCGGCTACCTGCATCGCCAAATGACCGATCCAGACGGCGGCTTCTACACCGCGGAAGATGCGGATAGCTCATTTGCGGCCAATCCCTCCACACACGGCGAAGGCGCCTTCTATGTTTGGACCGCCGCAGAAATCGAAAAAATTCTCGGAGCCGACGAGGCTCCGCTCTTTGCTTATGCGTACGGCGTGAAGGCTGAAGGCAATGTCACCGGCGAATCCGCCACCGAGCTCGCCCACCAGAATGTTCTTTATCGTGCCCACACTGACACCGAGACAGCGACGCATTTTAAATTGGAAGAACCGGTGGTCCACACGCGCCTAGCTTCAGCCGCGCGCGCTCTCACGGTCGCTCGCGAGCAGCGTCCGCATCCGATGCGCGACGAGAAAATTGTCACGGCCTGGAATGGCCTCGCGGTTTCCGCGTTCGCCCGGGCGGCGCAGGTGCTCGGTGATCCCGCCATGGCTGAATCCGCCACGCGGGCGGCGTCTTTTGTGCAGGCCAAGTTATTTGATGCCGCTACGGGTCGCCTCGCCCACAGTTATCGCGCGGGCGTCCGCGATGAACGCGGTTTCGCCGAGGATTACGCGTATCTGATCCAAGGGCTGCTCGATCTGTATGAGACGACTTTTGAGGTGCGCTGGCTAGAGTGGGCGGTGCAGCTGCAGGAGAAACAGAATCAATTGTTCAACGATACTGCTGCGGGAGGATATTTCGCCAACGCTGCCGGCGATCCCAGCGTGCTGCTCCGCTTGAAAGCGGAAAACGATGGCGCGGAACCATCCGCCAACTCTATCGCGGTGCGCAATCTCGCGCGGCTCGGCGCGTTGTTGCACTCGGAAGAATTTCTCGCGCTGGCCCGGCGCACCGCACGGGCGTTCGGTCCGCAACTGGAGCGTGCGCCTCTGTCGATGCCCCAGATGCTCGTCTCGGCCGCGTGGCTCGATGGCTCGCCGAAACAAATTTTAATTCAGGGCGAACGCACCTCGCCCGCGACCCAACGGCTTCTCGCGGAAGTGTGGCCCCGCTATCTGCCTCGTCGTGCGCTCGCGTTGATCGATGGGGCGAGCCGGCCCTTCTACAACGCCCGCGTGCCACTCGTGGCAGATTTCCCAGAGCAGGATCTCACCAGTGCCACCGCGTACGTGTGTGAGAACTTCGTTTGTCAGATGCCCACCAGCGATCCGGCCGCACTGGTAAAATTGTTGACGCCTACAAAGCCGGTCAAGTAAGCCATTCCATGGGCCGGCCTTCGCCGGTCACTTCGTCGGACTCAGGCCGGGCCAAGGGGCGAGGGCGTTGAGGGCGGGAAAGATTACGCGGCGCAGGGCGAGGAAATCGATGCTGCCGGTTTCGCGGTAGAGAATTTTTCCGTCCGCGCCAATGAGGAGGGTGTGCGGCAACGCGCCTTTCCACTCGGGATCGAGCGCGGCCATCAGCGCGTATTTGTCGGTGGTACCAAAGATCAGGTTGCGTGTGGAGGCTTGGTGCGTCTGGAGAAATTTCAAAACCTTCGGCTCTTCGTCGGGGAATTGCGCGGCGAGGGTCACCAGCTCGAAATCGCGGTGACGAAAACGAAGGTTGTGCTCGATGAGCTCGTCGAACTCCGAGACGCACGGACCGCACCACGTTGCCCAGACATTGATCAAACGAAGTTTGCCGGTGCCGACATTGGCGCGAAGTTCTTGGAGGGCGGCGGCATCGACGCGGGTGAGGGCGACGGGTTCTTTCGCGACCTTCTCGCGCCAGCGCTGGTTGTCTTCGGTTTTCTCGCGCCACTTGAGCGAGCAGCCGAACACGGCTGTGCTCGTGACCGCGGGTTCATGGCCGGCGAGCAGGGCCTCAATGGCATCTTGGGTGTCGCGGTGCTTGATGAGGTCTTCGCGTTCGGAGTCATCGATGCGGCCTTGGAAGCGCAGGCGGTGGGTCGCGTCGAAGATAAAAACGTGCGGCGTGGCGATTGCGCCGAATTTTTCGGCGATGGCCTGCGTCGGGCCATCATCGGCGTACGGGAAATTATAACCCTGATGGGCGGCGCGGATTTTCATTTCGGCAAAGGTGTCGCCGAGATCTGTGTAGCCCATTTCGTCGAGACGTACGGCATCGGCGTGGTTGGGGTTGATGGCGAGAAACGCCACGCCTTTCGGCTGGTACTCGGTCACCAATTTTTTCAAACGTCCCTCGTAGGCCTGAGCGGTGGGACAGTGATTGCAGGTGAATACGATGACGAACACTTTGGCCGTGGCGAAGTCGGCCGGGCTGTAGTCGCGCCCATCCACTGCGGGCAGTTTGAAATCAGGGAGCAGTGAACCAAGTGGGAGGACAGGACGTTCCTTGGCGGCAAACGATGGTCCGACAACTAAAAGTGAGAGGAGGATGGTGATGAGGAAACGGTGCATGGGAGTTAAGGTTAAGTGGGGCACTGCGTGGTGGCAATGGCGGTGTGAATGGCGTGGGCCGTGCGGGCGGCGGATTCATCGGCGGGCAACGCACTGAGTCCGGCCTCACACGGCTGGGCGGTGAGGGGGCCGTCATAGCCGGCATCGGCCATGGCCTGCATAAAGCCAGCGAGATCGATTTCGCCGGTCGTCCCGGGAAGTTTGCGTACCCCGGTGAACTGTTTGGCTAATTCCACTCCGGCTGGAGCATCACTCAGATGAACACTGACGATTTCCTCTCGAGTCAGTTCCGCCAAGTCGGCCCGTGTGCCACCGGCGCAGTGCCAGTGATAGTTGTCGAACAGCTGGCCGCAATTCGATCCGATCACCCGGGCGAGCTCGCGAGTTTGAGCGACGGAACGGATGAAGGGATGTTTGAATATCCGGCACAAAGTTTCCGGTCCTAGAAATTCCAGTCCAAGCCTGATGCCGTAGTCGGCCAGCAGGCGCGCGACTGGTTGGAAGCGTTCCACATGAAAGGTGAAGTTTTGCGCATAGCTCCGATCATAACTGCCCGGCAGAATCCACATGCCGGCGCGAGTGGCACCCAAGGCTTGGGCCGTTGCCAGTAAAGGCGGGAGCTTGGCCAAGGCGTCCTGCCATTTGGCTTTGGTGAGCGTGTAGGGTTTGAAGGGCAGGTTCCATGTGCCGGGGCGCAACTTGTGTTCGGTGAAGAGATCACGTACTGCGGCTACACTCCTCTGGCTCACGGCGTCGTGGAGCTGATTGATTTGGACATCAAGGCCACCGAAACCGTGGCGTTGCGCGAGCATGAAGGATTCAGTGAGACTGGCTTTGATCCCGACTAGTCCAGGGTTGAGAGAGGCGTACATGATTCAAACGGGCGAAAATTATTTTTTCTGCGCGGGCTGATAACGCATGTAGGCAATCTTCGTGCTGTCGGGCGACCACGAAGGCGCGTTGATCGTGCCTTGGCCGCCGAAAAGTTTGGTCAACACCGTGATCTCGCCGCCCGCAGTGGGCCAGAGGCGCAGGATCACGTCCTGGTCGGCCGGGTGGCCTTTGATGCCGGGCGCGTAACTGAGGAAGACGATCCATTTTCCATCGGGCGAAGGGTGGGCGTACCAGTTGTTGTATTCGTCTTGGGTGATCTGCTCCAAGCCTGAGCTGTCCGGATGCATCCGCCAAATCTGCATGTGGCCGGAGCGGGCCGAGTTGAAATAAATCCATTGTCCGTCGGGTGAATAATCGGGGCCGTTGTCCTGCGCTTCCGTGCCGGCGAGAATTTTTTCCTCACCCCCGGCGAGTGGCATCGTGTAGAGCCCGGCCTTGCCGCCGCGCTCGGCGTAGTAGATCAGCGTCCGGCCGTCGGGTGACCACGCGAGCCAGTAAGACGGTGCATGCGGCGTGATTTTCTTGGGCGTGCCACCCGTGAGGGGCAAGGTGTAGAGATGGGCTTGGCCGTCTTGGCTGCGATCACTGACGATGAGAGTTTGTCCATCGGGGGAGAGGCCGTGGTCGTTGTTGCTGTCGACGGCAAAGCCGGCGTCGATCAAGGCTGGCTTCGTGCCACCTGCGAACGGGAGTCGGTAGAGGCGCCCGCCGCCGTTAAAGATCAGCGCGGAACCATCGCGCGTCCAGTTAGGCGCTTCGATGACCTCATTCGAATGATAAACACTTCGTCGGTCCCGCGAGGCGACCACGATATATTCGAGTGAACTGCGTACCGCCGTGACGGCTTGGGAAGGAGGCGTGAGTTGCACATGGGAAAACACGGCGGACTCAAACGCGTCGGCCTTATGCGCACACACGCCGAGGCCGATATAAAACGAACCTTTGAACGGCAATCGTACCGAGCAACCCGAGGGTTGCAGTTCGCCGTCGACTCCGGCGAGTGACATATAAAGGGTATCGCCGACTTTTTCTAGGCGCAGGCGGTGCGGGGCTTTGATCGAAGTCTGGACTTCGCGGGTGATATCGCCGCCAACTTCGCGAAATTGCAGTGAGGTGAGACCATCGCCATGAAATGCGACATCGGCATAGACCGAATCAGCTGCGAGACTTTCACGAATCATCAGGCAGGCTTTGCGGTGCGGATCGCCACCCTGGCCGGCGAAAGCGATGTCGGCGGCGAGGGCAATATCGCCTTCGATTTTTTTCCACACGTAGTGAAACGAATCGCGCTTGAACCACATGTTCACCCCACCGCCTCCGATGGTGTAGGTGCCGGACGCGGCATCGAACGCGACGCTGCCGGCTTGCTGGGGTGTGTCGATATCCGTGTGCCCGGAAAACAATCCGAGATCGGGGACTGGCGTTTCCGTAACGGCCGCAGACAGACCGGCGAAGATGAACAGCGATACTAAAATCCAAATCAAAGGCCGGCGCGAAGCCATGGCCGTGCGGCAGAGAAGTGAGGGGTAAATCACATTCTTACTGGTAAGCTGCGGAAAGCCCGTCGCAAGAGCATCGCGATCATTACTAAAGAATAACGGCTCTTCGCTATTTCCGATGGATCATGGAGAATGTTTTGACGTAGCCAAAGGCCCGGAGGCCTGTGGTTCGGAGGAGGTGCGTCCTAACCCGGCAGGCAGGGACGCCAGCCGCTGCTTCGAACCAACCAGAATAACCTTTCGTGCTTCTCCGGTTGTCCCTGGGCGGTGTCGATCGAGGTTTATCGGTGGGGTTATGAGGTTGAGAATAGGCGCTACTCCCCGGCGTTGCCCCCAAGCCCGTTCTTGACCTCAGACGCGGGGAACGGGAAAGTCCGGTTTCATTTCCCTCTATTACCGTGAGCACACATCCTCGTAAAGTCGCCCTCCTCACCGCCGGTGGTCTCGCTCCTTGCTTGAGCGCGGCTGTTGGCGGTCTTATCAAAAAATATTCCGAAGTCTCCCCCGAGACCGAGATCATTTGCTACCGTTCCGGTTACAAGGGTCTCTTGCTCGGTGATTCGATCAAGGTCACTCCGGAGTTGCGCCAACAGGCTCATATTTTGCTCGGCTACGGTGGCAGCCCCATCGGCAACAGCCGCGTGAAACTGACCAACATCAAGGACTGCGTGAAGCGCGGTTTGGTTAAGGAAGGTCAGGAACCGCAAAAAGTCGCCGCCGACCAACTCGTCAAGGATCAGGTCAACGTGCTCCACACCATCGGAGGTGACGACACCAACACTGCTGCCGCCGACCTCGCCGCTTATCTCGGTCGGAACGGCTATAATCTTTCCGTCATCGGTCTCCCCAAGACGGTCGACAACGACATCGTGCCGATCCGCCAGAGTCTCGGCGCCATGACCGCTGCCGAGCAAGGCGCGCGCTTCTTCCAGAATGTCGCCAGCGAGCAGGGCGCAAGCGGCCGCATGCTGATCGTCCACGAAATCATGGGTCGCCATTCCGGTTGGCTCACCGCCGCCACCACGAAGGATTATTTTTCCTGGATCGATCGCAGCCCCTTTGTCCCCGGACTAGGTTTGGATGCGAAGAAGTGGGCCGTCCACGGCGTCTATGTGCCCGAAGTGGAATTCAATCTTCAGGCCGAGGCCGACCGTTTGGTCAAAGTCATGGATCAGCAGGGTAATCTCAATCTCTTCGTCAGTGAAGGCGCCTGCATGGACGCCATCATTGCCGAGATCGAATCCCGCGGCGAGAAAGTGGAACGCGATGCGTTCGGCCACGTCGCGCTCGACAAGGTAAACGTCGGTGCGTGGTTCGGCAAGCAGTTCGCCAAGCTCGTGAAGGCGGAGAAAGTCCTCGTGCAGAAGAGCGGCTATTTTGCCCGCTCCGCTCCGGCCAATACCACTGATCTCGCGCTCATCCAACGCTGCGTCGATGAAGCCGTCGCTTGCGCCTTGCGCGGCGAGTCCGGCCTGATTGGCGAAGATGAAGAGCAGGGTAATAAGCTCCGCGCTATCGAATATCCCCGCATCAAAGGCGGCAAACACTTCGATCCGGGCGTCAGCTGGTTCCAGGATATTCTCGTCCGCACCGGTCAGAAAACCCGCTAAGTTCAAAGCGGTTTCCGTTTGCTTGAGGTGGAACCCGTCCGGAGGCCGGGTTCCACCTTACATGGGCGAAATTTAATCTCCCACTGCTTGTTTTTGTGATCCTTGCACTTTTTGTGGCCAAATGAATTGCCGAATTGATTTTCATTTCTCCGGCTGCGCTTGCTGCAATATTTCCAGCGCTGCCACCAGATCGGGATCCTGTTGCGCGCGCAACTCGGCGAGCGTGCGAGCCGGGCGCACCACGTCAGGCGTGACGCCGCGACCTTCGAGACGATGACCATCAAGTCCGATGTAATCTGTCACCGGCACCTGCAAACGCCCACCACCGGGCAACGAGTAAAGCCGTGACGCGATCACCGCGCCTGCGGTTGGTTGGCCAATCACTGTAGCGCGGTGATGATAGTGCAGTACATGGCTGAAAATTTCCGCTGCACTGCCGGTGGGGTGGTCGGTCAGGATCACGACCCGGCCGGCATAGCGGGCCGACAACCAAGCCAGACTATGGTTTTCGCTCTCATGGCCGTTGCGTTTAATCATGCGTCCCGCGGCAACCGATTTGGGAAAAAATTCTGCCAACGCCACGTTCAGCGCCAAAATATTCCCCCCCGGATTGCTGCGCAGATCGATCACCACTCCGCGAGCGGTCGCATGAGCTTTGAGCTGCTCGCTCAGCCAATGGAGCGAGGTGTGACTGAAGACGTCAAAGCGAAGGGAGAGATAGCCGTCAGAGAGTTCGCGCACTTCCAGCCGATCAAAATTCAGCAGCTGCGGCTCCAGCGTGAGAGATCGAGGTTGGTCATGCTCATCGAGAAAGCCATAGGTGACGGGTTGATGGAGCTTGGTGATGTAGGTGTCTTTCTCCTGGAGGGGAGTGTCATTGCGTGAGAGCACGAGCCAACCCGGGCGAACGCCCGCGGACGCCGCCGGGCTGGCGGGCAGGACGTCGATGACAACCCGCTGGCCTTCGAGCAATTGCCAGCGCAAACCAACGCTGGCGCGATGTTCCGTGCTGAATTCGTGCGCCCGGCGGGGCGGGATGGCCGCAAGGTGCGACTCTTTTAATTCCGCGCACAGACGCTTCAACACCTGGTAGAGGGCTTCCTCATTCGGTGCGGCGATAGCTTCCGGCCGATATTTGATGCGCATGGCCGGCCAGTCGACGCCGCGAAAATGGGCGTCGAAGTATTTTTTATTCACCAACTGCCAGGTACGCTCGAACACCCGCAAGTTGTAGGACGAGCGCGCGGTGGCGGCGAGTGGCGGCGGCTCTCGATACTCCGTCGGCGTCGAGGTGCAACCGCCAACGAAGCAGACGAGCGCGAGCCCCATCAGGGTGACGCATTGGGAAGAGGGTCGTTTCATGTCCTAGCCATCGTTTTGGTCTGGGCGCGATTTCTGTTATTAAGCAATTATGGGCACGAGAAAAATCAAGGTAGGTCATGCGTCAAGGTCGCGTCAAGTGACACCGGCATACCGGGTTCGACCGAGCCGCGCCACATCGGCGCCGGTTTTCTTTCCGCAACTTTGTTCCGGTTAAGTTGAAAATTATTTTCCGAAAAGTGATTTTCTGGTCCGTCCACGCTTTTGGTAAAGCGTGTGTAAGTTTAGGGGCAAGGACGCGCTATTGTTTTAAAGTTCAGGTCAACGAGTCGAACAAATCGTTCTTCGCTATGTTCACTAAAAAATTCTCCTTTTCTGCGGCAGCGCGCTCTCTTTTTGGCCTAATGTGCGTCGCAGGAATCACGGCCCACGCCGCCAGTGCCATCGTCGCGCCCGGTCAGGCCGTTACCTTTTCCGCGAATGTTTCCGGCACGGCCCCCTTCTCCTACCAATGGTATAAGGACGGAGCCACGATGGCTGGCGCCACCGGCGCGACCTATCAGATCAGCGCGATGCAGACGAGCAACGTGGGCTCTTACTCTGCTGTGATTTCTAATGTGGCTGGTTCCACAACTTCGGATAACGCCACGATCAGTCTGTCTTCCTCGCCTGTGATCACGACGCAACCGATCAGCCAGACGGTGACGGCGGGCGCTGCTGTCACTTTCACGGGCGCGGCCAGTGGTTCACCTGCACTCACTTTCCAGTGGAAGTTCAATGGAATCAGTATCGCCGGGGCGACCACGTCCGCGTTGTCCATGGCCAACGCGCAAGTGGCCAATGCCGGTAATTATAATTTGGTGGTCACGAACACCTCTGGCTCTGTCACCAGCAATACCGCCACTTTAACCGTCAACGCTGTGGTAATCGCTCCTGTCATCACGACTCAACCACTGAGCCAAAACGTGAACTCCGGCAGCAGCGTGTCCTTTACGGTCGCCGCCAGCGGAATCCCCGCACCTACCTATCAGTGGCGGAAAGACGGAGTGAATCTGAGCGGCGCGACCAACGCGACCTATACGGTTGCCAGTGTCGCCACCGGCAACGCCGGCACCTACAGCGTCGTGGCCACGAACTCGGTAGGTGCCGCGACGAGCAATGGCGCCGTACTCACGGTGAATAGCCCGCCCGCATTCACGATACAGCCGTTGAGCCAGACGGTAATGGCGGGTAGCACTGTCACATTTACAGTGGTCGTGAGCGGTACGCCCGTACCGATCATTCAATGGCGCATGAATGGCGTGAATATCAGTGGAGCAACGAACGCCTCATATTCTATTACGGGTGTTACGAGCGCCAGCGCCGGCACCTATAGCGCGGTCGTGACTAATTCGGCGGGCTCGGCGACGAGCAGTGGGGCCGTGCTCACGGTCAACACTCCGGTAACCGTAGCGGCGCCGGGGAATCTGACTGCGTTAGCCGGCAGCGGAACAATCACACTGGCGTGGAGTGATAATTCCACAAATGAAGCCGGATTCGAAGTGCAGTATTCGGTGGACGGAACGACCTTCCTTACGGCCGGAACGGTGGGGGCCAATATACTGGGTTACACGGATCCCGGACTGCCAGATGGGAGGACCTACACTTACCGGGTGCGAGCCTTCCTCGGCACCACGGTCTCGGGCTTTTCGAATTCCGTGAGCGCGACCACACCGGCGGCGACGGTCAACTGGACACAGGCCGATGTGGGCAGTGTGGGTCTGGCCGGTTCCGGCAGCGTGGGGGCCACGACAGCCACCCTCAGCGCATCAGGCGCGGATATCTGGGGTGGGAGCGACGCCTTCCGGTTTGTTTATCAGTCATGGAGCGGTGACGGAGTGATGATCACCCGGGTGGCGAGCTTGGACAACACCGACCCGTGGGCCAAGGCCGGCGTCATGTTTCGGGAAAGTCTGGCCGCCAATGCACGCAACGCCTTCGTGTGCGTGACTCCGGGCCAAGGGGTGAATTTGCAATGCCGGACGACCCTCGGCGGCATGACGGATCTGGCTCGCGGCCCCGGATCAATGGCACCGTATTGGCTCAAACTCGTTCGCGTAGGCAATACGTTCACGAGTTATGCTTCGTCCAACGGCTCCACCTGGACGTTGGCCGGCACTAAAACGGTGCCCATGAGCACGAACCTCTATGTGGGTTTTGCCGTGACTTCGCACAATAATTCCGTGCGCACCATTGCCGTCTTCGATTACCTTCCGATCACGGCGCAGTAACGAAACAAGTCTTCCTCCATGCATGAAAAGGCGTCAGGCTTGAATGGCTCAAAATTTTCCTGTCAAGGAGCCTGCGGCATTCGGTACCGGGGAAGCTTTGACGCATGATCTGGCGGGAGAGCCGATGCATTTCGGCGAGAATCTTTTTCACGCATCGACACTGGAGTTACTCTCCGTATCGCTGATTGGGCGCCGACGGAACAGACCCACATGGTGCAAAACCGCATACCTGATTGTCCTGTAGCCGTCTGCTGTCTGCGCCGCTTGCTTAACTCGAAACCGAAAAGGCTATGAAACCAAAACCGAACCAAAGAATCATCGGCTTGGCTATGCATCCGGACGTGTTCGCCGCCGCCGCCCTCAGTGGCGCGGAGCTTAGCACTTGATTGACCGCATCCCTGTTTCCAGTGGATAAAGAAGATTCCTTCCCCTCTCTTGTTGCACCTCTGTGGGACCAGTTCGGAGTAGCGGCAGGCGCTTGCCGGGCCGTAGTCTAAGTGTGGCGACGTGGAGGACGTATTGTCCTTGGTGGTCGCGCCTTCGTCGGAGTCACCGCGCAAGTGGCCTAATCCCAAACGAGTGAATCAGGCCGCGATTGCACGCCCACAACGCCTTTATATCGATGAGCGACCCACTCGCTATTCCCATGATTACTCCGTTCGCCCACGACTCGCGTTCAATTCTTCGTCACCTGATTGGTCTCATCATTTCTCTGCTGTTCACTGCCGGCTTAGGTGCCGCTCCGCTCACCCAATCCGTCTCTGGCGACCTTAGTCCGCTGCGCTACACTTGGACCCTCGACGAGGGCCAGCTCAGTTATGCGGTTATTGATGCTGCGCCCGGCCAACCCGCCTTCGAACTGATCGGGCCTTCACCGCTCGGTCTCACCCGTTCGGATGGCGATTTCACCACCGGCTTGAAATTCATCTCGGCTGCCGCCCCGCACTCAATCGACGAGAGCTACACCCTTGTCGCCGGCAAACGTCTGGCGCTTCGTCACCAAGCGGTCGAGCAAGCCTTCACTTTTCAAAATGCCGCCGGTCAGCCGTTCACGCTGACGGTGCAGGTCATGCCGGACAGCGTCGCATTTCGCTACGGATTTCCCTCCGGTGCCACCGGTCAGGTCCTCGTCTCGGGTGAATCGACGGGTTTCAAACTGCCCGCCAAAGGCGACGCCTGGATGATGCATTACGACGAACAGGCCATCTGGGCTCCGGCCTACGAAGCGATTTGGCAAAATAAAATCGCTCTCGGCACCACGTCCGACAGCAAATCCGGCTGGGCCTTTCCGGCGCTTTTTCACGCCGCGCGCCGCTGGGTTTTGCTCACCGAAGCCGGTCTCGACGGCACCTGCTACGGAGCTCACCTGGAAGGGCAGGCCACGGACGGTCTCTATCGCATCCGCCTGCCCGAGGAATGGGAAACCAACGGAGTCGCGGGCCGCGCGGCCAAGATCACCACGCCCTGGCAATCGCCTTGGCGCATCATCGTGATCGGCCCCACTCTCGCCACCATCATTGAGACCAACGTCGTCACTCACCTCAGCGCCCCGAACGCCATCGGCGACACTTCCTGGCTCAAAGCCGGCCGCGTCTCGTGGAGCTGGTGGAGCGACAAGGGCAGCCCGTCGGATCGCAACCGCATCATTCCCTTTATCGATCTCTCCGCAGACTACGGCTGGGAATACTCGCTCGTGGACGGCGGTTGGGAAAACATCCCCGAAACCGACCGCACCGAACTCTTCGCCTACGCCGCCAAGAAGAAAGTTGGCCTGATTCTTTGGTACAACTCCGGCGGTCCGCATAATAAAATCATGTTCGGCCTGCGAGACCTGATGGATAAACCCGACGTGCGTTGCAAGGAATTCGCCAAGCTCGCCCAATGGGGTATCAAGGGCGTCAAGGTCGACTTCATGCAGAGCGACCAACAGTACGTGATGCAGCTCTATGTGGACATCCTGCGTGATGCCGCCGCCGAACATCTTTTCGTGGATTTCCACGGTGCCACTACTCCGCGCGGCTGGGCCCGCACCTATCCCAATCTGCTCTCGCAGGAAGGCATTCGCGGCGCCGAGCAATATTGGGATCCCGTCTTCGCCGCGAACGCTCACACCTACCACACCATCTACGCCTACACCCGCAATGTTGTTGGCTCGATGGATTACACGCCCGTGATTTTTGGCGATGCTCCCGAACTCGAACGTCATCAGACCACCAACGGTCATGAACTCGCCCTCTCTGTCGCCTTCGAGAGCGGCGTGCAGCACTTCGTGGACAGCGTCTCGGCCTACCGCAGCCAGCCCGACTACGTGCAGAATTTTCTGAAACACGTGCCGGTCACCTGGGATGATACCCGCTACCTCGATGGCGCTCCCGGCGAACTCGTGCTCCTCGCCCGCCGCAAAGGCGACAATTGGTACCTCGCCTGTCTTAACGGCGAAGCTACGGCGAAAAAAATCACGGTGCCGCTCGGCTTCCTCGGCACCGGCAGCTACGATGCCGAATTTATCACCGACGGCCCGAGCCAGCATAAGTTCCCCGATGCACCCACTAGGTTGACCGTAGGTTCAGGCGACAAACCCGTGATCGACCTTGCGGCCAAAGGTGGCTTCTGCGCCCGGCTCACGCCGAAACGGTGAGTTGTTTTTGGGACTTTTCTTCCACCGGCAAATTCACAGCGACGTAGGTGCAGGTGGTGGTTGGGGGCAGGCCAAGCTGGTTGGTTTGCATGAGCGTCATGAGTTGCTCGACGGCGCGGCGTCCGACTTCGCGGTAGTCGGGTACTATTCCCGGTTCATCGGGATGTGACGCATCATAGGCCAAACAGCGGAGGTTCCCATTCGCGAGTAATGGCGTGAGGAAGGGCGCGAGGCACGCCGGGTGGATGATGACTTCGGGGCGATGCAGGTGCAGCCAGGTTTTGAAACGCGCAGGGTTGCCCCGTTCCTGGGTGTGCTGGAAAAAGGGAATGACCGTGGCTTGGGGCTGGCGAAACTGCTCGAGCATGAAACCGGCCAGCGCGCGTTGTTCGGCATTAGTCGGCTGGGTGCTGGTTCGTATCATGGCGATGCGGCGGCTGCCCTGGGCCCAGGCGTGACGCCAAAGCAGACGGGTAGCCTCGCGGTAATCGGGGGTGAGGTGGTAGAGCGGAGTCGTCAGCTGGAGCGAATCAATGGCCACCGTGCAGGTGCGTGACCAGGTGAAGGCCAAGGCGCTGGAATCGGCTTTAACGCCGAAGAGGAGCAGCGCGTGAATGCCGCGGGCATGGAGGACGGCGTCGAGCCGCTTGGAACTGGGCTGGCCCGGCCCGAAAAAAAAGAAATCGAGCTGACAATGCAGGCGCGCGGCGGTCTCCATCGCCCCGGTGTGTGCGGCGGCGTGATGGGGCGAGCGAGCGAGTTCTTCCGCCGAGGAAAAATCCGAGAGGGCGACGATATGACGGGAGGAGCGCTGGGGAATATTTTTGAGCCGGTGCTGATTGAAGGCATCGAGCAGCGGGTCGCGGCGGTAGCCGATCCGTTTCGCCACCGCCTGGATTTTCGCCCGCGTGGCCGGCGAAATATTCGGGCTGTTCCGCAGGGCGAGAGAAACGGTGGAGGGATGGATAGCGCCGGCCAGACGGGCGACATCACGCATCGTTGGACGGGAAACCGGTTGCCTGTTATTTTTTGCGTTGGATGGAGGAACCGTCATGCCAAGTACCTTCAACGTAACTGATGAGTGGAGTGGTGGGATTCAGATCGGTGGGCGCATTGATGATGCTGCCGAGGAGTGAGACCGCCCGTTGTCCGACCAGATCTAGATTCGGGACGATGCCGGTGATCTGAGGCTCATGCAGGTCGCAGCACAAACCCACAAAGCCGGTCGCTTGCCTGGCTGGCCGCGGGTGCTGCTGCAAGATCAGCGGAATGGAGCCCCAGTTGCTTATGATCGCATCGAGGTGATGCGCGTCACGCCAGGCGTTGATCAAGCGGGTGGTGGTGGGGAAATTAATTCCGGGCGGAAAAAACAAAATCGGGATTTTGCGCAGGCGGGGATATTCGTGGTGGGCCGTGAGCCAGCCGGAGACATGCATGCCATCGGTCGCATCTTCGTCTTTTTCTCCGGTCGCGAGCCCGATGCGGCGGTAACCGCGCGCGTGCAGTTGGCGAAAGGCGTGAAGCACGCCTTTCATCTGATCATTCGAAACAAAAGGGACTTTCGCGGGGACATGACTGGAATCGATCTTGATGGTGGGCATGCGGGTCCAGTCCACCACGGGAACCGCCAAGGTGGCATCCCAAGCTCCGATGACTACCCCCGCCGCCGGGGAGCGCGCGAGGTAGGCGGATAAGTTTTCGGGTTTGATTCCGGTGGGGCCGACCAGTTTAACCGTGAGTTGGTAACCGAGCGCCTTGGCCTCGCGGGTCGCACCGGCGACCATTTGCTGGTGATGCGGCATGGCAAAAAAATGCCGATCATTTCTGGCGCGGCCCAGATAGAGCAGGCTGGGAATCACAGACGGGAACACGGAGTCTTTTCGCTGTCGACTGAGAGAGGCGAACATCGCATTGCGCTGGTATCCGATTTGTTTGGCGACGGCCTCGATCTGCTGGCGCGTACGCTTTGCGACCGCCGGATGACCCCGTAGGGCCATCGAGACCGTGGTGAAGTGAACTCCGGCGGCGCGCGCCACATCTTTGATGGTTGCTTGGGTGAACATGCGGATTCCGTCAGACGGCACCGGAGCAGCCGTATCGGGTGGAGGCAAGAAATCTATTGAGTGAATGATGGGGACGGCGGCCTCTTCCACGCAGAAGACCGGAGCAGCTAGGGCTTTACTGTCCGGGCGGGGAGTACGGCGTGGGATGGTTGTTATTTTCTAACGAGTGAATGAAGGCATGCTTTCGTCGCACGCGGGGGTTGGATTAACTGGGCTTGTTCTCCTCCTTACACTTCGTCCGTTGGTTCCCTCAACCGTCACCCTATTTCCGTTTCGTCTGCTTTTATTCCGGTATCTGCCTATTTGTTATTCCCATGTCGTTGATCGAAAAGCTACGTGTGCTGCTGGTATTTCGCCGTCCCTCGGCGGATACGGCTGCCATGCTGCAAGGGATCGCGAAGTACCAACGATTGCATGCGCGATGGTCCGTGTTTGTGGATGATGACACTGGTTTTGAATGTCGTTCGGAAAATTTGTGGGAAGAGAAATGGGATGGAGTCATTTGTGCGCACACGACGCCAAGTCTGGTTAAAACCTGTTTGGAGCAAAAGGTGCCTTTGGTGGATCTGACTGACGGCTTGGCGTTCGCGGGCATACCGCAAGTCCGGCCCGACAATGTGGCAGTGGGCCACATGGCCGCGGAAGATCTGGCCGAGCGCGGGCATTGTCATTTTGCCTATTGTGGTTTCTCGAACGAACTGTGGTCGACGGAACGGCGCGATGGTTTTATCGAGGGGTTGGCCTTGCTGAGGCAGACCTGTTCCGTGATGGAAACCGTGAGTCCGCAGCGTTACTCGCCGGATTGGGATACGCGCCAAGTGCAGCTGATTGCCGCGTGGTTGGAAAAACAGCCGAAGCCTCTCGCCCTGCTGGCCTGTCATGATCAACTGGCCGTGCAGGTTCTGGCGGCCGCCCGACTTTGCGAAATTTCCGTGCCGGAAGACCTGGCGGTACTAGGAGTGAATGATGATCGGGCGAGTTGTGAAATGTCCCAACCCTTGCTCTCCAGCATCGCGCTTGATGCCTCTGCGGCGGGCTATCTGGCGGCGGAAAGATTGGCGCAGGTGATGGCCGGCCAGTCGCTGGGGCCTGAACAAATGTTGGTGGCGCCGTCGGGGGTCGTCACCCGTCAATCCACGGACACGCTCGCGATTGCTGATCGGCGGATGGTGGCGGCCTTGAGTTTTATTCGGGAGCAGGCGTGCCGGGGCGTCACGGTAGAGGAAGTGGTGCACCGGGTGTCCGTGTCGCGCCACGATCTGGAGCGAGGCTTTCGGAAATATATCGGCCGGTCGCCCCAGGCGGAAATTCGACGGGTGCAGCTGACGGAAATCAAACGCTTGTTGCAGCATACGGACAAACCGCTGAAGGACATCGCTGATCTCACGGGTTTTGAATACGTGGAGTACATGTGTGTTTTGTTCAAGCGGCTGGTGGGGGAGACGCCGGGTAAATTCCGCAAGAGCCTGCGCTCAGTGCAAGTTTGCGATGGCGAGCAAAGCATGTCGCTGCCCGTGGTGCGGCAGCCGTTGTACGCGGTTTCAGCGAGCTGAAACCATTCTCAATTTTTTTGGCCGGCGAACACATACTCAAGTTCGGGGCGTTACACTAGAGTGGCTCCTGTGCTCCCAGAAAAGAGCTCACGGCTGTTTTATTTCAGTCGTTTGAACCTAACCCCCACACCACACCATGAAGAACAGATATCTATTGGCGGGCGCATTGCTTGCGACCGCACTGGCTTCCGGTCCGTTATCACACGGCCAGGAAGTTGCCAAACCCGCTACCCCGAAAAATGAGCAGGACGACGTTCTCGTCTTGTCGCCTTTTCTGGTCGATCCCACGGAAGATTCCGGCTACTCGGCCACCAATACGCTGGCCGGTACGCGTATTAAAACAAATCTGCGCGACGTCGGTACAGCGCTCTCGGTTATCACCTCCCAATTCCTGCAGGATACGGGTGCGAAGAATAATCAGGACCTGCTGAAATACACCGTCGGTACGGAAGTCGGCGGCGTAAACGGAAATTTTGCCGGCACCGGATACGGCGGCGGTTTGGATGACACCGGTTCGCTCCTGCGCCCGGACAGCTCGACGCGCGTGCGCGGTCTCGGTGCCGCCGCCAATACCCGTGACTTTTTCGTCACGGAAATTCCTTGGGACAGTTATAATGTGGATCGCGTGGACCTTCAGCGCGGGCCGAATTCCATTTTGTTCGGTCTCGGCAAGCCGGCCGGCATTGTGAACGTCACCACCAATATCGCCTCGTTTAAGGATTCGACCAAGGTCGAGCTGACGATCAGCAAGTATAACAGCAAGCGGGAACAGTTGAACATCAACCGCGTGTTGTTGAAGGGTGAACTCTCCGTTCGTTTCGACTTCATGAACGAAAACAAACATTGGCAGCAGAAGCCCACGTTCCAGGATGATCGGCGCTACTTCGGTGCTTTCCGTTATGCGCCAAAATTTCTGGCAAAAAATGGCAATCGCACCGAGTTGAAGTTCAACTATGAGCACGGCAAGATCAAGGCCAACCGCCCACACGTGCTGCCCCCGGATGACAAGATCACTCCTTGGTTCAATCCGAGCCAGCTGAACAAGCTTAAGGTCGATAGCGAAGGAGCGTGGAATACGCTCACCAGCGCTTCGGCTACGTTGCCGGTCGGTTATCCTAACCGGCAGTACTACTTGGATAATTACATCGGGCAGGCGCAGACTTCGAGCGGAGCGGCGTTTAACTCTTGGTTGGGCGGCTTCGGCAATGCGCTCGGCGGGCCTTTCGTGATTTTCAACGGCAGTACTGATTCGGTGCCCGATGCGATTTCGCGCATTCCCGAGCGGAAGACGAATTTCGGCATCTCGGGCAAAGCCGGCAATGTGGGTGCGACCGATGGCGGCATCGAAGCTCTGGGCTTTGCCCGTCCCATGGGCGTCTCCGGTTACAATGGCTGGGCCTATTCCAATCAGCTGCCCGGTTATAAAACGGGTGATTACAAGGATAACTCCATCACCGATACCTCGATCTTTAATTACTATAAACAAAGTCTCGATGGTCCGAATAAACACGAATGGCAGAATTGGGATACTTTCAATATCAACCTCAGCCAGACGTTTTTCGACAACCGTCTCGGATTTGAGTTGGTGCAAAATCACCAGAAGTACAATGAAGGCCAGCTCATCTGGGCCAATCAAGGCATCGGCGTCGACCTGAATCTGAATGACCGCGGCGGCTATATCAGCGACGAGGGCACCACCGCGGGTGGCGTAAATGTCTACCAAGCCAATCCCAATATCGGTCGGGCGTATATCCAAAGTGATCCGAACTGGGGGAATAATGAAAACTGGATTGAGCGGGATAATTTGCGTCTCACCATGTTTGGTGAATTCAGATTTGAAGATGTGCTGGGTAAATCCACCCTCGCGCGGATTCTCGGCCGGCACACCTTCACGGGCGTACTCGCGAGCGATGAATCCAAGATCGATCACCGTGAGTACATCCGCTATATCTATGATCAGGGTTATGCCAATCAGATCGGCGTGACCAAAGTCACCGACAATGCCCGTCAGCCGAACAACGTGGTCTATCTCACCGGGGATCTCAGCGGCCGCGCTTCAGCGGTCGGCTTGAATATTCAGGCTCCTTCCGTGGTCATGATGCCGCAGGACGGGAAGAT
Source organism: Opitutaceae bacterium (assembly GCA_025360455.1). Taxonomy (GTDB): domain Bacteria; phylum Verrucomicrobiota; class Verrucomicrobiia; order Opitutales; family Opitutaceae; genus Didemnitutus. The sequence goes on along the minus strand of JANYCF010000186.1, from coordinate 15,460 downwards.
TTTGTACTTCGATTCCCATTATAAATGGGGTACGGCTCCGGCACCCGATGCGCCCTGGGCCGGCAATTGGAAAGTCGGCAGCACGAGCACGGATTATTCCTTCCAGGCAGAAAATCCGGCCAACTATGTCGGCTGGACGACTTATGATGCGAAAGTGTTGAGCGTCGATAATGGCGACAAGGATCAGCTCACCAAGGCCGGCTACAAACAGAAGAACAAGATCTCGACCAAGGCCATGGTCCTCCAGTCCTTCCTGTGGGATGGCAATATCGTGCCGATGTTCGGCTGGCGCGAAGACACCCAGAAACAGTACACCAAACAAGGGGCGAAGAATAATCTCAGCGATGTGATCAATGTTCGTGATCCCTTGTATGTGCTGCCGACTACGCCGGTTGTTTTTAAAGGTATCAGCAGAACGTACAGCTTGGTGGTGCATACTCCCCCGGAACTGCGCCGGCGTATGCCGGGCAATACCGGTATCTCGGTATTTTACAGCCAGTCCCAGAATTTCGAACCAGATACCCAACGGGTAGATGTTCTCGGCGATGCTTTGGCCCCGCCTACCGGCAAAACCAAGGATTTTGGTATTCTGATTGAAACGTTGAACGACAAATTATCCTTCAAGATCACTAAGTTTAAAACCGTTTCGAAAGACGCCACCGTTGGCATTGATGATATCTATAAGCTCGGTAACGTCGAGGCTTGGGGAACGCAATTCGCGGGTTACTACCGCGACGGCTATGGTGCCGACTGGCAGTGGAATTGGAATAATGGCCAGGGCAACGGCAAAGACAACTTCGGCACCGATGCGGCGGGTAACGCCGCTCGTGAAGCTTCCAAGCAGGCCGCTTTGACTGCGTGGTATGCTAATTACGCGGGTGATAAATTCTACAATGCGTGGAGTATCGCCAACACCAGCCCGACGGCCTACCGGAATGGATTGGGCGCCAGCGCTCCTGTCGGATTAACCGCCACCGGTGACACGATGTCGGAAGGTTACGAATTCGAACTGACCGCTCAGCCCACCAAAAATTGGCGTATCACGGCCAATGCCGCGAAGGTGACGGGAACCCGCTTCAATGTCGGCGGTGCTCTTGCCAAATGGGTGGAGCTGCGCAATCCGGTCTATACCGGTCCGGCGGGCGACATCCGGCTCTGGTGGGCAGGTTCCAACTACACGGTCCATGATGTCTGGAATGAATTCTATTCCAAGTACACCTTGTTGAAAGCCCAGGAAAACACCTCGGCTCCCGAGCTTCGTCCTTGGCGCTTCAATGTCGTGAATACCTACTCCTTTGATCAGGGGATCTTGAAAGGTTCCTTCATTGGCGGCAGCTACCGCTGGGAAGACAAGTCGGTCCTTGGTTACCAGTTGAAGCAAATTCCGGGCGTACTGCCCAAGGATTTGGTGGAATACGATGTGACCAAGCCCATCACCGGGCCAGGCAGCCAGCAAATCGATCTTTGGATCGGTTATAGCCGCAAACTATCGTATCAAAATGTTAACTGGCGGATCCAGCTTAACGTGAACAACGCCTTTGCGAAGAACAAGCTGGTTCCTATCGCGATTCAACCGAACGGCGCCATTGCCCACTACCGTATCCAAGACGGCATGGGTTGGTCGCTCAGCAATACGTTTGAATTCTAACTGTAGGGTTCCTCGTTTTGGTTGACGAGGGCCTGCTAGGGGAAAAAGCCCGGTGACTAAAAGTCGCCGGGCTTTTTTTGCGCCCAAATTTTGACGATGCTCTGACCGAGCGAACGGCAAGTGACGCCCTTTCACGATCACGGTGGAACGCGGCCTCCGGACGCGTTCTTTATCGGGGTAACTCTCGATCATTGCTGTCCAACTTCAGTTCAATGATCCTGACAGGACAAAACCAAGGTGGTCGCCGTCAGCGACACTTCATGTTGGGTGATGGTGCCTGATGGCCAACGGACCCTGATGTGGCGAGGAGGATTATTTTCCGGCCAGCCAAAAAAACACGCGGCGGCAGACTGGCTGGAAAAACCTGAACCCGCTTGAACTTCGCTGGTCTGCCATAAGCCGTGGGAGAGTTCTAGTGTGATTTGTGCGCCGACTCCCGTCGGATTGCCGGCCGGCCCATGCAACAGGACTCGCAGGGAATGCCGTCCGGCCACCCCGCGGTTTTGAAAAGCCAGAGTGGTGTCGTTGTTGCGTGTGACAAAAAAATCGGGCCAGCCGTCTTGATTCAAATCGAATACCCCCAGCGCCTTCGCGTCACCCGGCACGAGGAGTCCACTTTCCGTCAGGGGCACCGGGGTGAAATGTCCGTGCCCATCGCCGCGCAGCAGCTGGCTCAGTCCGCCGTCAAACCGGCCGATGCTGGGAATAGGCGCGTAAGAATTTTGCACAGCATAGATATCGGCATAGCCATCGCCGTCGAAATCGCCGGCGACCACGCCTTGCATCGGGGCGATTTGCACCAACGGCGGGAGCGCTTCGAAGCGGTAGCATCCGTCGGCTTGGCTGAGAAAAACGCCACTGCGAAATTCCGTGGCGGCGAACCGTTGGGCGGCGGCGAGGCGGGCTTCGCCCACTAATTCACCGAGGGTGGCTTTGGCGTAATCGTTATTTTTGGGAAAGCGTTTGCGCAACGATCCGACGGCCTGACTGAGATCCTTCCGGGTGCGCCATGGAAAAATCTTTTCGCCCTCGTGATACGCTTCGATTAGCTGCGGTGCGCCGCCATCCTTGAAGTCCCCGGCGTAGAGCAACGCCGGCTCCGTCGGACTCGCGTGATAGGGAGTGTTCAAGCCGGCGTTACCCGCGACAAAGTCGGGCCGGCCATCGCCATTAAAATCGGCCGTCGCGAGAGACGTCCACCAGCCGGTGCCGGCAGCGGCGAAGCCGGCCTGCTCCGTCCAGTCGGAAAATCCCCGGCCGAGATTGTTGTGGAAATATTTCACTTGGCCCCATTCCAGTGTGAGCATGAGGTCGGGCCAGCCGTCCGTATCGACGTCGCTCCACAAGGCGGACGTCACCAGCCCGACGGTGCGCAATCCGGGCGCGAGGGAATCCGTCACGTCTTCGAAACGTCCGCCGTGATTGACGAGCAAAGCGCTGCGCGGCGCGGCGGGATATTTTCCGGGGATCAGCCGAGCGCCGATGAAAATATCGAGCTGGCCGTCGCGATTGAAATCGGCGGCGGTGAGGGTGCCGGCACTCATGGTCAGCGCCGGAAGACTTCCAGCCGGTGCCCGTTGCAGCAGCCCATGCCCATCGTTGAGCAAGAGTTCGGGTTGATAACCGGAATCATTGGCCGGCCGACTCGCCCCGCCTTTCGTGATCAGCAAATCATTGGCCCCGTCGCCGTTGAAATCCAAAACCAAGGCGGGGCCGTCGTTGACGGCGGGAGCGAGCGTTGGCGGCAGGTGAAGTATGGATTCGAATTTTCCGATTCCCGTGTTCAGCTGGATGCGCGCAGGGTTGGCGGCGGTTCCGCCGATCCAAATATCGTCGGCGCCATCGCCGTTGAAATCCCCGATGGCGAGGCCCGGACCGTTCCGGTTGTGGCGAATCGGGAGCAAGGGTTGTTGCACGTTTTCATCCACCACCGTTTCGCGGGAGAGGAGTGACAGTCCGGAGCTTTGGCTGATTTCTGAAAATTGCCCAAACGCAGGAGACGCGCTTTGAGCCGGGAGTGCGATCACCGCCGATGGTTCTGTAATGGTGAAGTGGCGGTCGACGGGCAGGTGGGCAAATTCTTGCACGTGACCGCTGGGCCAGGTGACCGTCAGGCGTTGGATGATGGCATCGTTGCCCAGCCCGAAGTGCACCATGGGTTCGCTGCTGGAAAGATAGCCGCGCGCCAGCACGAGCTGGCGGACCTGAACGCCCGACTCGCTTTCTATCCGGATCGTGGCCCCGACTCCGAAGCGGTTGGAAACGGTGCCGCGTAAACCGAGAGTGATGCGATGGCCGGAATCACTGTCATTGCGCAATAGCGTCACGCCGCCCTGATAGTTGGCATACACCAGATCGAGATCACCGTCGCCATCGAAGTCGCCGAAGGCGGCGCCAAAGCTGACGCCGGTTTGATCGAGTCCCCAGGCGTGGGCGCAGTTCTCAAAGTGCAGATCGCCGAGATTGCGGAACGCAAAATGGGTTTCGGCAAAAACCGGACTGGAGCGGATGAGTTTGATTCGCTCGGCCGGAGTTTCCGCGCTCATCACACTGTCGAGCAGATCCACGTTGTGCGGCTCGCGAAACATTCCATTGGTGAGGTGCAGATCGAGCCGGCCGTCGTTGTCGAGATCCTCGAAACGTACGGACCAAGTCCAGTCGGTTGCGTCGAGGCCGGTGAGGTGCGCGGCTTCCAGGCAGTGCTCGGTGCCGGTGTTCAGGTAGAGTGCGCTGCGGGTATATTGCGGTGCCGTGGTGGAATCAGCCGGCTCGGAGCGGTTGCGTGAACGGGATTCGGCCATGCCGCGCTGATCTTTTTCGTGGGAAGAGGCGGCCATGTCGGCGACGAGCAGATCGAGCCGTCCGTCGTTGTCCACGTCTCCGAGATCAGCGCCCATGGAAGAAAAAGGCGTGTGCGGCACCACCTGATCGATCCGGTTGGTGAAGGTGCCGTCGCGGTTGTTGTGATACAGCTGGTCCGGCGTCGCGAAATCATTGGCCACATAGAGATCCGGCCAACCGTCGTTATCATAATCCCACCAGGTGGCCGAGTGGCCCTGCGTCATGCCGGAAATTCCGGCTTGGTCGGTCACCTCGCTGAAAGTGCCGTCGCGATTGTTGTGGTAGAGGCGGTCGCGTTCACCGTTCGGATGCGTGTTCGCATCGAGCAGGTTCGTCTGGATATAGACATCGAGCCAGCCGTCGCGATCGTAGTCGCAAAAGGCCGCCATGCCGCTCGCGCTGTTTAAGGCGAGTCCTCGCGCCGCCGCTTCTTCTTTGAACCTGCCGTCGCCTTGGTTGATATAAAGTAAATTCGGTGCACCGAACCGGCACACATAGAGATCAAGCCGGCCGTCATTGTTCACATCCACCCAGGTCGCGCCTTGTTTCCAAATTCCCGGTGCGTCTTCCGTTCCGGTCGTTTGTTTCGTCAACCGTTTGGCCCAAGCGAGGCCCTGTTGCCAAGTGCCGCCGGCTCCGCCCAGTCCGGCCTGGGCCGTGACCTCTTCAAATTTCCAATTGCCGAGATTGCGAAACAGACGGCCGTTCTCCGTCTTGCTCACCACATAAATGTCGGGCCGGCTGTCGCCGTCGTAATCCCCGATGGCGATGCCGGTGCCGATCGCGCCGACTTCAAATTCATGATAACGTTCCCACCACATCGCCGGGTCGGCGTAATTGTTTTCCGTGATCACGCCGGTTTGCGACGGCAGCAGTTCGGTGAACAGGGTGGCACCACGCGGACCGGAGCGAGGGGCGAGGGGCGCGTCGGTCAAGAGTTCGGTCGGGGCTGCGGCCAAGGCCGTGATTCCGGCCAGAAAAATTCCCGTTTGCCTCAGGCCGCGAACGAGGAGCGGAGCGATCCCCTGGGCAAGCGGGCGCGGAGTCGTGGTGGCGGCTAACATGAAGCAAAAAACGGAATAAATATTCCGATCCGGAGTCAAGGTTCGGCCGGGCAAAAAACGGTGTTTTCCCTCTGACTTTGCTTGCCGCACCCCCTTTTCCTGTGAGCATCCGCCGGTCGGTGTTTGCCATGAAAACAACACTGCGTTTTGCATGAGATTTTTCCGTCAGCGATTGGCTTCGATCTGGGTTATTGTCCCGCTTTGCGCGCTGGGATTTTTGATCTGGGTGGACCTTGCCCGGCTGCACCGGGTGGAAGAAGTCTCGGCTTTGCCAGGATGGTCAACGGCGGTCACGAGCGGGCGATCGCGGTTGATTGTGCCGCAACATAATAACGAAAGTTACCAGTGGCTCATGCAAACCCGGCTGATGCTGGAGCGGGGTGAGTGGCGTATGCGCCAAGTCGATTATGATAATGCGCCACTGGGTCGCGTCACGCATGCTCCGGCCCCTTACCGGTGGTGGCTGGGACTGATGGCGCGCTGCGCTCAAACGGTTTTTGGGCATTCGCTCGCGCTTTCGGTGGAGCAGGCGGCGCTCTATGGTGATCCTTTGCTGCACTTGTTGAGTTTGGTTGCAGTGGTGGTTTTCACGGCCTGGCAATTCGGGATCTTTCCGTCTGTGCTGCTGGCCGTCGGACTCGTGACGATTTTCCCGTTGGCGGGAGGATTTCTGCCCGGGGCACCGGATCATCATGGCTTCGCTTGGATCTGTGCGCTCGAAAGCATGCTGCTCCTGCTCGCTGCTTTTGGGGCGAAGACGGCGGTGGCGAACAATTTCCGTTCGCGGCAACGCCGTTGGTTTTTTCTCGCCGGGCAGATGGGCGGATTGGGCTTTTGGATCAATGCCTCCAGCCAGATTCCCCTTTTGCTGGGTATTGGGTTGGGCGCGCTCCTCTCCGCCGCGTTGGCCCGGAAAGAATCGAAGATGAATCCGACGGTTGCGGCGCTGGGCGTGCCGCCGTGGCGCGCATGGGGTTGGGGTGGTGCCGCGATGAGCCTCGCGGCGTATGTGATGGAATATTTTCCTTCGCACCTCGGGTGGCAATTGGAGGTGAATCATCCGCTTTATGCGGGCGCCTGGCTCGGTGGCACTGAGCTCCTCGCGCGGGCGGTGGACTGGTTGTACGGGAGCAGACCGAATTGGAAAATTCGCGATAAAATAAGGGTGGGGCTTGCGCTGTTGGCTGTCGCCGCAGTGCCACTCGCCATGGTCCGACTCGATTCCCGCGGTCTGTTCACGGTGAATCCGCTCGCCACGCGCTTGACCTGCCTGAGCGATTTCGCCGCGCCCAATTTAGCGGCGTGGGTTATGCAGGATGGTTTCACGCGATTGGTGGCGGCGACCACTCTTCCGGTGCTGTTGATCGTGCCAGCAGTGATTATATTGTTTCGCCGGCGCACGATTCCGCGCTTAGGTGCCGCGATTGCGGTGGCGCTCGGGCCTGTACTGCTGGCGCTGGGCTTGGCGTGCTTTCAGCTTAGTGGATGGAGTATGTGTGATGGCGTGTTGCTGGTAATGCTGGTAGCCGCGAGTGCGGCAGCGGAGTCGGAAAATAACTGGCGCAATCGCAGCTTGTGGTCCGTCAGCCTTGCCGCAGTTGTGGCTTTGGGGGTGTTTGAACTTATTCCCGAACATCGCGAAAAGGCGGAGGAATCACTCGATGAAGTGGACGTGGAGGGATTGGTCGAACGGGACTTGGCGGTTTGGCTGGCGCAACGGGCCGGAACGGCGGGTGCGGTGGTTTACGCGCCGCCCAATGTGACCGCTACGTTGGCTTACCATGGCGGTCTGCGTGGAGTGGGGACGTTTTCCTGGGAGAATCACGATGGTCTGGCGGCGGCGGTGAGGCTCGCCAGCGCGACCTCTCCCGAGGAAGCGCAGGCCTTGGTGCAACGACGGGGGATCGCCTATCTCGTGATTCCCTCATGGGATCGGATGCTGGACCAGTATGCGCAGAGAGGGTCACTGCGCGCGGAAAATTCCTTCATGGTCGCGCTGCACCGCTGGGCACTGCCGTCCTGGTTGCGACCGGTGCCGTATACACTGCCGGCGATCGGGGGATTTGAAAAACAGTCGGTGGTGGTGCTGGAGGTGGTGGACGAGCAGGAGCCTTCCGTCGCTTTCAGCCGGCTCGCGGAATATTTTGTCGAAACCGGACAGATGGATCTGGCCACCGCGACACGCTCCGGATTGCAACGCTTCACGGGCGATCTTGGCGCCCTGACCGCCTTGGCGTTGGTCGAGGCGGGGTTGGGTGAAAAAGGAGATTTTGCCAGCATCTTCAAAATCTTGCTGACGAATTTCAATCCCGAGTCTGCTGCCGTCCTGCCGTGGGAGCGTCGCGTCAATCTGGCGATCGTGCTCGCGCATGGGAAACGTTTCGATCTCGCGCGCACTCAGGTGCAATATTGTCTGCTCGGACTGGATGAAATCCGATTACGCTCGCTCACTACGGCGGCGTTGTTCCGTCTGCAATTGCTGGCCAAAAAATTCGGCCTGGAAATATCCGATCCGAGACTCCAAGAGCTGGCCATCGAATTGTTGCCGCCCGGAACGATGCGGGAACGCCTTGCAAAATAAGTAGCCGGCCTCCGAAGCTTGCCGTTTGATTGGCCGCGGTAGCCCTGCTGTTGCTTCGGCCTGCGCTGTCGCGGGTAAACATTGTCAGCCGACCAGTGGCGGAAGAATTCTCGGCGGAGAAAATTGAGCAGGGGTCGCTGTTGACCGCGGTCCACACTTTCGCCTTCGGCTCAAGCGCCGCTGCCGTATGGTTGAACATGCTCTGGTGGGCACAATCTTCCTGGCGCGAGCGGATTGGTGATCGTGATACCGAGCAAAGCGACATCAGGCAATCGGGCAGCTTGAAACCGAAAAACTAAAAATTGAAATCCCCTTGTGGCTTATGGCTCAACGGGAATGAGCCTTCGTGTCTGAAGGCATGCTGCAAGCGGCAGCGCCGCGCTGTTTCCGGACAGAGTGGAAAATGGACTGACGGTCAACTCGCGGTGCTTTCTCGGGGTAGGTTCCGAAAAGGGCCAGCAGGCCAATGGGGATTAAAATGATCCATTGGCCCAGGATTAAGACCATGGCTGCATTGGCGAACGTCAGCGCGATCCCGATGAAGACCAGTCCAAACATGAACCAGAGCGCTCCGATAAATCGCGCGGTATAAATCCATGGATTTTGTCCCTGAGCCCGCATCGCCTTGAAGAGTACAATCGTCGATCCGATGAGAACGACCGTGATCAAATGCCAGCAGACGTAGAGCAGAAGACTGACTTCACGAGGGATGGCCGATTGGAGCAATGGGGTGTGTACTTCGGCTGTACCGAAAACGGTATGGAGAAACGCGCCGAAGGCGGCGAACCAGGGAAGGCCTTTCATTAAGAATTTCATAGTGGTGTGGTGCGAGTGGGGGAGAGTGCGGTTTGGCTCGGACGGGATCTGCGATTATGAAATCGAGCAGCTGGTAATTGAAAAACTAAAAACTTGATATGCCCCTGCGGCTCAGCCGGGACGCCTCGCCGGACTTTAAGGCAAAGCACGGAGTGCGGACTGACTCAGGCTTCGATCAGGTCTTTCTCGACGCGGAGGTTGTCGATGATGAAGTCCTGGCGCTCGGGCGTGTTCTTGCCCATGAAGAACGAGAGCAACTCGTCGCTGCTGGCGAGATGGTTCAGGCTGACAGGATCCAGCCGGATGTTTTCACCGATGAAATCTTTGAATTCTCCGGCGGAGATTTCACCGAGCCCCTTGAAGCGCGTGATCTCGTGGGTGGTGCCGAGCTCGGCCATCGCCTGCTGCTTCTCCTGCTCGGAGTAACAATACATCGTCTTCTTCTTGTTGCGCACTCGGAAGAGCGGGGTTTCGAGAATGAAGAGGTGATTGTTGCGGATAACGTCGGGAAAAAATTGCAGGAAGAACGAGAGCAACAACAGGCGGATGTGCATGCCGTCGACGTCGGCGTCGGTGGCGATGATGATCTTGTTGTAGCGGAGGCCGTCGAGTCCGTCCTCGATGTTCAGCGCGGATTGGAGGAGATGAAACTCCTCATTCTCGTAGATGACTTTTTTCGTGAGGCCGTAAGTGTTGAGCGGTTTGCCTTTCAAGGCGAAGACGGCTTGGGTCTGCACGTCGCGGGTGGAGGTGAGGGAGCCGGCGGCGGAATCGCCTTCGACGATGAAGAGGGAGCTTTCCTCGGAGCGCGGGTTGCGATCGCCGAGGTGGAGGCGGCAGTCGCGGAGTTTGCGATTGTGGAGGGACGCTTTCTTGGCGCGTTCGCGGGCGATGTTGCGGATGCCGGCGAGTTCCTTGCGCTCGTGCTCGTTCTCCTCGATTTTCTTTTTGATGATCTCGGCGGTCTCGCGGTTCTTGTGCAGGTAGGTGTCGAGCGACTGCTGCATGAACTTGCCGATGAATTCCTTGATCGACGGGCCTTTCGGACCCATGTCGCTGGAGCCGAGTTTGGTCTTGGTCTGGGATTCGAAAACCGGTTCCTGCACGCGGACGACGATGGCGGCGTCGATGGATTGGCGGACGTCGGCGGCTTCGTAGTCTTTTTTGAAATGATTGCGGATGGTCTCGACGAGCGCCTCGCGGAAGGAGGCGAGGTGGGTGCCGCCCATGGTGGTGTGCTGGCCGTTGACGAAGGACCAATATTCTTCGCCGTAGTGGTTGCCGTGGGTGAGGGCGACTTCGATGTCTTCACCTTCCAGATGGATGATCGGGTAGAGGGGCTCGCCGGCGAGCTCCTTGGTGAGGAGATCCTTGAGGCCGTGTTCGGATTTGAAGGGCTTGCCGTTGAAGGTGAGGGTGAGGCCGCGGTTGAGGAAGGCGTAGTTCCACAACATGTCTTCGATGAACTCGGTGCGGAACTTGAAGTCGGTGCCGAAGAGCGCTTCGTCGGGGGTGAACTCGATGAGCGTACCGTTGCGTTCGTCGGTCTTGGTGGTTTTCGATTCCTTCTTGAGTTTGCCCTTCTCGAATTCGGCGACGCGGGTTTCGCCGTCGCGGAAGGCCTGGGCGCGGTAGGCGAGGGCGAGGGCATTGACGGCTTTCTGGCCGACGCCGTTTAGGCCGACGGCTTTTTGGAAAGTTTCCGAATCGTACTTCGCGCCGGTGTTGATGATGGAGACGCAGTCCACGAGTTTGCCGAGGGGGATGCCGCGGCCGTAATCGCGGACGCGGAGGGTGCGCTCGGTGAGCTCGACCTCGATTTTTTTGCCGACGCCCATCGTGAATTCGTCGATGGAGTTATCGATGGTTTCCTTGAGGAGGACGTAGATGCCGTCCTCGGCGTGGTTGCCGTTGCCGAGCCGCCCGATGTACATGCCGGGGCGGAGGCGAATATGCTCGAGGGAGCTGAGGGTCTTGATGCTGGCTTCAGTATAGTTGGACGCCATGGTTTGTGGCGGAAAACTGAGGGGCGGTGAAGTGGGCTGGCAAGCGTGATTGCGCGCGAGTCGTCAGGTCACAAACAGGGATTGGCGGATTGGCTGGAACCAGTTATGCTTCTCCTGTATCTCATTTCTTATGAAATTTATCAAAATCATCGTGCTGGTCTGTCTCGTGCTGGGGCTGGTCGCCTATGGCGTGTTGGCCTTATGTATTGATTCTCTCGTCGTGAAGGGCGTGAACGCCTACGGCCCGCAGTTTACGCAGACCAAGGTCGTGCTGAAGTCAGCCCGTCTTTCGCCGCTGTCGGGCTCGGGTGAGATGACTGGATTTGTGGTGGGCAATCCCGCGGGTTGGAGTGAGCGCGATGCCTTCCAACTCGGTCACGTCCGCATCGACGTCGAGCCGCTGTCGGTTTTTCGCGATACGGTAGTCATCAACGAAATCACGATCGACCAGCCGGAGTTCAACTACGAGACGAAGATCATCTCGAGTAATCTCAAGGACCTCCTCGCCAATATCGAGAAAGTCATGGGCGCGGACAAAGCAAGCCAGGTCGGGACAGGTCCGGGAAAGAAGTTTATCGTGAAGAAATTCCGTCTGACCAAGGGCAAGGCCACGGTGGGGGTGGGCCCGAAGGCGATTTCCGTCGAGTTTCCCCCGGTGAGTCTTGATGACTTGGGCGTTGCTGAAGGCGGAATCACCGCGGACCAGCTGAGTGGTATTTTGCTCAAGAAGGTGCTCTCGGCGATTGTGGAAGGAGCGAGCAAGACCTTGGGGATCTTCGATGCTTCGCGGGGCGCACTCTCCGTCGATCAGCTCAAGGAGGCCGCCAAGAGTGCGGGTGATTCGCTCAAGAAGATGTTCAAGGAGGAAAAGTAAGGGGGGATCGGACGCAGCAATGGAGGGCGCGATACTCTCTGTGGGTCTAATGTCCCCGAGTTTGTCGTTGATCGTGAGCAGGGTCGAACGTCTCCGGTTTGGTTAATATAGCTGCGAACACCAGCGAGCAGCAAGGAAGGCAGACCACTCGCTGGCGCTTGGGGCGACAAGAATTGAGCATAGGTGATGGAGTCATGCATTTTTCCGTCGGGGCTGTGCTTACGGGGAGGACGGAGCGCTGTATCGGAACCGGTGCTAGCCAGCGTTGACGTCGTCGTCGTAGCCGGCGAAAACTGCGGCATGAAAATCACCTATTACGTCGAAGTGCTCTCCTCGTGGTGTCATTGGGTTGAGCCGGTTTGGGCGGAGTTGAAGACGCGCTATGCGGGCCGGGCGGAATTTGACTGGAAGATTGCGCTGATGAATCCCGGGGATTTTCCTGCATCGCAGGCGCAGTGCGAGTGGTTCTACCGGCGCAGTGGCGGCACGGTGATGCATTCGCCCTACAGGCTTAATTCCGGTTGGTTCGAGGCGGAGCGAAAAGGCAATTATGAGGCGCCGAATATTGTGGCTGAAGCGGCGAAGGATTTTGGTTTCACCGGTGATGAGATCCGGTTGGCGATCGCGGAGGCGGCGCTGCGGGAAGGGGTGAAGGTCGGCGATCTCGCCACGGCGGTGAAAGTGGCGGCGAAGGCCGGAAAGATTAATCCGAAAAAATTGCATGCGGCCGCGGAATCGAAGGCGGTGAAGGATCGGGTGGCCGCCAGTACGGCGGAATTTCTCGCGCATCAAATAAACCAACGCCCGGCGTTTGTGTTGACTGATGCGATTGGGGATAAGGCGGTATTCTCCGGCTTGGTGCGCTTGGAGCCAATGGTGGCGACGATCGAGGCGATGCTGAGCGACACGGCGGCGTACGCGGCGCACAAGAGCCATCACGGCGTGCCGCCGAAAGAGTGATCGAAGGCGCGTTGCGCCTGTTTTTTTGACCGACAAGATCGGCTGCGGCGTATTGGCTGGTTGCTATGGCGATGAATACTGAAATTTTTTCCCGCAGGGAACAGGGGTTTGCCGTGACGGGGCTGCGTACGGCGACAACGGAACTGGCGATGGTGCCGGCCTTGGGCGGGCGCATTATCAGCCTGCGGAGCCGGCGCACGGGTCGAGAATGGTGTTGGCATCAACCGCGGCCGGACTGGCTGTGGGCCAATCAGCCCGGTGATGATTTTGGGCTGAGTCCACAAGCCGGCGTGGATGAATGTGTGCCTTCCGTCGGAGGTTGCATGTGGCGCGGCCGGAGAATTCCCGATCATGGCGAAGTCTGGGCGGAGGCATGGATGCTGGACGCGGCGGAACTCGCGGTCGGGCGATTGAGTGCGACCGTGCCGATGGCGATTTCGCCGTTTATCTTTCAGCGCACGATCCGGGCGGATGCGGCGGGGGATTTTATTTTCGATTACAGCGTGTTCAATCGCGGGACCGTGGCGGAAGAATTTATGTGGTCCTTGCATCCGCTGTTCACCATCGAGGCCGGTGATCGTTTGGAACTGCCAGCGGAGGTTACCTCGTTCCGGCTGAATGGCGGGATGGGGGATCGGCCGATTAATTTTGGTGACACGTGGAATTACCCCGAGCCGTTCGCGGGTTTTCGATTGGATCGCATGGAAACGCCCGGGATGCCCAAGGGCTGCGTCAAGGGATTTGCCGGCCCGTTGCAGACGGGGCGCGCGGCGATCTTCAATGAAGGGACTGGCGATCGGCTGGAGCTGACTTGGGATGCGACAGTGGTGCCGTATCTCGGCTTATGGCTGAATCGCGGGCACGCGGGTTTTCATCATGTGGCGCTGGAGCCGACGAATGCGGCGCCGGATTCGCTCAAGGATGCGGTCGAGCAATGGCGGCAGTTCGCTATGATCCAGCCGGGCGAGACGGCTCGCTGGTCGGTGCAATGGCGGGTGAGTTGAGCCGACTTCGTGACGGAGTACAGGTGCGAAAAAGTATGCGGCCTCCGGACGTGCCCTAACACACGTCCGGAGGCGCATACTATTCCCTAGCTACCCCTAATGAATCCAGTAACGGATCCCAATTGATGTGGTGCGGTTTGCTCTGGAGTGACTTCATAGGCGCGGAATTCGGCGCCGAGTTGTACTGTAAGATGGTGAATGCTGCCGTCGCGGGCGAAGAGGCGCGCACTGGTGGCGGCATCGAGTTGTCGTCCGACGAGATGTTGGCTGATGCCGTCACTTTGATGGAGCTGGATCGTGGCCGGCCCATGGCTTAGCCGATAGATCACGGGTGTGCCGCAGAAGGAAAATCCGAGTGAGCCTGCGGGCAGTTCCAAATAGATTTCTTGCCCGGCGGCAAAGGAGGGGAGCTGTCCGGGGGCCGTGAGAAATTCACTGGCCGTCAACAAAGTCGGGACGAAGTTGACGCAGCCGTGAGCGATTTTCACTCCGAGCTCGCCGAGACGGGTGAGAATTTCTTCTTTCACCTGACCGGTCATGCCGGGTTGTTGCGCGCCGGAATGACCGGGCGTGTGCGAATATGGATCAGTAGGGAATGCGCCGTAGATGGCGGGCGTTTTGTTGAAGCCGAGTCCGGCTCGCACGTCGTAGTAGAGTGCGGCGAGATGGCCGGCTTGCGGGTCGACGGCGGCCTCCGCAGCGAAGAGATTTTCCTGCACGGCGAGCAGAAGCTTGGCCACCATGTGCCAATAAATGCAGCCGAGTCCTTCATAGCCGAACATCGAACCGCTGCGTCCGGTGAAGGCGCGGTGGTGGAAAACACTTTCGTAGATCGCTCGAATCTGCTCGGTGTGCGGCGAAACTGTCGTGGCCCAACGGGGATCGGCGGAGAGCGCGGTCAGGGTTTCGTTGAGCGCGGAGTGGTTGACCAGGTCAGGGGCGAAACGGTGGCGGCCATCGGCGTCGCGCAGAATCACGCGTGTATCACCGGCCGCGAGCAGCGCGAGGAAGAGCGGGCAGGCTGTGACGGCGTCGGCGGGAATAATATTTCTATCGAGGAAGCCGGGGAGCTGGCGGTCGGGATACAGGAGGTAACTGTTTTGATCGGCGCGGTAGAGTGCACTGCGGCGCAAGGCGGTGAGTAGCAAGATGACTTCGGTGGAGTTGAGCAGGCCGGAGCTGAGCACGGCGACTTGGCCCTCCAGCATGGGGCCGAGGTGGTGGAGTTTTAGGCCGGCGGGTTCCTCGGTGAACTCGAGCAAATTATACGCGTGGAAGAGACCGTCGTCCCGGCGGTTGGCGTGCAACGTATGATCGACAAAGGCGAGAGCGGTTTCCAAGAGGTGTTTGATTTCGACGGGGGTGAGATCGGTGACGACACCGAGACCATTGGTGTAGATTTCCGCGCGGTAGTCCGTGCCGGCCGAAGCAACGGCATCGAGCAAGGTACGTCGTGCGGTCGCGTTGATCGTGGGCACAGCGAGCATCGCGCGCTGGGCATCATAGGCGGATTGCAGGCGGTGGAGCAGAGTCGCCACGGGACGGGAGATCGCCACCGGGGATTCACCGAGCGCGGGGAGAAGCTCGCGTTGGAGATGGACCACCATTCGCCGCAAATAACTGAGTGTGACTATCGACACACCGTAGCCGACGAGGGCGTTATTGG
>JANYCF010000175.1 GCA_025360455.1 Opitutaceae bacterium | reverse complement strand
GCCCGCGATGGCATATTCACCATGCTGTTGCCAGATGTTGTTGTCTTGGACGTTATCCGTGATGCTTCGTCCATAGGCTTGTTTGATGTGCTGGATTTCACTATGGAACATGCCCACCATCGATCCTTTGAAGATAATCGCGTTGGCTTTGGTGGTGCCCATATTGTTGTACATTTTTTGATAGTTTTCCAGAGCATGGGTGAAGAATTCAAAAATCGGGTATTCGCCGGTCGCGATACACGCGGAGATTTCGACGTATGGATCGCCTGAATTTCTGACTCCGGGCTGTGGATTTGAGTCAGCAGGGACAGGGGATGTTTTTGTCGTATAATGGTAGGGATTGGCTGGCCATTGTGCTCCTAAAAGTGACTTTGCGGGCCGTCCCGGAGGCACACCTACTTTCCCGATCGCCGTGCCAGCACCGGTCGATCCATTGTTATTTGCATAAAAACTGTTTTGGCGATTGCTCAGGTTATTCACCAAATCAGGTCCGAGCGTTAGATTCGGTACGCCCCAGCCATTTGAAAGCACAGTAAATGTATCGCAAAAAATAGCGGCCGGAATTTCGACCGGATTGCTTTCTAGGACAGCATAAGAATTTGCTGTTCCCGGGGGAGAATCACTCGCGATGTTTGAACCCGTGCGGTAATCGCCATCTGAATTATAATTGCCGACCAGATAGACCGGGGCATTCGTGGCGATCGTGAATCCCTCAAGGTTAGCGACTCCGGTGGCCGGTAGATTGGGGTGGGGGAGAGACCGCCCGTTAATCAGCTGGACTGCAGGTATAACGTATTGGGCATCCAGAATCGTCGAATTCAGATTGGCGGTAGCGGCGGGAGGGTAACGCCGAAGAGCGGGGTCGATGGGCACGATATTGTCGGTGCGGTTGGCGCGCGAATCCGTGGGTCCCGAGCGATCCGGGTGAAGAACTTCCGGGGTTGAAGAATATAAAAAGGGGCGTGACGTGATTAAATTCTGAGCGGGGAGGATGGCAGCGGTCGTGTTCACCACGAGTGAAGTGGGGAATTCGACATAGACTAAGCCGTTCCACGCCACGTCCGTTGCACCGCCGTTTGTCGGATCGAAAGCCGCGCGGAATGCACGATCATCGCCGCTGGGATCATTTGCGAGAGTGAAGTTGGCTAGTGGTGCTTCCATGACGTCTTTCAAGGCATCAAGGTCGATGGTGAGAGGGGCAACCCCACGCCCCAAGCGGGAATCAAATAATCCCTTGAGGACTTGGACTTGAAGCCCGCCGGCACTTGTTTGATCGTTGAATTTCGTCTGATCTCCGCCCCCCAAAGCGGCGTACCATGCTACTAGTGGGCTAGCGATCGTACTGGGGTTGGTCTGCCCGTTTACCTTTAAGTAGGCATCAAAGCCCTCCATTTTTAAATTTGCGGCTGCAGTAACAGCACCGCTTGCACCCTGAATGATCGCGGTTACAGTACTGTTGGCTGCGCCAATTACATTTGCCGGTAATGTTATGGGGTCGAGATAATCGTGAACGTCTTTCTTTGCGTCATCAGTCGCACTCCAAGTTTTCTTCACCCGATAACCTTTGACGACAAACATTTTCCAAGGATCGGAATAGAGGTTAAGCGTTGGGTAGGCGTACCGCAATTCGGGAGCCGCAGGTCCCACTGAAGTGATTTTACCGGCATGGACACCAGTCACGTCGGCATCGCCACCGATGATAACCGCTGCGCCATCGGATATCCGGTGCAAAGTAATCCCAGTGGCATCGTTTACCATATTATATTCAATCCGCAAAATGAGTGACGCGTTCGCCTCAAGATTGTTGCTGTTGTTCGCCATGCGGACTTTGTCGTAAGCCGCGTCGGAAGGGAAGGTGGGTTCGATCAACTTATACGGACCGTTGTTGAACTCGTTGCTGGTCGATCCGTCTGCCGCCACAGCTGACCCCGTCGTCGACGCGACGTCCTGTTTATAGCCAGCGGCACCTACGAGGATGATGGGCGCGACATTATGGGATTTATCCGCAAGATTTGAACCGAAGTTTTTCGTCGCCCAATCCTTCCACCCGTTCGGGTCGGTATGAATATCCTCACCTTCTGAGGTAGTGCTGACTCCATTGCCATACTGATAGTATGTAGTGGTACCGCCGACGAGAATCCGTAGATGGGGATCAGTGAGGCCCTGCGCTTTGGGTGCTACTATTGGGCTGGTTGAGGTGAAGTCAGCATCCCCATTTGTATCCACGGGTACATAGCCATAGCCGTCGCTGCCCGTGCCACCACAATCGATGGTGGACCCGCGATAAATATGTCCGGTGGCAGAAACCGCGCCGTTGAAGGTCGCGTTATCTCCGTTTTGGGCGTTAAGAAACAGCATGCCGTTGGTGTGGACCGAGCCCATGGGGCGAAAACCACGATGCATGTGCAGCTGGCCTTGAAAGAAAATGGAAAACTGAAAGAGATCGAGCTCCTTGCATGAAATCGATTTTTGGGTGTAAGAGGTGTAACTCTGTCCGCCCTGCGTAGCCGTGACCCGGGCGATTACGGGAACGACTTGCTCAGTCACCCAATTGTTTTTGGCGGCACTCTGGGAATTGGCCGAGAGGGAGCCATCGATATAATAGTGAAACGACTTTCCGTCGGTCCAAGTGCCGGCAGCATTGCGGGCACCTGCCGGCAGGATTCGAACCGATTGGTTGCTGTAAGTGATATCGCTGATCCCGCCACCCGAGTAGCTGGTGCCCATGTTCGTTGTGCCATTAAGAAAATTAGCAACGGAAGAATCGAACGTGAAGGTATTATACCCGGTTTTTGGCACTGAACTGGCGCGGGCCACGGAATCGGCGTTGATGTCGTTAATGATACAAGAATAGGCATAGTCGATCGAGGACTCGGCAGCGTTGTCAGCTTGCAGCATGACTTCTTTCCTGACGGAGAGCTTGCGCTGGATATTGATCAGCTCAAACAGACTGCCCACAATCAGCATGAGGGCGGCGGCAACACAAAGGACGACGATCAGGACATAGCCTTTATTTTCGGTTTTCATAGGGGATTAGATACGGATGAAGAATGCAGTTTCGATAAGTTTCGCGTTGTCGGTACGCGTGCCAGTAAAGCCGTTTCTCACCTGGAGGTTCAACACGGCGGAGTGCAGCTTTACGTCCCGGTATAGAAACGCCCGTTTTTGGGCGGCGGAGGGAGCGCCATCGGTAATAACCGCGTCGAGCCCGTTGGCGACGGTGATCAAAACAAACGAAGCGTAGTGGGCGGTGAGGATGGCTTCGAGGGTATTACCTTGTTCGGCGGTGGGGACCGAGTAGACGAATTTCTTGAAAGTTCCTTTGCCCCCGTTGATCGGAGAACCGGGGTCAAAAACATATCCGGTCAAGCTCAGAAACTTGGCAGGAGTGTTGTCGTCGGGCTGGGTTGATTTTGACAGCACCAGAAAATCACCCCGATTGCCGAGACCGGTCACGGTATTTGCCTTGTCGGAAATTTGATCGGCTAGAGCATTAAAACTCGCAGCGGTGAAGTCTTTGTAGATGTTGAGACCGTTTGCCACACGGGAATCAATGGTAATCCCTGAATAGATACCCCATTCCGTCAGATCATTCTGGGAATTATTTTGCGTACGCATGGTGGCGCGGGTGGCTTCCAGTAGAAAGCCCAGTGAAGCGATCACAATCAAAGTGCTGATCGTTGTGGCGATCGCAATTTCTACCAAGGTAAAGCCGCGACAGCGGACAGGAGCCTTTGCAATATTTGAAAGCGGTTTCATGGTTGGCTTTAGGATCTTATCACGGTGGGACTGGGATTGGGCACGACGGCTCTGACAGTTCCCGATTGCCAGGTGGAACTGCCGGGTTGTTGCCATTGATAAACAAGAATTATTTCGAAGGCTTGGCCTTTGGCCGTGGTGATCGTCGAACTTCCACTGACGGTTTCATTGTACTTTAAGGTGAGCCAAAACCTCAGAGGCATTCGTGATATTGAGGTAGCATTAGCCATCGGCAACCCCCCGTTTGGGTACAGGGACCAAGTCGTGTTATTTTTCACCACGGCGTCGCGAACATTGAGCAGGACGTCGATCTTTTGATAACTGGCAGGCACGGGGTCCACCCCAAAGCCCGGGTTGACGGTGTCTAAAGGCTCGGGATGATTAGCGGAGTAGTCCGGTGCATTTGGATCGGCTACGATCACTCGAATATAGGCCCCAGTAACCGTGTTGGGTGCCGAGGCCAGATAGACATTATTGAGTGAATCAAAGTCGAGGACGCGCAGCTGTTCCAATATGTTCAGGGCTGCATTGGTGGCGTTGGTCCGATAGCGTAACAGCGTCGACATCTTATTATTTTGCACAAACAAGGTGCCGATGGACACTGCGGTTAGCGTGAAGATAATCGAGGCAACCATGACTTCAACCAAAGTGGTGGCGCGGGTGCGGCGGGCGCGGGTGCCGGGGAGACGGTGTGCTTCGCTTTGGAAGTGCCCGCAGGAGAGTGTTGGGTCGGTTGGCATATTGAACAGGAGTGTTATAACCGAAGCGTAGAAGAAAAGTAATAGGCGAGAGAACACCTTATTAGCCTCTGATGGGAGTAGAGTCGAAAGCCTCTAGCGTAGGGAAGGGCTGAGAATCTAAAGAGCGGAAAGGCTGAACGTGGAAAATCAATGGCTATGATTTGTTGGTTCCGATCATTGTAGTTTTGATCGTTCGATATTTGCGGAAAATTCGTTAACAGAAGAGACGGGATTTCTATTGCTAATTCAGCTTTTCGGTCCTTTAGCCTTTTTCAACTCGTCTGTCCTTGCACGAAGAGCGCGGCGGCTTGGGCGCGACGGGTGATGTTTAATTTGTCGAAGACCGTGGCCAGGTAGTTTTTCACGGTCTTCTCCGTGAGATTCATCTTATCGCCGATTTCTTTGTTCGTAAGTCCTTCGGCCAACAACGCCAACACGCGGCGCTCTTGGCCGGAGAGCGAGGAAAGTTTGTCCACGGGCCGCGAACCGTGTGGATTCTTCACCAGACTGAGCATGTGATTTGTGAGCGCGGGATCGATCACTGAGTGCCCGGCGGCGACGCGGAGGATAGCGTGGATGAGTGCGTCGCCGTCACTGTCTTTCGTAAGATAGCCATGAGCTCCTGCGGCCACGGCGTCGTGGACATTGCGTTCGTCGGTAGCCGAGGTCAGAAACAAAACCTTGACCGATGAATGCCGTTTGAGGATTTCCCGACAGACCGTGAAGCCCGGTTTGTCCGGCAGGTTGAGGTCGAGTAGCACGACATCGGGTTTGAATTTCGCTACCGCGATCAAGCCATCAGCACAGTTGCCCGCTTCGCCGACCACGGTGAGCTCGGTGCGATCTTCCATCACGGTGCGCAGTCCCAGTCGGATAATCGAACTGTCATCGATTAGCAGGACGCGGATAGGGCCGGGGGTGGGAGAGGCGCTCATGAGGCGGAGGCAACGGGGAGGAGTAAGACTACGCGAGTTCCTTTTCCCAGTGATGATTCGACTTTGAGCGAGCCACCGAGCGCCTTGGCCCGCGCCTGCATATTTGCGAGCCCGTGCCCGAGAGGATTGGACGGTGCGCCGTCGGGGAACCCCGTGCCGTCATCCTGGACGGCCAAGGCGATGACGTTTTCGTCCTGTTCCGCGCGAATCGTAATGTGTCGGGCGTGACCGTGCCGGGCGGCGTTGCTGATGGCTTCGCGCAGGATGTTGACGACTTCCACGGTCTGGTGGGATTGAATCAGTGCCACCACCTCTTCGTCCAGCAGCCGGCTGATTTTTAGGTCGGCGCGCTCGGGGAGAATGTCGAGCATTTGACTGACAACTTCGGTGAATGATTGGACACGAATCTGTTCTGGTCCCAATTCACTGAGGTAGGCGCGTACCTCTTGATTCAACCGGCGCAACTCAGTAATCGATTGCTCGAGCCGTTGCCACACTTCCGGGGTGGCGGAGATTTTTCGGCGCACGCTTTCCAGGGTGAGACTGACAGCGTACAGTGTCTGGCAGATATTGTCGTGTAATTCCCGACCCAGGCGGGCGCGCTCATCGTGGGATTGGGTGAGCAGCGTGCTGCTGACTTGGAAGTTCTCCTCGGCGCGGCGGCGGGCGCCGGATTCATGGGCAAGTTTTTCGCCCCGTTCTACGGTGATGCGGGCCAGTTGTTCGAGCCCTGTCATTTCGGCGGTGGCGCGGTTCCAAGGTGATTGCGTGGCGGCGTTGGGATCATTTCGCCCGATCAGATTTAATAGCACGGGAACCAGCAGCAAGAGCAGTGCGACTACGATCGTGGTGACTAATACCCGACGTTGCAAAACGGCCAAGCGGTGCGCGGCCGGGGGCGCGTAAGTGAGTCGAGCTACCGCACCACCGGGTTTTAACTCTTGATCCAAAGCCACGATTTCGGGGAGGGGGGGCGGGGTTATTTTTGATTCGGTGGCGGGCAATAGGCGAATTCTTCCTCCGAGCAGGCTGCCAAGGTTGCCTTGGAAATCAGCGTCCCACTTTTCTGCCGGACGCTGCAGCATTTGCATGGCTTGGGCGAGTTGAGCTTGCTTGGTAACCGCGAGTTCCTGCTGAAGACGGGAGGATTCGCGCTGTAGCCACCATTGCATGGTCAGTACGATGCCAAGGAACAGAGCGAAGAGCAATATGGCTAAACTGAGAGATCGGGTGAGGGGGCTCATACGGGGTGGTAATTTGGTAGGGAAGTATTTGGTCCGCGTCAAAACCTTCGACAACGGCCTGTTAACTACTACTTCTTTTGACCCTTTTATGAAGTCATTCTACATCACGACCGCCATCGACTACGTCAACGGATCGCCCCACCTCGGCCACGCCTATGAAAAGGTGCTGACCGACGTCATTGCGCGATTCCGGCGGCAAATGGGCGATCAGGTGCATTTTCTCACCGGCGTCGATGAACACGGGCAAAAAGTCCAGGCCAGCGCGAAGAAACGCGAGATTCCGCCCCAGCAATTTTGCGACGAGGTAAGTGCCGAATTTCGCGCTCTGCTGCCTAAGCTCGCCATCACGAACGACGACTTCATCCGCACGACCGAGGAGCGTCATAAGCAGGTCGTCCGCCGCATTCTTCAGCAGCTCTTCGACAAGGGCGAGATCTACCAGGCGGAATACAACGGCTTCTACTCCGCCCGACAGGAACAGTTTCTTCAAAATAAAGATCGTAATGCCGACGGCACGTGGCCGGAGATTTACGGCGAAGTCACCGAGATCACCGAGTCGAATTACTTTTTCAAACTCCGCCAATATCAGGACTGGCTCGTGCAATTTCTTAACGAGCATCCTGATTTCATTTTTCCGGCGTTCCGGCAGAAGCAAGTGGTCGAGTTCCTCAAGGAGCCATTGAATGATCTTTGTATTTCGCGTCCGAAAGAGCGGCTGGAATGGGGCATTCCGCTGCCGTTTGACGAGGGCTACGTCACCTACGTGTGGTTCGACGCGCTGCTGAATTATTACTCTGCGGTTGCGGATCTGCCCGGCGTGTGGCCGGCGACGTGGCACGTGATCGGCAAAGATATTTTGGTGCCGCCGCATGCGGTTTACTGGCCGATTATGTTGCAGGCGGCTGGGCTGCCCTTGCCCGGCGGCATCATTGCCCACGGCTGGTGGCTGCAACGCGGAACCAAAATGTCGAAGAGCACGGGCAATGCGCTCAATCCTCTCGATCTGGTGACCGAGTTCGGCACGGATGCGTTTCGCTATTTTTTGATTCGTGAGATGAATGTGGGACAGGATAGCGACTTCACCCGCGAACAGTTTCTTGTCC
Organism: Opitutaceae bacterium; assembly: GCA_025360455.1. Lineage (GTDB taxonomy): Bacteria > Verrucomicrobiota > Verrucomicrobiia > Opitutales > Opitutaceae > Didemnitutus. The sequence goes on along the minus strand of JANYCF010000175.1, from coordinate 16,085 downwards.
GCTACAACAGCGAACTCGCCAATAATCTCGGCAATCTCGTCAACCGCACGTTGAACATGACGACGCGTTTTGCGGCCGGCGTCGTGCCAGCGGCTGAAGTTGAGGAAGAGTTGGATAAGAGTCTTCGGGCGCTCTGGGACAAGACCCGCGATGAATTCCTGCCGTTGTGCGAAGGCTTCCAGTTTCACACCGCGCTCGAACGAGCGATGGTTTTTCTCACCGAGACCAACGCCTACATTGAAAAGCGCGCCCCGTGGAAACTCGGCAAATCCACCGAGGCTACCGACCTCGCGCTTTTGCGTACTTCGCTCGCCACGATGGCTGAAGCGCTGCGCCTCGCGGTCGCACTCATCCAGCACGTGACGCCCTCCACCACGGAAAAAATTAACGCGGTGCTGGGCTACACGCCGGGTGCGATCTGGCAGGACGAGCTGGTGTGGGGCGCCAAATTGCACGGCGCGAAAGTCGCGCCGGCCCTCGTGCTCTTCCCTCGGCCGTTGCCACCGGCGGCTCCAGCCAAGGAATCACCGAAACCGTAGGAGTTGCATCAAGTTCACGGTATTTAATTCATGCCACGTTTCATTCAGCTTAGATGTAGCGGCAGGCGTCCCTGCCTGCCGGGGATCGTGGTTTGGCAATGCAGCGCGCAACAAATCCACAGGCCCGGAGGCCTGTGGCTACCATGACAATCCTCCCCCTCAATCCCACTGAGCACTCCACGCCCGCCGCGTTGCGGGCGTTTCTCGAGCAGTGTGCGGCGGCGGCGCGGGCCACGGGGCGGCCGCAATTGGCCAGTATCAGCGTGGCGGTGGATAGCCTCGATCCCTTGGCGGTGTTGGAATCCATCTTCGAACCGAACCAACTACACTTCTACATTGAACGACCTTCCGATGGATTTGCGGTCGCAGGCGCGGAAGCGGTCCTAGAATTCAGTGCCACTGGCCCGACGCGTTTTACGGCGGCGAAGAATTTTATTGTCCATACGCTGGAGAACACTGTCGCGGTTGGTCCACTCGATGAGAACTTTGCCGGTCCGCACTTTTTCTTGGCGGGTGGGTTTGCGCATGAAGCTGCCGCAGGAGCGGCGTTTCCTGCGCTTCGTCTTTTCGTCCCGCGCTGGCAGGTCTCGCGCCGGGGCGATGGCTCAGTGGCCGTGGCCAATTTGCTGATTACTCCTGAACTGCCGCTCGACCTGGTGACGGCGAAAGTCTGGAAAGCGCACACGAAGTTTCGTTCCTTCGATTATACCTCCACGCCTGATCATGGCCGGCCGTCGGCTCCGAAGCAGATCGTGGAGCTCGGCGGGGTTGGCTTTTATCAGCGCGCCGTGATGCAGGCGCTTACTGAAATCGAGCGTGGAGACTACGAAAAAATCGTTCTCGCTCGCGCCCAGCAGCTGACGACGACGGAAGTTTTTCATCCGATGGGCGTGCTGAATCATTTGCGGCAACGGTACGCGAGTTGTTATTCATTTTCTGTCGCGAATGGGGCGGGGCAAAGTTTTATCGGCGCCACGCCGGAACGATTGGTGCGCGTGGCGCAAGGACGGATGTACACGGAAGCGTTGGCGGGCTCGGCACCCCGCGGTCAATCCGCCAGTGAAGATGCCGCCCTCACCCGTGCTTTGCAGAATAGCGAAAAAGATCTGCGCGAACATCGGGTGGTCATCGGCTCGATCGCCCGGCGTCTCGCCGATCTCGGCCTTCAGCTCGAACATGCCGCAATCCCGCGTGTACTGAGTCTGGCTAACGTCCAGCATTTGCACACGCCGATCAGTGCGCCTTTGCCCGCGAGCGTGCATATTTTGGATCTGGTCGAGCGCTTGCATCCGACGCCAGCGGTGGGTGGAACGCCGCGTTTGCCGGCGGTGGCTGCGATTAAACGGTTGGAAGCGTTTGATCGCGGATTGTATGCCGGACCGCTGGGGTGGGTGGATCACCGGGGGGGCGGGGAGTTCTTCGTCGGTATTCGCTCTGCTCTGATCGACGGTTGTACCGCGACAGCTTATGCCGGTGCCGGTATTGTGGCGGGTTCCGATCCGCAAAAGGAATTTGCAGAGACGGAGTTAAAGTTCAAAGCTCTCATCGAAGCCCTGACCAACGCATGAGCCATTTTTTCTCTACGCGAGCATGTTCGCATTCTTTTCTAGGTAGGAGCCTGCTTGCAGGCGACACGGAGCACCGCCAACCGACCAGATACGGAGTGGCCTGCAACCAGGCTCCTACAAGTTAAAACAACTGAATTAGTTTTGGATTACTTGATTCTCGCCACATGAAACACCCCGCAACGACCGCCCTCGATTTTCGCAATACCAACAGTCTGTGGGGAAGCGTACTCGTCGAGACTTTGGTGCGGCTCGGTGTGACGCATGCGGTGATTTCGCCCGGTTCGCGTTCGACGCCGTTGACGATGGCATTTGCGCGGCATTCGGGCATCGAAGCGATTCCGGTGCTCGATGAACGCTCGGCGGCATTTTTTGCGCTGGGCCTTGCACGCAGCACACACCGGCCAGTCGTCTTGCTGTGTACGAGCGGTACGGCGGGAGCGAATTATTTTTCGGCAGTCATTGAGGCGCAGGAGAGTGGCGTGCCGCTGTTGGTCATCACTGCGGATCGTCCGCCGGAGATGCGGGAGTGTCGCTCGGGGCAGACGATCGATCAGCAGAAACTTTTTGGCGATCACGTGAATTTCTATCACGAATTGGCCCTGCCGGAGACTTCGTTGCGTTTGCTGCGTTATCTGCGGCAAACCGTGGCGCATGCGGTGGAGCGGACGCAATGGCCGGTGGCCGGCCCGGTGCAGCTCAACGCGCCTTTTCGCGATCCGCTGCCGCCGGTGGAGGATGGCACGGCGGCAGCCTTGAAAAAGAAGATCGGCGAAAGTTTTTTTGCACATCTCGTCCGGATTGCGGTGGTGCAAGGTGGCACTGGTATTCCAGAACTTCCTCAGGTGAAACGCGGGTTGATTGTCACGGGTCCGGTACAACCCCTCGATCCGGGGCAGTTCGCGCTGATGGTAGAATTGTTGGCGTTGAAGACCGGGTGGCCGGTATTGGCGGATAGTCTGTCTCCGTTGCGCTCGTACTCGGCTCCGGGGCAACCCTTCATCACCAATTATGACGTGTTGGCGCGAAATGAGAAACTGCGGAAAACCTTGCAACCGGAATTTGTGCTCTGTCTTGGAGGCTGGCCGATCAGCAAAACGTTGCGCGCTTGGCTGGAGGAATGCGATGCGCCGACCTGGATAATATCCGAGTCCGACCATAATCAGGATGCGTTGCATGGACGGAGCAAAACGGTGCACGCGAGCGTCGAGCAACTGGCGGAAAGTTTGCCGGAACGAGAGATCGATATCACATACTGTACGGACTGGGCTTGTGCCGAGGCCATGGTTCGAGCCGCACTGGATAAGAAATTGGCCAACGCCAAATGGATGTTCGAAGGCAAGGCGGCGTGGTTGCTGGCGGCCAGTCTGCCACCACGAACACCCGTTTTTGTGGCGAACAGCATGCCGGTGCGTGATCTGGAATATTTCTGGCCGGCGAATAACTGCGGTCATGCCATCTACTGCAATCGCGGCGCGAACGGCATCGATGGCACTTTGTCAACGGCGCTGGGTGTGGCGCACGGCAGCGATCAGCCCGCGGTATTGCTCACCGGTGATCTTGCGTTGTTGCATGATACGAATGGGTTTCTCTCCGTGGCGAAGGGCAAAGGCAGCCTGACGATTGTGCTGATTAATAATAATGGTGGGGGTATTTTTGAGCACTTGCCCGTGGCGCAGGAGAATCCGCATTTCGAAGCGTTCTTCGCTACGCCGCAGCGAGTGGATTTTAAAAAATTGGGAGCAGCCTACGGGGTGGCGCACACGTTGGTGCGCGACTGGAAACATTTTGCAGCGCTCATCGCCAAATTACCGAAGCATGGCGTACGGATTTTGGAAGTGCGCACGGATCGGAAACGCGACGCGGCTTTTCGGAAGGCGCTGCTGGCGGAAGTGGCGAAGCTGCCCGGGTAATTATCTGGTAGCCGCGTTTGAGGGCGTAGACCGAAAACGTGGTTGGTGGTGACGCTCGGACCACGTTGTCGCGGTGCTCCAACGCGGCTACTTGGTTCGGAAGCCCTCCCTCACGGCATCAGCGGCAACTGGATCGTGAAGACGGTGCCGGTGCGCGACGTGCGGTAGCTGATCGATCCTTGATGGGCTTCGACGACGGTGCGGGCAATCGCCAGCCCGAGTCCGGTGCCGCCGGATTTGCTGTGCGAGACAAAGGGCTCGAAGAGGGTGTCGCGAATTTCCCGGGGGATGCCGGGGCCATTGTCGCGGACGGTGAGCAGGCAGCGGTTATCTTTTTTGCAGACAGAAACGGTGATGCGGGCGCGTTCTTTTTTGGCGAGGGCTTCGCGGGCGTTGGTCACGAGGTTTTGCAACACGCGCTGGAAGCGATCGGGATCGAGCAGCAGGCTCAAGGTGCTCTCTTTGATGACGAGTTGTACTTGGGTGCGGGCAAACGTGGCGTCGTTGTTTTCCTTCAGTTGGGCGAAGACTTCGCGCAAGGGCGTGGCTTTCAGTTTCAGTCGGGTTTCGCCGCGCGCAAATTCGAGAACTTCCTCCACCATGCCGCCGAGCCGGCCGACTTGGCGGAGAATCAGGGCGCAGAGTTCCTGCGTCCGGGGATCGGTGTTGCGTTGGGCGAGTGATTCGGTGGCGAGTGAAATGGTCGTGAACGGGCCGCGAAAATCATGGATCATCGCGTTGGCCATTTCGCCGATGGTACTGAGTTTTTCTTTGCGGACCACTTCGGTGACGTAGCGGGTGTTGGTGTCGCGGAGATTTTCGCTGACGTGGCTGAAGAGGCGGAGGACGGTGTGCCAGGAGGAGCCGGAGAGGATTTTCAGGAAAACATCCTGCTCGATGCGACCGAGGTGGACGGGGCCATCCGCGATGGCGGCGGTGCTGCGGCCGGAGCCGTCGAGGACACCGAGTTCGCCGAAGTAATCGGCGGGGCCTTTGTGCGCGATGACTTGGGCGGCTCCGCCGGGGTTTTTTTTGGTGAGGGCGACGCGGCCGGTGAGGACGAGATAGATGGAATCAGGCGTATCGTTCTCTTCGAAGATGACCGCTTTGTGGGGAAAGCGGACATAGCGTACCGCTTTAGCGAGGAGTACGCCTTGGGCTGCGGGGAAGTGGCTGATAAACGGGTGCGAGCTGACGTCCATGTCGGACGCCAGTTAGGCAGCTCACAGGGCGCGGTGCAAGCCACGAGCCGTATCCCGTCGCTTTGTAGCCGCCGCGTTGCTTTTCGACTCCGCTCCCATTCGGGCAGGTTTTGGATCTTCGACAAGGGCCTGAATGGATTCGACTCCTCTCGGCACCCTGTCGAACGGGCCTCCCGAACGGGGAGTGGAGCGCCAAGGTGGTGAGGGTTGCAGGCCACGCTTTCGCCTCCTGCTCAAGCGCAGCTACTGTTTACCTGAAACCGCTAATAGCTGGATCGCCCTTCCAGGGCGCGTACGAGAGAAGTATTTGCGACTTGCTCACCGTGCGAAAGGATATGGTGGGCTGCTTGACCGAAGTAATTTAAAGTGGGTCCAGGCCACCACCACGCCGCACCAGCCGATGGTGATCGCCAAAGGCCACGCCATACGCGCCAATCCAGCGCGTGGTCCGGGCGCTACGGTGCGGGGCTTTGTTGTGTAGAGCTCAGCAAGGGCGCAATGCGGCGTGTGATGATATTAAAGCTGAAGGGCGAGCCCTAGTTCGATAATTTGGGACGGGGGAATTTGATAATAATCTTTTGCCGGACTCGCGTTCCGGCTGAGCACCGCGTAAAGGCTCTTTTGCCACTCCCACATGCGGGCGTTGCCACCGGAGATAATCATTTCGCGGTTGAATATATAGGTCGCACTTTGGGGGTTAATGGGCACGCCTGCGTTTTTGGTTTTTTCCAGCAGGTCACTGACGTTGGGGGATTGCATGTAGCCGTAGCGTCCGGTGACGCGCCATATCCCTTCGCCAATTTCTCGAAGGTTCAACTGGTCTCCATCCGCGACAGTAGGAACTTCGTCAGTGAGTATGCTGAGGAGCACGACTGTCTGGTGCAGGGTGCGATTCGATTTCACATGGTGCAGGAGAGCGATCGGTGTACCGGTTGGAGAGCCGACCATGAAGACGGCTGCGCCTTTGACCCTTGTCGTGTGTTTACTGCGGGCGATGCAAGTGAGCTCGGACTCAGTGATATTGTTGCCGTAAACGCGTTGATAGATCGCTTCCCGGCCAATTTTCCAAGTGTGCATAATGCCAAGGATGACGGCGCCAATCGCGAGAGGGAACCAACCGCCGTCGGTGATTTTGTGGGCGGTGGAAGAGAAAAACGCTAGGTCCACCAGCAGAAAGATTCCACAGAGCGGGGCCGCCCTCCAAATCGACCAACCGCGATTCCGCCGGACGACAAGGTAGTACGCAATGGTCGTGATGGCCATGGTGCCCGTGACCGCAATACCATAGGCAGATGCCAGATGGGCGCTGGAGCCGAATGAAATCACGGTCACGATGGCGCCAATCGCGAGGAGAGCGTTGACGAATGGTACATAAATCTGGCCAACCTGTTGGGCGTTGGTGTGGTTGACCTTGAGTCGGGGGAAATAGCCGAGCTGGATCGCCTGTCGAGTGAGCGAATAGGCCCCGGTGATCAACGCTTGACTGGCGATGATGCCGGCGATGATGGAAAGCCCCGTGAGCGCATAGCGAGTAAAGCCAGCCGGAGCCATTGCGAAGAAGGGATTATCCACTGATTGGGGATGCAGGAGAATATAAGAAGCTTGGCCAAAATAGTTCAGGAGCAAAGCGGGGAAGGCGATGCCATACCAAGCGAAGGCAATGTAGCGCCGGCCGAAATGCCCCATATCGGCATACAGCGCTTCGGCTCCGGTGATGGCGAGAACGATGGAGCCCAAGAGTGTTGCGACTTGCATGGGTGGATGACGTAGAAGCGTCAAGGCATAGGCGGGATTAAGGGCGCGGAGCACACTGGGATTTTGGGCAAGATGCCAGGCACCCAATACCGAGAGAGTAACAAACCAGAGCAACATGATTGGACCAAAGATTCGGCCAATGCTCTGTGTCCCCTTGCGCTGAAACCAGAATAGTAATGTAAGGATTACGCAAACCAAGGGGACGACGTAAGGGGTGAATTTCGGGCTGATCGTATTGAGTCCTTCTGCCGCCCCAAGCAGGGTGACCGCTGGCGTGATAATTCCGTCGCCGTAGAGCAGCGCCGCGCCGATCAAAATCATGATAACCGCCGGCCCTAGGCCACGCCGAGTAACACCGAAGGGTGTCTGGGTCTCGCGATTGGCGTGAATAAGTGCCAGCAGCGCGAAAATTCCGCCCTCACCGTGGTTGTCCGCGCGCATGACGAACCAGATATATTTCACGCTCACCACTAACAACAGCGCCCAGAAAATCAACGACAGCACCCCCAGGACCCCGGTGGTCTGGTCGACCTCCGGTAAGTGATCGATGCACTCGCGCATCGTATAGAGTGGACTGGTTCCGATATCGCCGAATACTACGCCGAGTGCGCCGATGGTCAGACCGGCTTTCGCTGTCGCATTCAGGGGCTGTGCTTGAGTTGACATGTGAGGCGCAGATTCTCGTCTGCTGGCTCTCGACTCCAAGCAGTTTTACGAAGTCACTCAAAAGTAGCTTGACCGGTTTTTGTAAAAATCAGCTTTCCTGCAAAAACGGTTGCCGCGCAGGTATTTTCAGCTGAACTTGGCCCATGCTTCCTTCCTGGAAATTCGCCAAAAACTACGAAGACATCCAATACCACAAGGCCGAGGGCATCGCTCGCATCACGATTAACCGTCCGGAGAAGCGCAATGCCTTCCGTCCGCAGACCGTCGTCGAGATGCACGAAGCGCTGCTCGACGCTCGCGAAGACCAAACGATCGGCGTTATTTTTATCACCGGGGCCGGTCCGGCCAAAGACGGCAAATACGCCTTCTGCGCCGGCGGAGATCAATCGGTCCGCGGTCACGGCGGCTACATCGATGGCAAGGGCGTCCCGCGCCTCAACATCCTCGATGTGCAGAAACTCATTCGCTCGATGCCCAAGGTCGTCGTCGCGCTGGTTGCCGGCTACGCCATCGGTGGCGGCCATGTGCTCCACGTGATGTGCGACCTCACCATCGCGGCCGACAATGCCATTTTTGGTCAGGTCGGTCCGAAGATGGGGAGTTTCGACGGCGGGTTTGGTTCCAGTTATCTCGCCCGCATGGTTGGCCAGAAGAAGGCCCGCGAAATTTGGTTTCTCTGCCGGCAATATAGCGCAGCTGAGGCGCTCGGCATGGGCTTAGTGAATAAAGTCGTTCCGGTGGCCGAGCTCGAAGCGGAAGGCGTGGCGTGGGCGCGGGAGATTTTGCAGCGCAGTCCACTCGCGATCCGCTGCCTGAAGTCCGCCTTCAACGCTGAACTCGACGGCCAGAGTGGCATCCAGGAACTCGCGGGTAATGCGACGATGCTCTATTACATGACGGAGGAAGCGAAAGAGTTCATGACCGCGCAGAAAGAAAAACGTAAACCCGACTCTAAGAAATTCCCGTGGTTGCCCTGAGGTGGGTGGAGCGCACGTCGCGCCACCTGATCGGTCGTGTAGGAGACTGCTGGCAGGCGACACGAACGCACGTCAACGGGGTTGATCCTATATCGCCTGCCAGCAGGCTCCTACAAGATTGATAACTGCTTCGAACACTTGTCCTGCATGATTTTTGTTTTACGGCGCGCGCAACCCTGTTCATCAGTGTTGGCCTGTGGCTAACTCTTCTTCATACGACCTCGTCATTCTTGCCGCCGGCATGGGCAGTCGTTTCGGCGGCCTGAAACAGGTGCAGCCCGTCGGCCCGCACGGGGAATTGATCATCGAATACTCGGTGTTCGATGCGCTGCGCGCCGGCTTTGACCGACTCGTGCTCGTCATCCGCAAGGACATTGAAGCTGACTTCCGCGCGACGATTGGCCGCCGTCTTGAAGCACGGATGGACGTACAGTACGTTTACCAAGAAATCGATTCGCTGCCGGCTGGTTTCAAAGCACCGGCGGGTCGCACCAAACCGTGGGGCACCGGTCACGCTGTGCTCGTGGCACGCGATGCGGCGAAGCGTCCGTTCGCCGCCATCAACGCCGATGATTTCTACGGCGCTGGCGGCTACCGGGCACTCGCGGCTCATTTTGCGCGGAGTGAGCATTACGCGATGGTGGGTTATCCTCTCCGGCAAACACTTTCGGAACACGGCACTGTCAGTCGCGGCCTTTGCGCTACTGATGCCTCGGGGCGGTTGAAAAGTATCACGGAGATCACGAAAATCGAGAAGTCGGCGGTCGGTGCGAGTTATACGAACACGCAGGGTGCTGCCACTTCGCTAACGGGTGACGAAATAGTCTCCATGAATTTTTGGGGGCTGACTCCGGCGGCTTTCCCTCAATTGGAAATGCAGTTCGGTGATTTTCTCCGACGCAACCAATCCGACCTCAAGGCCGAGTTTTATTTGCCGACGACTTTGAGCGAGTTGAATGAGCGGGGCGAAGCCTCGATTGATTTGCTCCAGAGCGACGATGCGTGGTTTGGGATCACGTATCGTGACGACCTGCCCACGGCGCAGGCGGCGATTAAAGAATTGATCGCAGCCGGGCGGTATCCGTCGCCGTTGTGGGGGTGAGAAGCATCTTCTTTGTAGCCGCGCTTGAGCTGGGCGAAAGCGTGGGTCGGCGGTTAAACGCGGAGGACGCGAAAGGCGCGAAGAGCGCGGATAAAACGAGGAAGACTTTTGTCACAGAGGACACCGAGGCTCACAGAGAAAAGGGAGAAAGGCGCAAGCCAAGGGCATGGCGTGATGAGTCATTTGCCATTAGGCCGGTGCTTTGGATTTGATTGCTCTGTGACCTCAGTGGCCCTCCTGCCTTTCCTCTGTGTCGAAAATCCGGGACCTTGTCGTGTTCGGGATGAGCGAAGATTAGTCTATTCCGCTCCGCGCAAGGCCCTGAGCTGGTCGAACGGGGAGCATAAGTGACAGCGTGCTTTGCCCGAGAAGAAGACCACGTTTTCGAGCTGTGCCCTCAAACGCGGCTACTCAAAGTGACCGTTACGCAGCCTCAAAACTCCTTCAGCAACGCCCGCAATTCCCGCTCGGGATCTTCGTGGCTTTGCTCGATGGCGAGGGCCAAGGCGAGTTCCAGCCAGCTTTGGGCCTCTGATTTTCGACCGAGCAATAGCAGCGCTTTTCCGAGCAAAATTCGCGGGATCATCCAGTCGGATCTTTTCTCCACACAGCGTTGCAAGTGGGGCAGGGCCTCTTCCGTGCGGTCGGCTTTTAACAGCGCTTGCGCGAGGCTAAAGCGAAACATCTCATTCTCCGGTTGCTGGGCAACCAGGGTGGTGAAGCGGTCGATGCTCATCTCACTCGGCAAATACCGCTACGACCGTCGCATTGTCTACGCCGCCGCGTTTGTTGGCGATCTCCACCAAGCGTCGGCAGATCGCTTCAGGATTGGCTGCGGCTTGGAGCAGGCGCTGCATCTCCGGGGCCATGACATAACGCGTAATCCCATCGCTGCACATGATGTAGCGGTCGCCGACCTCCACGTTGTGGGCATGAATATCACCTTCCAACGGCGGAGGCTGGCCGACGCAACGGGTCAGCGCCGCGCGGTTTTCCGCCATCATATAAGTAGGCAGGCCCCGGGCGGCACGCGCTTTCATTTCGTTTTCGACGTTATGTTCCTGCGTGAGCGCATCGAGCAGATCGGAGCGGAGCCGGAACATAAAAGAGTCACCCACGTGCATGACCACCACCTGCTCCTGATCGAAATGAGCCATGGTCAGGGTTGTACCGATGCCCGTCCGAGGGCTGAGGACCCGACCGAGCAAAAACACCTTCTCGTTGGTCTCGGCCAAGGCACTGGAATAGTCAAAGGGGCCGGGCGAGACCTTATGCTTGAACCAATCGATCAAAGTATAGACGGCCGTTTTGCTGGCCTGCGCTCCACCAGGGAGGCCTCCGATCCCGTCCGCGACCCCGTAAAGAGCGAGCTTCTCGTTGCAGATAAACGAATCTTCGTTCTCGGGCCGGACGCGGCCAATATCAGTGAGGGCGAAGGATCTTAAAGTCATGTTTGGTCAACTTGACTGTCCCGTGGTCCGAGGGAAAGGCCGAAAAACGGAATCACGGTTTTCTTTTGTCAGGCGCGTGAAACGTTGCACCGGAAGACTCACAATAAATTCACGACCATAGGCTTTCGTAAGTAGCCGGGCATCGAGCAAAGTGACGATCCCTCGATCAGTTTTATTGCGGATCAAGCGACCGACGCCTTGGCGGAATTTCATCAGCGCATCGGGTAGCGTGAGCTCGTTGAACGGATTGCGACCCTGCGCCCGGAGCCATTCCGCCCGGGCCTCGGTCACGGGATGGGTGGGCGGATCGAAGGGCAGGCGGGTAATGATGACTTGGGACAAGGCCTCACCGGGCACATCCACGCCGGTCCAAAAACTATCGGTCCCAAAAAGAATGCCATTGCCCGCCGCGCGGAACCGCTGGGTCAATTCCGTGCGTGAACCATCCACACCTTGCATCAAAAACGGCCGGTTCTCGCGTGCAAAGACCCCGGCCAACACGCCTGCTATATGTCGCATATCCGTGTAGCTGGTGAACAATACCAGCGACCCGCCCGCGACCCGCAGCGTGCAAAATTCGATGTAGCTCGCCAATCCCTCCAGATCCACCTTCGCGCCCTGAGTCGTGGGCGGTGACATATCCTGCGCGATATACACGCGCATGTTTTTTTCGAAATCGAAGGGCGAATGCTCCACCTGCGTTTGCGCATCGTCGGCTCCTGCGCGCATTTGAAAGGGCTCGATCTTGCCCGCGACCGTGAGCGTGGCGCTGCTCAAGATGACCGAGGTATTGCGACGAAAAAGATTGTCGCGCAAGTACGGCGCTACATCGAGCGGAGCCGCGCGCAACACGATGGTGGTTTGTCGGCGTCCGGTGCGCTCCAGCCAGTGGACGGACTGCAGGGTTGTCTGGTTCAACCACAGGTTGATATCGGCGCGGTAGCTTTGTAGCCGGTCAAGCTTGTCGTGGATCTCGTCGCGCGCGGTGCTGCCATTATCCGGCAGCCGGTTCCAGAGATCGCTCACGCGGTTGATCAGTTTGAGCAGCGGCTCCTCCAGCAACGGCTCGGCGGCATCGGGCGAACGCACCCGCACGATGGACTGCGTATGGAGTAATTTTTCCCGCAGGTATTCGAAAAACACCGCGGAGCCTTCGAGCGCATCCTCCACCGCCTGCTGATCGGCGGACGAGCCGTGTTTGGCGAGCAGGCCGCGTTTCTTGGTCGGGTGGTAGAGCGATTTCAACAACCGGTCCAAGCCGATATTGCTGACTTTCGTGCCCGTGTGATCGGTGGCGACTTCCGGCACCGTGTGGGCCTCGTCGAGCACCACAAAATCATCCGTGCGCAGGACGCCGCGCACCTTTTCTCGACCAGCGCCGCCGGGTGGACCGATGTTGAGCAGCGAGAAAAACAAACTGTGGTTGACGATGAGGACTTGCGCCGCCTCGACGCGGGCCCGCGCCTTCTGGTAGAAACAGCGGCCGCAATCGCAGTTGCGCTTGGAGCACGCGCCGGAGTCGGCGTTGACGAGATCCCACACTTCATCGGACGGCGGCGGCACCAATTCGTGGCGCAAGCCGTCGCGGGATTGCTCCGCCCAGTTCGTGATGCGGTGGAGCTCCATTTGGTCGGGCGTGGTGAACAGTTCGGCCTTGTCGCGGATTGCTTGAGCGAGGCGCGTTGTGCAGAGATAATTGGATTTGCCCACGAGCACGGCCGAACGGAATTGCGCGAAACGTTGGAGCGCCGGTGCGGCGGAAAAGAGTTTTCGGCAGTGCGGCAGATCGTTTTTCTCCAGCTGTTCCTGCAATGAAATCGTATGCGTGGAGACGACCAACTGGCGCTGGGCTTCCATCGCGTAGATGATGCCCGGGACGAGGTAGGCGAGGCTTTTGCCCACGCCCGTGCCGGCTTCGAAGAGTAGCGGTTTATCGCTGAAATACGCCGCCGCCACGGCACGTGCCATGTGCTCCTGTTGCGGCCGATGTTCCAAGCCCAACCCTTCGCACAGATGCCCGCCATCGGCAAAAATCTCCAATGCCAACTCGCGCACCCGGGAGGGCGGGAGTGGGGCGAGGGCGGAGGCGCCGGAGCTGTCGTTAAGGCCGATCATTCAAATCCCATGAGGGATTCCCAAATCCTGCGTAGCAAATGAATTTGCGCCGGTTGCCAGGCCAGACATTTTCTTGGGCTATGAAGGTCTCAACCGAGGGCAATGCCGCGTGGACGGATCAACTCGTGCAATTTTTGCGCGAGCAGCCGGACGTGAGTGCCGTGCGCATCAACCCGGAGTCACACCAAGTCTCGGTGGCCACGTTGGGACGGATCGATGCCACCGAATTTGCCCAGAAACTATCCGCGACCATTGCGGCGGTCGAAGCGGGTTTGGCCGCAAAAAGCACGGCAAAAACTCCCGTCGGTTTTTCATTGAAGCAGGAAGGCAGCTCATTGGTGGTGGGTCGCGATAGCTGTGTGACAGCCGAGAAAATGTGGCTCTGGCGCGAGATGGCATGGCCGGAGATCAAGGCCGAGCCGTCGCCCGAAGATCAGGAATGGCGTACGCTTTCTGTGCTCGCGGCGATCTGCGGCACGGCGGGCCTCGCGGGGTTGATCAGCGGACACGTCGCTCCCGGCTTGCCGTGGCTGCCGAAAGTTTTCTATGCCATCGGACTCGTCTCCGGTGGGTGGGATGCCGCCATTGATTCAGGGGAGAATCTTAAAAAACGTCAGATCGATATTCATTTTCTGATGCTGGCGGTCGCGATTGGCGCCGTCTTCATCAATGCGTGGGGCGAGGCGGTGCTGCTGCTGTTTCTCTTTTCGGCGTCCGGTGCGATGGAGAAATATGCGCTCGACCGTACCCAGCGCGAGGTGAGCTCCTTGCTGAAATCGGCTCCGAAACGTGCGCTGCTTTTGTTGCCTGATGGTACCGAAAAAGAAATCGCGGTCGAAGCCCTTCAGCTCAAACAGCGCGTACGCGTCAAACCCGGTGAGGCTTTTCCCGCTGACGGTGTGGTGATGGCAGGGAGAAGTGCGAGTGATGAATCCGCCCTGACCGGCGAAGCCACTCCGGTGGAGAAAGGCGTGGGTGATCAGGTTTTTAGTGGTACGATTAATATCTGGGGCGCGCTCGATTATGATGTCGAGCGATTGCCCGCCGAAAGCACGCTGCAAAAAATCATCCGGCTGATCCAGACCGCGCAGAAGCTCAAAGCTCCGAGCGAGCGCTTCACGGATAAATTCGGCACGGGCTACACCTACGCGGTCATTGGTGGTTCGACCGCAATGTTCTTGCTGTGGTGGCTGGGCTTTCAGCTGCCGGCGTTCACGAATACCCCGGAAACTCGCTCGGCTTTCTATCGTGCGATGACGCTCATGGTCGTCGCCAGTCCGTGTGCGCTCGTACTCTCTATTCCCTCCGCCATTCTCGCCGCCATTGCGTGGGGTGCGAAACACGGGGTGCTTTTCCGGGGCGGTGCCGCCATCGAGAAATTGGCCGATGTGAACATCGTGGCCATGGATAAAACCGGCACGCTCACCACGGGTGAACTCGCGGTGGTAGGCTACGAAAGTTTCCCTCCCGGTCGCGAGACCGAGGTGATGGAGCTGGCTTACGCACTCGAAGCCAAGTCGGAGCATCCGCTCGCGCGTGCTATCGTGCGCGATGCCAAGGCGCGCGGGGTGAAGGCGATCGAGCTTGCCGATTTTAAAAATATTATCGGGCAGGGCGTGCGTGGAAGTTATGGCGGCGCGCAGGCGATGCTCGGTCGGCGCGAATTGCTGGAAGCGGGACCGCTGGCGGCATGGGCGGAGAAGCTTCCTCCCGCGCCCGCGGAATTGGCCGAAGTGTGGGTGGTCGGATCGGGATTTCTCGGCCGCGTTTTGTTGCGCGATCAGATCCGCGCCGAGTCGAAGGGCGTGCTCGCGGAATTGAAACGCATGGGTATTCGCACCGTCATGCTGACCGGTGATCGTCGGCAAGCTGCGGAATCGGTAGCTCTTGAACTAGGCCTCGATGAAGTCCGCGCCCATCTCACGCCCGAGCTGAAAGTCGCGGCGATTCAGGAGCTGCGGAATTCTTCTCCTGGCCGGAAGGTGGCGATGATTGGCGATGGGGTGAACGATGCGCCGTGTCTGGCAGCGGCGGATGTGAGTGTGGCGATGGGCGCGCGTGGAAGTGATGCGGCGCTGGAGCAAGCTGAGGTTATCTTGATGCACGATCGCATCGAAAACTTTCTCGCGGCTGAGCGACTCAGTCGTCGAGCCAAAGCGATCATCCGGCAAAACCTCACGATTTCTCTCGGGGTGGTGGTGGTGATGGTGATCGCTACCGCGGTTGGCACTGTGCCGCTGGCGGTCGGTGTCGCCGCGCACGAAGGCAGTACGCTGGTGGTTTGCCTGAATTCGCTGCGACTGCTCTTCGGGAAGAACGCGGCGTGATTATTTGGTGGAGGTGGAGCGCGGCCTCTGGACGCGCTGATTGGCTGCGTATCGTTGCTTGTAAAACCCGTCCGGAGGCCGGGTTCCACCTTGAGGCGAATTCATGCCGGAGAATCGAGCACCCAAGGCCAGTCGGTTTCTTTTGTACACAGTCCTTTCACGACTGGGTTTCTTCAGATGTAGGTGGCTTTCTCTTGGAATTCTGTGTCATTGCGAATCCGGTGATCGAAGAAATTGTCCTGCCAAAGTATGCCGTGTTGCTTGGCGTGATAGCTTTTCCACGTGCCAATAACACTGCTCATTTTCTTGTCTGGTGGAAAAACAAGCAGCGCGTGCAGGTGGTCGGGCATCAGGAGGAATAAGTGACAATGCCAGTGGGCACGTGCGTGGTACAGGATGGCGGAATCGAGCAGAGCGCGGCCGGTATTTTCGTGCGTGAGGGGAATTGGCGAATCGTGCGTCGTGCGGATTCG
>JANYCF010000152.1 GCA_025360455.1 Opitutaceae bacterium | reverse complement strand
CATCTTGGTGAGAATCAAACCGGTGAGTTGGAGGGCGTCGTGGAAAGCTTTGGCGACGTTGACGGCTTCCTGGCCGAGGGCGCCGTCGGCCACGAGAAGAATTTCGTCGGGCTGTACCACGGCACTGAGGCGTTTCACTTCCTCGATCAGGTTCTGGTCAATCTGAAGGCGGCCGGCGGTGTCGAAGATGATGACATCGGCGTTGGTGGCCAGTGCGGTTTCCAAGGCTTTCTTGGCGATGGCGGGGACATCTTTGGAAATGCGGTCGCAGTAGAAACCAAGCTCTTCCTGCTTCGCGAGGATCTCGAGCTGGTCGATGGCGGCGGGGCGATAGACATCGCACGCGGCGACAAAGGGACGGCTGCCGCGTTTTTTGAGGAGTTTGCCGAGCTTGGCGGTGGAGGTGGTTTTGCCGGAGCCGTGTAGACCGACCATGAGAATCTTGAGCGGGCGCGTGGCGATGAGTTCGGTGGTCCCTTCGCCGAGGAGGGTGACGAGTTCGTCGTGGATGATTTTGACGATCTGCTGCCCGGGCGTGACGGATTTCAGGACGGCTTGGCCGTTGCACGCGGTCTGGACGCGGTCGATGAATTCGCGGGCGACCTTGAAATGGACGTCGGCGGCGAGGAGGGCGGCGCGGACTTCCTTGAGGGCGTCGGCCATGTTGGCCTCGGACAATTGACCCACGCCGCGAAGATTGCGGAGGGCGGAAGAGAGTTTTTCGGTCAGTGATTCGAACATGCGAAACTTACGCTTGAATGATTTTTTGGCGCGATGCAACTCCCCGTCTCACGCGATTGGGGTAGGGCGCATCCCTGTTTATATTACTCTGGGTTTCACGAGCTGTACGGCCGTCGCTTGCCGACGTGCCGGATCGCACGTTCTCGGCACGGCCACAAGGGCCGGCCCTACCTTGAAAACTATTGAGATGCACGCACGTGAGGGTAGGGCGGTTCTGGTAGGTGGTGCGCTGGTCGCACCACGTTGCGCGGCAAGCGCGCAACCTACTCAGTTTTCCCGTTGGTGCGAATACTACACAAAAAACGCGTCCGGAGGCCGCGTTCCACCCAAGGCGACGGCATCGTTACGATTTAGACCGGCGAGATTGTTTGCGTGCCGACCTGGCGCAGGGTTTGCGCGACGATGGTGGAGTTGCACGGCTTGATGATGTAGCGTTTGCAGCCTAACAGGATCGCTTTGCTGATACTGGTCCGATCATCCACGCAGGTACACATCACAAATTTCGAGGAGCGACGGAGCGCGGTTTCGCGCAGACGTTGGAGTAACTCCAAGCCGCCCAGTTTGGGCATTTTCACGTCGAGAAACACCAGATCGAACAACTGTTTAGGATCGGTCAGAAGCGCCCACGCAGCTTGGCCATCCTCGACCAAGGTGACGGTGTGTTCGGGCCATTGGGCCAGAATATTCGCCAGTAGCTCCCGGTGAAGGACTTCATCTTCTGCGATCAGTATGTTCATTGTTCGTATAGGGGCCAAAACTGTAATGGGCACAAAAGTTGGCTGGCAGATCCGTAATGGGCGATTTCGTTCTCGTCAAACCGGGAGTTTTTACGGATTACTACCGGCCTTATGAACCCTGTTTTGAAGCTCTTGCTGGAAGGCAGCCAACTCACGACCACGCAAATCGCGCAGGTCGCGGGTTTGACTGATGCCGAAGTTAATCAGCACCTGGAACAGTTGAAGAAGGACAAAATCTTTCTCGGCTGGCGTCCGGTGCTCGATCTATCGCATGAGGCTGCCGCCGCAGCAGTTCGGGCCGTCATCGAGGTGCGAATCACCCCGGAGCGTGGCGGTGGGTTTAACCGGCTCGCGGAGCGCATCGGGCGTTTCGATGAAGTGGAGTCCTGCTACCTGATGTCGGGCGGTTACGATTTGCTCCTGTTCATCAAGGGAAGTTCGCTGCAAAAAGTGGCCAGCTTTGTGTCGGAAAAACTTTCGACTATCGAGGGCGTGCTTTCGACTTCCACCCATTTCATGCTGCGCTGCTACAAGGATCAGGGCTACCTGTTCGATCAGGGCGAAGCGCAAACCTCGCGGCTAAACGTCGCGCCATAACGGGAGCTCCAGCAACATGAGCACCGACCCGAAAAAATGGGTGGCGAGCCACGTGGCGGCGCTACCCAAGAGCGGCATTCGCGATTTCTTTGAACTCGTGGCCAAAATGAAAGGCCAGGACGTGATCTCGCTCGGCGTGGGCGAACCGGACTTCGTCACTCCGTGGAATATTCGCGAAGCCGCCATCTTTGCCCTCGAGAAAGGCAAAACCTACTACACGTCGAATCTCGGCATGATCGAGTTGCGGCGCGCGATCGCGAAGTACGTCGAGGAACATTTCAACGTTAGCTATCGGCCCGATGATCAGGTAATCGTGACGGTGGGCGTGAGCGAGGCCCTCGATCTGGCCTGCCGCGCGTTCGTGAATCCCGGGGAAAAGGTGATGTATCACCAGCCGTGTTACGTGAGCTACAATCCCAGCATCGCGTTAGTGCACGGGCAGGCGATTGCCGTGCCGACGTATGCGAAGGATAATTTTGCCCTGACCGCCGAGGCGTTGCGCGCCTCCTGGGAACCCGGCGCAAAAATGCTCATGCTTAACCTGCCGTGTAATCCGACGGGCGGCACCTGCAGCTTGGAGCAATTGCAGAAAATCGCCGATTT
>JANYCF010000149.1 GCA_025360455.1 Opitutaceae bacterium | reverse complement strand
AGCATGCCGAGCGTGCAGCAGACTTCCATGCCGAGCGCGGAGACGCCGCTCACAGCTTCCAGCACGGAATCAAATTGCGCGCCGTCACGCACCTCGCGCCACGCTGCCCCCATGCAGTAACGCGATGCGCCGCCCTCGCGGGCCGCCTTTGCGCCATCAATGATGGTCTTCGTGTCGAGCAGCGGTTCGGGTTGCAGACCGGTATCGTAATGCGCTGACTGCGGGCAATACTTGCAGTCTTCCTGGCAGCGGCCGGTCTTGATCGATTGTAACGTGCAGAGCTGGATGGCGGCGGGATCATGATGGGCGCGATGCGTTTGCTGGGCCCGGAAAATCAGCTCGGGCAGGGGCAAATCATAAATCTGGCGGATGGATTCGAGGGTGTGGGTTGGCATGGGAGAAAATCAGTTGGGGAGAATATCGTTGATGGCTTGGAGAGTGCGGTGAACGAGTTCGCCCAGCTCAACTTCGCTGAGGCAAAGCGGCGGTACAAGCAGGAGAGTGTCGCCGAGCGGACGCAACAGCAGCCCGTGCTCGCGGGCGCGGAGGCAGATTTGCAAACCGACGCGGTCAGCCACCGGAAACGTTGCCGTGCCTTCGCGTGATGGTGCGAGGTCGAGCGCAGCCGTGAAACCGCGTTGGCGAATATCTCGCACATGCGGGTGCGAGAAAAAAGTGTCATCGATGAGCCGGCCGAAGCAAGCGCTGCGGCTGCGCAGTGTGCCCGCGCTGATCAAGGCGCGGAGCTTGCGAATGTTTGCGAGTGCGACTGCCGCCGCCAGCGGGTTGCCCGTGAACGTATGTCCGTGGTAGAACGCTCGGCCACTTTCATACGATCCGAGGAACGCCGAGAAAATCTCTTCCCGCGCGAGCGTGGCCGCCAGCGGGAGATAGCCCGCGGTCAGGCCTTTCGCGAGGCAGAGAAAATCCGGCGTCACTCCTTCCTCCGTACAGACAAGCATCGAACCGAGGCGGCCAAACGCCACGAATACTTCATCGAGAATTAAATGCACCTTGTGTGCGCGGCACAACGCGGCAACTTCGCGAATGAAGCCCGGCGGTTGCAGGCGCATCCCGGCCGCACCTTGCACCGAGGGCTCTATGATCAAGCAGGCCGTGGTGCCGGCATGCTCCGCAAGCAGCGCCTGCAGACTGGCCAAACTTGCGGTGGTATTGGCGGCCCGAATTTTTCCGCCCCATTCGCGACAACTCGGCGCGGCGAAATGGTGTGCTGGGAAACACCAAGGTCGGAAACGGTCATGAAAAAATCCGCTATCGCCTACCGCCATCGCGCCAAAGGTGTCGCCGTGATAACCGCCGGCCATGCCGATCACCCCGATTTTTTCCGGCCGGCCGGTGAGCTGCCAGTATTGAAAGCTGAGTTTGAGCGCGATCTCGACGGCATTGGAACCGTTGTCGCTGAAAAATGTGCGGCTCAATCCCGCGGGCGCGAGCGCCGATAATTCCGCCGCCAGTTCCGCGCCCACCGGATGGGTCAGCCCGAGCATGGTCGAGTGGGCGACCTGCCCGAGTTGCGTGCGCAGGGCGGCGTTCAGATCGGGATCGTTGTGCCCGTGAACATTGGTCCAGACCGAGGCATTGCCATCGAGATAAGTTTTCCCCGCCGTATCCGTCAGCCAGCCGCCCTGGCCCGAGGCAATCGCCAGGGCCGGCTGCGCAAAATACTCCTGCATTTGCGTGAACGGATGCCACACATGCTGCCGATCCGCCGCCAGGGTCGGATCGACACGGGAGGATGGTTCAGCGGTGACTGGCAGGGTCGATAACATGACGAGCTTTAGGCAACGCCGAAAGCTGGCCAGTATCTTGGTTAAGTAAAACGAAAACTGTCGTTAACCGAGCAGTCTTCACCGGTTTTCCCCAAGACGAGGATAGCCAATGGGATCAAGGGGGCGGACGATCTGTTGATATCCGGGTATTGGCAGGCACGCTTTTCGCTTCGCGTCCTCAACGATGCAGAATGAAAAGCCCGCCGAATACTTTTCGGCGGGCTTCCCCCTAATTGACTCGACTCGCGGGCTCCGACAAATGGACCACCTAGAGAACGCATCGGGAATTTTAGCGGTGGCAGTGCCGGTGGCCGCGGGGCTCCAGATAGTTTTCCACGAAGTGATCGCCGAGCTCGCGCCCGAGGACCTGGCTGATTTCGCATGTCTCACGGAAGTGGAAACCCATGTGCACGCGGGCATCGACGGTGGTGTCGGAAATCGCGGCGAGGCTGTCGTAGGTGTGTGGCACCGGATTGGCCGCCGCGTAGATGTTTACGCTATGGTAGTCACCGGCCAGACGCGCGGTCACGCGGAGTAACGTGGTGAAGAGCGTGACGTGCGCTGAAATATATTCGGGATGCGGCGGCGTGGGCCGGAACGAGGTCCACGCGACCATCGGCTTGGTCGTTGCGGCGTTGTTGTCCAAATCGGCATTGTTGATGGCTTGAAACGGCCGCCAGAACTGATGCAGATATTTCACGCGAAAGAGGACAATGCTCGTGTCAAACCAGCTCATATTGAGGAGGGCGAAGGCGCGCGCGTTGTCCACCAACCGGGCCTGGGGGGATAACTGGGAGCGCAACAGGTGGTTTAAACTGGCGAGATCGCAGGCGTTGTTGAAGAGCGCTTCGTCGGTTTCCGCCGCGGTGCGCACGCTGCTCGTGGCCCCACCGCTCAAGATGGATTCATTCACGTCGGCCGCGTAAGCGGCGCTGGCGAGGGCATCGGCGCGATTGGCGAAGCCATAGGGCGGGCCGGGGTCGAAGGCCATCGGATCGGCGAGCAAGAATGGTACGGTGACGAGGTTGGCATAGCCGGCGGTGGGGGAAACGGCGTTGGACGAGTGGCGCCAGAAACCCACGTTGGTAATGCCGACAAACGGTGCTTGCGGCGGGCTCGGCGTGCTGTTGTCAGCGGCGCGCCAAGCGATGATGGCATTGGCAACCGTCGTGCCCCAGTCCCGTCCGCGCGTGATGGATTGCGCGAAACTGGGATTACTCGGCAACGTGGCGAGTGAAGTGGTCAACTGGGCGTCCCACGCCGCCTGCGAATTCGGGCGCAGGGCGGACAGCACAGTGTAAGCCGCCTGGATCGCGGCGGCTTCGGCGTTGGCGCCCCAGGGCGCGGTATCGGTGACGTGTAGTTTTTCATATTTGCGGGCAATGCCATTCACTGCGTCGAACATGGCGGCGTGCATGATGGCCCACGGGCGGCTCGGCACAGCCGGCCCGCGCTCGTTTGGCGAGGCGGGTGGGAGGATCAGGGAATTTTCGAAGGCCGTGTTCCAATCGGTGACGGCGTCGGCGAAGGCGGAGCTGAGGACGGCGCCCAACAAGCACGCTCCGGTGATGATCAACCGGAGCGGAGACAATACAGTACGAGTAGCTTTCATGACTGAGGTGTGTTGCGTTTTCCGGATGGTGGGTGGCGGAGCGGAAGTTGCCGCCGGAAAACAAATGTCCGTCCGCAGCGTTCTACAGGATTCATCCGGCAAGGTTACGCACCCGGAATAAATTGGCTGAGGTGGCGTCGTCATATTTTTCTCACTCCGCCTGTAACCTCCGGTAGATTTTTCGTTAGAGCCGCGTTGGGTAGCCGGCAGCTGACTTGTCGTCTGCCGTGCTATGCCCGATCCCACTCCTGCTGTTTTTCTGAGCTACGCTTCCCAAGATACCGTGGCAGTGCAATGTCTCGCGGAGGCGTTGCGCGCTGTGGGCATCGAAGTGTGGTTCGATCGTGATGAATTGCGCGGCGGCGATGCCTGGGATACAAAAATCCGCCGGCAAATCCAGGAGTGCGCACTGATTATTCCGGTGATTTCGGCCAACACCCAGGTGCGACCCGAAGGTTATTTTCGGCTCGAATGGAAACTCGCGGTGGACCGCTCCCACCTGATGGCCGACGACCACCCGTTTCTATTCCCGGTGGTGATCGACGACACGCCTGACGTCGCCGCGCGCGTGCCCGATCGTTTTCGGGAGCGGCAGTGGACGCGTCTGCCGGCGGGTCAAACCGACGGAAAATTTGTGCGACAGGTGCAACGGCTGTTGACGGGCGAATCGGTGTCAGGGCGCACGGGTATCCCATTTTCTCAGTCGCCGCTAAAAAAATTCCGGAGAGGAACGTTGATTACGGCGCTCATTCTCGCGCTCGCGGCCGGTAGCGGGTGGTTCGCGCTGCGGACGCCCACGACAGCGCCTCCGCCGGTGACCGGCAGCAAATCCATCGCCGTGCTGCCGTTCACCAACATGAGTGAGAGCAAAGACAACGCTTACTTCGCCGATGGGGTGCAGGAGGATATTCTGACCAGCCTCGCTTTGATTGGGGATCTGGAAGTCATCTCGCGCACATCGGTGATGGGTTATCGCGACACGAAAAAAACGATGCAACAGATCGGGCGCGAGCTCAGGGTGGCGTTTATTCTCGAGGGTAGCGTGCGGCGCATCGGCAACAAAGTCCGCGTGACCGGCCAGTTGATTGACACGCGGACGGATCAACATCTTTGGGCCAAGGCCTATGATCGCGAGCTGGATGACGTGTTTGCCATCCAGGCCGCGTTGGCGAAGGAAATCGCGGCCGCATTGCACGCCGCACTGTCACCGCAGGATCTGGCGCGACTCGACGCCCGGCCGACGGAAAATGTCGCCGCCTACGACAGTTTTCTGCGCGGTCGTGATGTGATGCGCAGCGGGGGCCATACGATGGAAATGCTCGGGCAGGCCTTGCCGTTTTTCGAACGCGCGGTGCAACTCGATCCGCACTTCGCGCTCGCGTGGGCGGAGCTTGCTCGCCTGCACCTTAACACCCACGACTACCTCGATCACACCGCAGGCCGTCTCGCGCAAGCGAAGCGCGCGATCGATACCGCCGTGCAACTCGCCCCCGACGAGGCGGAGGTAATCATCGCGTTGGCGCACTATCGGCAGGCGACGGGCGATCAGGCCGATTATGCCGTCCAAGTGAAACGGCTGGTGAGGCTTTACCCGAATAATCCGCAGACGTTGCTGATGCGGGCGTGGAAAACAAAAGATCCCCGCGAGGCGTTGCGCTATTATCAGCAGGCGCGGCGGCTCGATCCGCGCAACGAACTGCTGCTCTCCAGTATGAGTGACCTGTATCTCGGTGGGCGGCACTTCGACGAAGCCCTTGCGCTCGCGGCCGAGGCCAACGCGTTGCTTCCGGTCAACACCCTGCGTGCTGCGCATGTCGCCTTCATTCCGTTTCTTGCGCGCGGTGCGGCCGGTCCGATGGAATCGTTCCTCGCGCAAATTCCCGCCGAGGCGCGCCGTTCCGATCCGGATGCGATCATGGCGCTGGCCCACTGGGCTTATACGTCGGGCGATGCCGCCGGACTGGTTCGCCTGTGGGAGGAAAGTCGCGACCACTGGCGCTTCGCTCCGGCCACGGCGCGTCTCGACCGCATTGTCGTCGCGCAGGCGCTGATCGTGTTGGGTCAACCGGAACGGGCGCGGCCCTTGCTCGAACAAAATCGCGATCAACTCGCGTCGGCGCTCGTCACCGAATCCGACAGCTATCGAAAATGGGCGGATCTCGCATTGATTCAGGCGATGCTGGGCAATCAGCCGGAGGCAAAAGCGGCCGAGAACAAAGCGCGGCAGCTCGCGCCTTGGTTGAATTTCACGATGTTGTACGCGTGGAGCGGCGACCAGGACACCGCGTTGGCTGAGCTGGCGCGAACGCTTTCCAAGTCAGGTGATATCCACGAAGCCAACGTCCACGTCCTGCGCCACCAGATCGGCCTGTGGCCGCTGCAGAATGATCCGCGTTTCGAACTGATCCTCAACGACCCGAAAAATAACGCGCCGCTCTTTTGAGGAAGGGCGGACATCCAACTGATCGCAGAAGAAACCCTGTATTTGAGGGTGGAGATAGTTCGTCTTGCCCTGTAACCTTCCTCGAAAAACCGGTTAGTAGGGTAGGACAACCGTCTCCTTGGGCCGTTGTCCTCATTTCGACCCGACATGACTACTCCATCCACGCCCCTGATTTTAGCGCGCTCTCGCCGCGCCGCTATTTATGCGTTCGCTTTGGCCGTTTTGTTTTTCGATCTGCCTCTGGCTGTTCTTGCCCAGAAAACGGATCGGTCGGCAGATTCACGGGTGTCGGGCTATGACTCGGACCGCGATGAGATCACCGTCCTTGATCCCTTTGTCGTTTCCGCTTCCGAAGATCGCGATAGCTACGAGGCCACGGCCACGATGGCGGCCACGCGCATTCGCACCGAGTTGAAAGACGTCGGCTCCGCCATCTCGGTGGTGACATCGCAGTTTCTCAAGGACACGAATTCGCACAATTCGCAGGACTTGCTCGTTTATACGCCCAATACAGAGGTGGGTGGTTCGCGGGGAAATTTTTCCGGCCTTAGCATTTTGGGTGCCGTGCAACGCGACGCCGCCGCCCGGCTTGCTCCGCAAAACAACACGCGGGTGCGTGGCCTCACCGCCGCCGACAACACGCGCGATTTCTTTCTCACCGACATCGCGTGGGATGGGTTCAACGTCGGCCGCATTGACATTCAGCGCGGGCCCAATGCCATTCTCTTCGGCCTCGGCAGTCCGGCCGGCATCATTAACGCGAGCACCAACAGCGCCGCGTTCAAAAACGAAGGTTCCGTCACGTTCAGCACGGGCAGCTTCGGCAGCCACCGGGCCACCCTCGATCTCAACCGTGTCCTGTTGCCCGACGAACTGGCGCTGCGCTTCGATCAGCTCGACGACTGGACGAACTATGAGCAGAAGCCCGCTTTCAACCGCGACCGGCGCGTCTATGGCGCGCTGCGCTGGGACCCGAAATTCTTCCGCTACCGCTCGGCCCGCACTTCGCTGCGTCTGAATTACGAGCACGGCAAAATCGACGCCAACCGTCCGCACGTCTTGCCGCCCACCGACCTGATCACGCCGTGGTTCACCCAGCTGAACAAGCGCGGGGTGAATCCTGCGACCTGGCAATATGACCCGTCCGTGAATTCGCTGGTCACCGGGTTGACCTCGCCCGCATTCGGCAACTTCTATGCGGTGTTCGACAATCCTACTTCCGGACAAAGCGCTCTGATCACAAGTTCGGATCAGAATTTCAACGGATTGGCTCAGGTGAAAAACCCGGTGGATTACCTGCCGAAATCCACTTCCCCCGCCGAGCAGTTCAAGCTTTACGGCACCAACCAGCTGCAGGACCGGACCATCTTTGATTATGTGCGCAAACTTCCCGAAGGTCCCAACAAGCGCGAGTGGTCCGGTCACGAGATCGTCAACGTCACGCTGGCGCAGACTTTCCTGAATGACCGGCTCGGCTTTGAATTGGCTTTCGACCGGCAGCAGATGCACCGCGCCGCAACCAACGGGTCGGACGGGGCGGCGCTGACGATGGACATCAATTCGCAGCGGCTCGATGGCAGTCCCAATCCCAACTTCGGCCGGGTCTTCCTGCAGACGGCGGGTACCACGGGGAATTGGTTTGCTTCCGCGCGCGACGCGAAGCGTTTCACCGGTTTTGGTGAACTGCGTTTCAAAGAGGTGCTGGGCGATTCTCCTCTGACGCGCGTGCTCGGTCGCCATGTTTTCACGGGACTATGGAGCCGTGAAAGAGCGGACGTCGAGCAATACAGCTGGCTGGGGCAGATCGCCGACGATGCTTTCGTGCCTTACTTTTTCACCAAAGATATTTTCAGCCGCCAAATCAATACGCTCAATTACCTCGGGTCTTCGCTGGCTGATCGTACCTCGGCAGCCGGCGCGAATTTACCGAGCCTGTCGGCCATCCAACCGGTGAGTTCCGGGAGTTTGCGTTACTTCGATTACGGCACCTACGCTTGGAAGGATTTGCCCTTTGGTGTTGCGAAAAATACGGACGGTGCCCGTGCGCAAACGCTAGGTGCGTTCCTCCGTCGCGACGAGGTGGAGTCACAGGCTTTCGTCTGGCAGGGTTTTCTCTTCGACGAGCTCGTGGTGCCGATGGTCGGGCTGCGCCATGATCGCGATCGCGGTTACGCTCTGACCCGGCCCCCGCTCAAACCGGACAACAGCACCGATTTTGCCAGTCCTGCCTACCGATTGCCTGCGAGTCCCAACGGTACCGTGTCCGGCGATTCGGTGAGCTGGAGCGTCGTCGCGCATGTGCCGAAAATTCTTCGCGACAAACTTCCCGGCCGCACGGAAGTCAGCCTTTTCTACAATCACTCGGAAAACTTTCAGCCCAAGGCGGGCCGGATCGATCCGCTCGGCGTGCCGCTCGCGCCGCCGGTTGGTCAAACGAAGGATTATGGCTTCCGGATTTCCACGTTCGACGGTCGGCTGAGCTTGAAGGTGAACTGGTACGACACCTTGGTGGCGAACGACGCGCTCCCCGATTTGGGCGGATTCTGGCATCTGACCGCTTCAGAGATCTGGGGCTATTCGTTCGCCCGGCAAAATCTTGAAGGATTGAATAATTTTGTTGGCGGCTATCAGTCGGCCGATGCCACGCAAACCGGGGCGCAGGCGCAGGCTGATGGGATTGCGATTTCCAATGCGTTTCTCGCCAATCTGCCGCCCGATGCTTTTTTCGCACTCTATGGCATCGATCGGACGAAGTACGCGACGGGCATTCCCAGTGTGAATCCGGCCTTTCTGGGGGTGACGATCACCGGCGACACGTGGTCGAAGGGCGTGGAGTATGAGTTTTCGGCGCAACTGAAGCCCAACTGGAATATCGTCTTCAACGCCTCTCAAACTCACACCCGAAGTTATCATCTCGCCCAATCGGTCTCCGCCTGGATTGAGCAACGCTGGGCGGTTTTCAACACGCCGGTGGCCGGCACCAACCGCCCTGCCGTGATCGGTGATGTGCGGCTGTGGGGTCCGTGGGCAAATCCCCAGACGGTGCGCGACGACTACCGCGACAATATCTGGATTCCCTACTCCATTTATCGCGCCAAAGAAAATTCCAGTGTCTCCGAATCGCGGCCGTGGCATTTCAACCTGATCACCGACTACACCTTCGCCCAAGGCCGGCTCAAGGGCTGGAAAATCGGTGGCGCGTATCGTTGGCAGGACCAAGACGCGGTCGGTTATCCGGTGTTGCCCGGTGCCGGCAGCACGCCGACTGCGCCGGTCTATGATTTCGCCCATCCGTACCTCGGCCCGGCCGAATCCAACGTCGATCTTTGGCTCGGCTACGAGCGGAAATTCGCCAAGAAATACACATGGCGCATCCAGCTCAACGTGAACAACGTTTTCGCGAATAAAGATCTGATCCCCGTGACGGTGCAACCCGACGGTAGCTTGGCGGCGGGCCGCATCCCGCCGCCGCGAATCTGGACGCTGACGAATTCAATTTCGTTCTGAGATGAATCGGGGTGGGTCGTTTTAACTTCTGGGGTAGGGCGTGACCGCTGGGCGCGCCGTTTGGATATTCGCGACCGGCCCAGCGGTCCGGCCCCCACCTGAAATCCGGGACCATAGCGTTTGCCGTCTTACACCTCACCGCAGCGCTTCAATCTTCGCCTTCATCTCGCGATCACGGGCATTCATCTTCGCCTCGACCTCCGGACCGCTGAATAATTCTGCTGCGCGCCCCAGCAGTTTCTTTCTCTGCTCGGCCTCCGTGGCATTCTTTGGATTCAACACCTCCACCAGTCGCAACGTCGCCTCCACGACCGCGCGCCGGGCGATCCAGCGTTGGGGGCCCTGCGCAAAATTTGTCTCAGCCTCTTTCAGCGCTGTCTCCAGCAGGCTGCGCGCTTGGCCGCTATTGCCCGTGAGCCGCAGGGCTTCCGGTAGGTCCTCATGGTTCAAGACGGCCAGATCTTCCCGGCGTTCGTTGATGAAGGTCCAGTCACTTTCGTCGCGCAAGCCGGCTGTCGCCTCCTGCAATAGCGCGACGGCTTTCTGGGCGTTACCCTGTCGGAGCAGGGCCTTGCCGAGAAATCCCTTTGTATCGGCTTGGCGGGGCAGGAATTGGTTTTTGCCTTCGGGGATTTCACGCAGGTTGCGTTCCATCTCTTCGCTCATCGTATGGCCAAGACGTTCGAGTTCCGGCCAGTCCTGCAAAGCAGCCACGAGCTTCGCCTGCGCGCGCCACCAGGTGAAGCGGGCCACGGCGCGATCCACCGTATGTTCGGGAAATGTGAGCGGATAATCATTTACTCCGTCTCGGACGGTTCGAAGTCGGGACCGGGCCACGGATTGATCGCCGGTCGCCGCGGCCAGTTCACCCGAGGTGACGAGCAAGTTTATGAGTACGCGTTGGCCCGGCGAGGCCGCAATGGGTTCGGCGTGTGCGAGCAGATCGTCCACTATTTTTCGAGCAGGCTCCGGCCGATCCTCCATGAGCAACAAACCGGCCTCGAATCCCACCAGCTCCATTTCATATTCGCGCCAGCCGGCATTGGTGGGATCCAATTCCCTAAGTTTCCGATAGTAGCCTTGAGCGGTCTTGGCGGCCTCGATCGCTCGTATTGGGGCGGTGGGTTCGCTCCACCAAATATGTTCCCGGGTCATCGCGGCAGCGATACTGATGACCCGGAGATTGGTGGGATCGGCCTGGAGCAGTGCCGCCGCGGCGGCGACGGTTTTCTCGCCTGCGACCAGCGATTTTGCGCCGTCATGCCTTTGCTTATAATTCTCCGCGATGCCGCCCAGGCTCAAGACGTGATTGATCCGCAGTTCCATGTCGTCCGGCTGGGCCGCGATGAGCTGCTCCCAGCGCTGCACGGACTCGTTGATCATTTCGAGATTCTGCTCCCACCACCCGCGCTCGGAAAGTAGCTTGGCCAAGCCGATCTTCACCCGGAGATTGCCGGGAAATTGCTGTTCAAGCTCACGATAGCGCCGGGTGCCATCGCCATTGAGTTTCTTCCAGTCGAACGCGTCGGAATGGCCGCTATTATTGGCGGCGAGCGCCTCGTCCTCGATCGCCGCCGCCGCCGAATCGGCGTCGTTCAAATCGACGGCTAAGATCGCCCGGCGCAATTGCAGGGCCCGTTCGGCGGCATCATGCGCCACGGGCGGATCAGGCTGGCCGAGGGGATTGACTTCCACCCGGCTGGAAAAGGCCACCAGCGTTTCGAGCGCTTGTGCATGACCGCGCAGGGCGGCGAGATTGCGCAACTCCGGTGGCAGGGCCTCAAAATAGCGGATGGTCTCCTGCATGGTTTTTTTCACTACCGGCAACCGACCGTGCGCGAGCAGGCTCGGCTGCAAATCGCGCATGATGAAACCAACTAGATTTTCCGCCTGCGCACGCGCCGCCTGCGTCGCGCGCTGCTGCACTACGGCACGGCGATAGCCGGTCAGCGCCACGCCGAGCCCGGCCACAAGTGAAATAAACACGGCCCCGGTCGCGATGACCAGCGTGCGATTGCGCCGCGCATATTTACGGGCGCGATAGGCTATGCTCGGCGGCCGGGCTTGAATCGGACGGTCGCTGAGGAAACGGTCCAAATCCTCGACGAGCATTGCGGCAGTTGCGTAGCGACGGGCGGGCTCCTTCGCGAGGCACTTCAGGCAGATCGTCTCCAGATCGCGCGGCACACCGGGATTGAGTTCGCGCAGCGCGACCGGTTCGGTGCCGTGCAGCAATCGTAATGTTTCCTCCAGCGTCGCGGCGAGAAACGGCGGACGCCCCGTGAGCAAATGATAAAGCAAAGCGCCGAGCGCATAGAGGTCGGTCGTCACGCCGACGTCTTTATCGCGGCCGGAAACTTGTTCCGGTGCCGCGTAGTTGGGCGAACCCACGAGCTGGCCGGTGAGCGTGACGCCGCTGTCGAGATCGAGTCGTTTCGCCATGCCGAAATCCGCCACGCGGGCGCGGTCATCGTGATCGATCAGGATATTGGACGGCTTGAGATCGCGATGGAGAATATTTCGCCCGTGGGCATAGCGTACGGCGTCGGCGATCTGCCGCAGGTAGCGAGTGGCGCGGCGCACTTCCAGGGGGCGACCCTCGGCCACCTGCGCGAGATTTCGACCCTCCATCAATTCCATCGTGTAGTAAGGTTGGCCTTCGAATTCGCCGTAATCGTGGATCGCCACGATGCCCGGATGCCGGAGCGCAGCGGCAGCGGCGGCCTCAATTTGGAAACGCCGCAACATCGCCTCGCTCGAATACACGCCGCCCAGCAGGAGTTTCAACGCGACGATGCGATTCAGCGCCTGCTGGCGGGCGCGATAGACCACGCCCATGCCGCCGCGGCCGAGCTCCTCCAGCAACTCGTAGGTACCGAAGGTGCGTGGCAACGTCAGGCGCGGCGGAGCCGATATGCCTTCGGCATCTGATTCCTCAAACACCGAGCGCAACATGCACCCGGCGCACAGGCCGTCGTTGGAGAGCGCCGACAGGGTGACACCGCAGCGCTGGCAGATGACGGCAGGATTCATACGATGGTCAGAGTGTATGTGGGGTTCTAACGCACTAACCGGAAAAGGTTACAGGCTCACGGCGGCGAGCAGATGGCGCATCTCGTCGTCAACTTCGGCGGGATTGAGTACCGTCTGCGCGATCTCGTCGCGCAGGCTTTCCTTAAAGCGCGTGCGCAACCGGTGGACCGCCACCTTGACCGCGCCTTCGGTTGAGCCGAGGCGGACGGCAATCTCCGCATAGCTCACTTCACCGCGTCCGCCCCAGAGGACGACTTTCAATTCGTCGAACCAAAGCTGCTTGGTGGCGGCCGTATACTCGCGGCGGAGACGGGCGAGGGTGGCATCGAGCACGCTCCGCGCCCATTTTTGGTCGAAGAGTTTTTCCGGCGAACTCTCCGTGGCCGGCTCATGTTGAAAGCGATTTTCGGCGACACTCACCGCATCGAGCGAAATCAGCTCGATCCCGCCACCGCGCTTGATCGTGCCCGCCCGCTCCCGTTGGTGGGAATGAAAATTGCGCAGCGACGTGAGGAGGAACGTACGAAAGCGTCCACGCGTGGCGTCGGCTTTGGCAATGGCATTACGCTCCAACAGATCTTCGAAGAAAGCCTGAATGAGGTCCTCCGCGTCGTGTTGGGAAAGTCCCCGGCTGCGGGAGAACCAGTAGAGCGGATACCAATAAACGCGGCAGAGTTGCGCCAGGGCCGTCCGGGTGCCGGCCGAGTCCGATGCGCCTGCTTGGGCAATCATGCTCCAGTTGGAAGTCGCAAACGCGCGGGGCTCGCGGTCCTCGGGTCGGTCGGTTGACGGGATAGACGACATAACTGTTTGGGTTGGGAACATGGATAGATTTCCTGCAGAAGGCCAGTCTCTTGCCGGCGCTCTGACGACCTCGCCGGTGACCGGGCTCATCTCCGTTTTTGGACCGAGAGGCGTGTTTTCAAATCCTGTTGAACCCATAGATGGTTCCTCGCTGTTTCCAGTGGGTAAAGAAGGTTCTCCCTCGCTTGTGGCACCTCCGTTGGACCAGTTCGGAGTAGCGGCAGGCGTCCCTGCCTGCCGAGTGCGGCGCGCGTATTTGAACCTTACAGGCACAGAGGCCTGTAGCTACTCCGAGCCAGACCTACGACTCACTGAAAACAACAAGAACCCATATATCATTAATGGTAGGCAGCCTGCTTGCAGGCGTCCAAAGAGCGCGAGCAAGTGGCGTAGCGCGCACGCCCACCTATCCAACCCGGAATTGAGGATCTGTTCAAAAACTGCGATGCGCCCTATGTGGTTCATCTGCTGATTCCAGCGTTGCCAAGTCCGGTTAAACTTAAAGTCTCGGCATCTCGCTACCGTGCTCAGCCGTATAGTTATGAGATGTTTCTCGTCACCGCTCTTTCCGCTCCGCTCGATTTCACCCTCTGGGTGGAATCGCCCCGGCGTTCTGTCCGCATGAGCCTCCCCGCCGACAATCCCGGTGCCGCTGACGCCGCCCGTGAACTAGCCGGACTGATGTCGGCCATGGCCCGTAAGGACAAAGCCGCTCTGGGCCGGCTCTACGATGCACTCTCCCGTCCACTATATTCCCTCGCACTGAAAGTGACGAACGATACTGCCGACGCGCAAGACATCGTGCAGGAAGTGTTTCTCCAACTTTGGCAAAAAGCGGCCGACTACTCGCCGGCCCGCGGTTCGGTTTTCAGTTGGGCCGCTACGCTCACTCGCAATCGCGCCATTGATCGGATCCGGATGCGGAAACGCCGCAACGAAATCGTGCATGAATCGGCCGCTGATATTCCCGGCAACGATGCCGACATCAGGGCCAACACGGCCGCCGATGCCCTCGGGATGCAGGAACAAGCCGGCGCCGTTCGCGCCGCTCTCACGGCTCTCCCCCACGAACAACGCTCGGCCATCGAACTCGCGTTCTTTAGTGGCCTGACCCAGCAGGAGATTGCCGCCCGGCTGCACGAGCCGCTCGGTACGATCAAGGCCCGTATCCGCCGCGGCCTGCTCAAGCTCCGCGACACCCTTTCCCTCCAGCCATGATCACCGAACACCACGAAGAACTCGCCACCCTGCATGCCTTCGGCCTGCTGGAAGGGGCCGAGCGTGCCGATCTCGAGAAAGAAATCGCCGGCAATGCGGAATTGCAGGCGTATGTCACCTCCTTGGTCGAAGCCTCCACCGGCCTCGCGCTGGCCCCGCAGCAGTTCGATCCCCCCGCTGCGCTCAAAGCCCGTATTCTCGCGGCCGCACCCGCAGCGTCGTCGCACCCCGCTGACGAAAAAGTTATTTCTTTTCCGTTCACCCGCTGGCTGCCACTGGCTGCTGCGGCTGGTTTCGCTCTGGCCGTGCTTTGGCTCGGTTCGCAAAATCTGAAACTGCGCTCGGAGAATTCAGACCTGCGTACCCAACACGAACTCGCCGAACTCGCCTACCAAAGCGCCCAAGGGCAGCTGCAGGAACGCACTCTCATCGCCGAGACGATGATCAACGACCTCGGCAAACAGCTCAGCGCGCAGCAGGATCTCACGCACCTCAAGATCACCGCGTTGGCGGCGCTCGCCGGCAACACGCCCGAGGCCCGGGCGATTGCGGTGTGGGATCCCGGCCTCTCAACCGGCCTGCTCACCGTCGAGAAGCTCCCCGTCATCGCCGACAATCAGGACTACCAAATCTGGGTCGTCGATCCCGCCTATCCGAATCCGGTGGACGGCGGCGTGTTCAAGCCCGGCGCGGATGGCAAAGCGGTCCTCGCCTTCAAGGGCAACCAGCCCATCAGCTCCGTCGCCGCCTTCGCCATCAGCCTCGAGAAGAAAGGCGGCGTGCCGAAAGCCGAGGGTCCGATTGTGCTGCTGGGGAAGTTTTAGCTGATTCAAGATGTACGCCAAAACTGAGAAGTATGATGGAGATGGTTTAAAATGGATTCCGATCGAATACTGTTCCTATTGGGACTTTGCTCGTACCTTTAAAATTCGCTATAGAGAGGTAGAACTTGTTTTTGATGCACCATTTTTAGAAATGGCCGACGAATATTCTGACTATTTCATTGTTTATTTAGCCAAGGGCTTGGATGAAAACTGGAGGAAGAACTATAAATCTTGGGAGGTTGGTCATATTGTTCAGGTCGACGCCATCACCTTTGATGAATCGAGGAAAGAGTACATTCTCGCAGGTAATTTAGACCGATTGTTTATTAACTTCACGTCGGCACCTTCAGCCTAGTCGGTGGAATAGATGGAATTGAGTGAGTGCGACACTCACGGTTAAGTATTGGCTCGGGCGCGTTGCTTGGCGCATTCGTCGTGTTTGCTGCGGGAGGGGAGTTGCAAGTCGTGCGGCCATTGAAGCTTTGCTTTGGTGGGGTCGCCCGATGAGAGCGCTGTCAGGTTGGACGGCATCTGCCTGAGGATAGAGTGCGATGAAGCCAAAGCGATTCTCCAACCAAATAACCCGGTTACTCCACTTGATATTCGCTCTGTTCTTCCATCACGACCGTGAAGTCTTTTTGCCCGTCGGGAGTGAAATGCCCCAAGGAGAACCCCGTCTGAAGCTTGATGCCGTGCAGATGCGTGCGGCCTGCGTTTCGCAGGGTTTCGCAATAGGCAAACATCGTCTCGGCATCGTCGGTAATCACATAGCCAATTTTTCGGGCATGCGCGTGGCCGATGATTTTCAAATCATCCTTCAGCGACTGCCGGTCTTTCTCGCCACCCTTAAACGTCTTGAAATCAAATGAGGCCGCCACTTCGGCGTCTTCGTGGGTGAAGGGCAGAAGGATCAACTGCTCCAGCGGCAGGGTGGCCAGCGGCTGGCGCACGCAGAACTCGGCCACGACTATGGAAGAGATCACCATCGGCATGCGCACGCTCAGGAAATAGTGGAAGTATTGCTTGGCCACCGCGTGCCGGTCGCGACGTGGATCAGCCAAGGTGATCAGAAAACTTGTGTCCAGCAGCACCGCGTTGCGCATGGGTCAACCTCTTTGTTCACGGACCCATTGGGCCGCATCCGCAACATCCACCCAAGCCTTCTCCCCCGCTGCGGTCATGCGGGCAAAGGCCGCCTCATCAAACTCAGGCTTGTAGCGCACGAATTCGAGGAGACGCAGTTTCTGCAGCTTTTTGGTGCGCAGATTGCGTTCGGCCGATACACGCATGAGCTTCTCGTTGAACAGCGGGTAAGCCTCCGTTTTGAGCTGCTCCGGCGAGACCGCGACTATGACGCTCTGTTTTTGGTCGCGCAGGCGGACATGGATATTGGTCTTTTCTCCACCGGCTTCCCGCACCTCGCCCAGCAACAGAATTTCTACCGGTACCCAGCGGTCTTCGTTTGGCCGGCGCAAGACAGTCTGGGCATTGATCATCAGCTCGCGAATGCGCGGTTTGGGGCTTTGTGGACGGACGTAATAAATGATTCCGGAATCGAAGGCCGCTCGTTTCTGCCAACTCTGCAGGACATTCAAACGGGTCGGGTCCGGGTGGGCGGTGCTGTCAGGGTTGGTGACAATCGACATATCGAGTTCGAAGCTCTCCCGCACATTTTCGGGAATGGGCACCACCAAGGCATAGGAGCCCGGGCGGATCTGCACAAGAGTGTCGGCCAATGAACCTTGGTTGGAACCCAAGACTAGTCGCTCCACGTCCTCGTGGAATTTGCGCATCATACCGAACGGCACATGGGAGGGAGAAATCTCCACGCCTTGGGCGGTGCCACTGAGGGCAAATTCGACTGTCTCGGGCTGTGGCATGTTGGCGAGGCAACATACGCCAGATGAGTTGAGCGGCGCAAGTGTGGAGAAAATTAGAAAGTAGCGGTAACTAAATTGGCAGCGTTTCAGCCATGGCGCCGATTTATCACGGTGCCTTGCGTGGTGTGCCGCAACGGCCGGGGGTGGAGGCGGACTGGGGGAGAATTAGCCCGAATATTTCATACCTAAAATCTTCCAATCCTTTTCACAGAGGGCACAGAGGCTGACACAGAGAGAGAAGGAGTGTACAAGGTGTGGTAGGTTCTCGCGCTGATGAGCTGGCGTGAACGTAAAATCCGAAGCTTGGGTCCTGGTCTTTCGCTCTGTGATCTCTGTGCTCCTCTTTCTGTCTCTGTGTCCCAAGAATCTTTCTTGGTTTGAGTATGAAATGTTCGGGTTAGGGGGGCTGGTGAGTGGGTTCGACGGGCTCACCACAAGTTCGACGACGAGGGAGGAGAGGAAAATCGCGGCAGTGGCGCGGGAAGCGGCGATCTGGGTCATGATATTCCATTTATCCCCATTCGCCCCAACGATCGCAAGGGTGATGAACTTGGTACGGATGTCAGCATCGGTGAGGGTATTCTTGTTCAAGGCCGGCATGGGGTTGCACGGAGCAAATTGCTGACAGGCTGGAGAAATACCAAGCGGTTTTTACGGAAAATTTTGCCGGCAACCCGTGATTCACCATCTGTATTTGCAGGCTATTTTTCCCCTATGACTCTCGCCAATTTTCCTGAACTGACCAATTTGCCCAAACGTTAGTGTATGAAACCAGCCGAGCAACTGTGGTTTTCTGGCGTGGATGACGCCTTGCCGGTCAATTCCGTCCATAAGAAAATTATCGACGAGCGTTGGGTTGCCTACAGAGCAGGCAAAATGAAACAGATCACGCTGTCTGAACTGGAATAACATCTCATCTGGTCTTGAAAAGCAGCGGGTCGAATTCCTTGAGGCCGTTGGGACCCCGCTCTTACTCCGCTCGCCTCTCTCGGGCTAATTGCTTGTGCGGGCGTCAAATCACCGGCGGCGGGCGCGTTTGCAATTTATGCGACCTTGGGCTCAATCGTGGGATGCTTCTGATTCGGCGCATGGATGACGGCAAACGTTCCTACACCGCGATGTTTCTTCCGGGCGAGCCGGCACGAATATTTCCGACGTCCAATCAGGAGCACGCCCGCATCCTGCAAATCTACAAGCAAGACCGCCTTTATCCCGATGTGCTGAACGATTTCACCGAGTACCAGATCGGCCTGGACAGTCCGCCGCTTCAATCGCGTCGCACCACCGCCAAGCGGAAACGTTGCCCGTGGATCGCCACGGCCCGCTGCTGCGGACTGCGCGAGGACACCTCAACATGAAGCCGTGTTCTGGCGACGACGATCCTCCCGCGCCTGCCATGCGGAAGTCTGACCCGGTCGTTGGTTCGCACGGCACCGATGTCCACATCGGAGCGCTGGCGAAATTTGAGGCATCTGGTTTGGTTCCCAATTCGTATGTTTGCGTCATGTCCGATGCTTCAATTCCGAAGACTTGGTTTCTCACCGGTTGCTCCAGCGGCTTCGGGCGACGCCTCGTGGAAGCCGCTATCGCGCGCGGGCAGCGCGTCGTGGCCACGGCGCGTGACCTTGCCAGCATCGGCGACCTCGCGGGACCACACTGCACGGTCATGGCGCTGGATGTCACCGAGCCCGGTTCGATTGCCTTTGCCGTCCGTGAGGCGCACGCCGTCCTCGGTCGACTCGACGTCGTCATCAACAACGCCGGCTACGGTTTGCTGGGTGCCGTCGAGGAATGCACCGATGACCAAGTGCGCCGCTGCATGGAAACGAATTATTTCGGACCACTCAACGTGATCCGCGCGGTGCTGCCGCTCCTGCGCCAGCAGCGCAGCGGGCACATCGTCAACGTCAGCGCGGCGGCCGCCCTCGCAAACTACGCCGGATTCGGCGTCTACGGCGGGGCGAAGGCTGCACTCGAACAGATGAGCGAATCGCTCTGCGCGGAACTCCGGCCGCTCGGCATCAAGGTCACGCTGGTTCAGCCGGGTCCGTTTCGCACGAACTTCATCGCCCGCGGTTTGGATAAAGCTGCGCAGCCCATCGATGACTACGCGCCGTCGGTCAGTAAGTTCGCCGACTTCCTGGCTTCGATCGATGGCAAGCAATCCGGTGATCCCGGGAAAGCGGCCGCGTTGATCGTTCAGACCGTGCTCGCCGGCGAGGCGCCGCTGCGACTTCCTCTCGGCCAATACATGATCAAGAAAATGCGTGCCAAGGCCGCAGCGCTCACGCGCGAGGCGGAGCAATGGGAGGCGGCTGCGAATGGCACCGAGTTCTCGTGAGCAAGAAGGAACCGGTGGCCGTTTCGACCCAGGCTTTCCACCCACTTAATTCTACCGATGTCGATACACACCCTGTACACAAAACAAACCATCCGCGCCTCGCGCGAAGAAGCGTGGCAGTTTTTCTCCAATCCCCGCAACCTCGCGAAGATCACGCCGCCGGAGTTGGGCTTTACCCTCATCACGCAGGAATTGCCGGAGCGCATTTATGCAGGGCTCCTGATTGAGTATCGCGTCACCCCGATGCTGAAAATTCCTGTCACTTGGCTCACCGAGATCACGCATGTGCGCGAGGGTGAGCACTTCGTCGATGAACAGCGGATGGGGCCGTATGCGATCTGGCATCACGAGCATTGGTTCAACGTCCTCGGTGATGGCCGCATCGAGATGGTCGACCGCGTGACGTACGCCTTGCCGTTTCAGCCCTTCGGTGACGTCGTCCACCCTCTGCTCGTGAAGCCGCAATTGGACCGCATCTTCGTGCACCGCGAAAAAGCGGTGCGGGAGTTGTTTCCTGAGCAGAGAAAATCAAGTTGAGCGTCTAGAGTTGAGCGCTGAGAGCCCAAACCACGCGGCAAAAGCAACCGGCATAAGGCACTGTCAGTTCACTCACCCTTTGTTTTGCCTCCGGATACTCGACTCTTCGATCTCAACTGCAGGGACAAGGCTGAGTGTAGCCGTGTTGCAGCGTGTCCACGTGTCGGACCACGCTTTCGCCTTCGGCTCAAGTGCGGCTGCAAAAATAATCGGGTGCCCACGACCAATTCATCGCGCCATGTGGTCCATCGGCGTGAGCGTCTTGAAAGAAATTACTGATTGGTGCCGAGACCGCTGAGAGCGTCATGAGGAGCAAGAACCGTCATATTTTTTGGCTGGTTCTCATGGCTTGTGGAAAAGGTAATGGCTGACGTGCCACTCCTCGCCGGAGCGGAACCACCAAAGTTCGGCGCAGGCGAGATAGAAGACGCGCCAGTAGCACCACCACTGCAACGCTTGATCAGCCCTATAGGTTTTCTCAAACAGCGGCATGATCTCCGCGCGATGTGCGTCCATATTAATGAGCCAGTGCTCGGCGGTCTGGGCGTAGTGGCGGCCGTTCACTTTCCAGTCCTGCACCAGCTTTAGATCGTCTTGGAAATGAGAAAATAAACTGTGCGAGGGCATGATGCCGCCGGTGAAAAAATATTTGCTCATCCAATCGCTCTCGTCGCGCACGGTGAAGTGATACGCGAACTGCGAGTGGCTAAAAACGTGGGCGAAGAACATCCCGCCGGGCCGCAGCCAGCGGGCGATGTTGGCCATGAGCTTGGACCAGTTTTTCATGTGCTCGAACATCTCCACCGACACGACGCGGTCGAAGCTGTCGGCGGTGATATCGAATTCGTTCATGTCGCAGGTGATGATCGTGACATTCGACAAGCCGCGTTTTTTTGCTTCACCCAAAATGTGTTCGCGTTGGGTGCGGGAGTGCGAGACGCCGGTGATGCGGGCGCGGGGATAGTGTTCTGCCATCCAGAGCGTGAGGGAACCCCAACCACAACCCAACTCGAGTATATCAAGTCTGTCGCGCAGTTGAGCCCGTTCACAGGTGAGGGCGAGCATGCGTTCTTCGGCGGTTACGATGGGTTCGATGCCTTGTTCGTAATAGCAGGAGGAATACTTTAGCCGTGGGCCGAGGCAGTATTGGTAGAACTCGGTCGGGACTTCGTAGTGCTGGACCTTCGACTCGGCTGTGTTGATCGCGATGGGCATCGTGCGCAACGCGGCGGCGAATTGCGTGACTTGCAGCTCCGGGAACGGGGCGGCGATTTCACGGAGGCGTTGCCGCAACAGCCGGCGAATTCCGATCCGAATAAGCCAGTCGGGGAGCAAGTTTTTTTTGAGAAGACTGTCGATCATTTTTGAAACCGCTCATGCACACGAAGGAGCACTAATGTCGGCGTTTTGATTGGGGGGAATGAAGGTGGATTAGTGGTTAAACCGCTTCGGCCACCACGGGACGAAAGCACTCGTGGCCGCTTGGTACTCGCGATAGGCGTCGCCTTTCGAACGGAGAGATTGTTGTTCGGTGAGCGGGATGCCGGTCACGCGCAGCAACAGATATAGAATTATTGCCGGGCTGAGCGCGGCGAGCCAGCCCCACGGTGAGGCCAGGGCAAAGACAAAATAAGCGACCCAGATGAGCCATTCGAAAAAATAGTTCGGGTGGCGGCTGGTGCGCCAGAGGCCGGCAGCGCAGACCCGCCCGCGGTTGGCGGGTTTGCTCTTGAAGGCGGCGAGTTGGGCATCGGCGAGGGATTCGCCGGCGAGGGCGACGAGCCAGAGAATCGCGCCGGTGATTTCGAGCGGATGGAATTGCGGCGTGGGGTTGAGGGCGGGCAGCAGAAACGGAATGCCGAGCAGAACCACGGAGGCGGCCTGCATCTGAAAAAAGCCGGCCATCTTCGGGGCAAAGTTTCCCGCCCAGTCCTGCCGCAGTTGAACATAGCGTCCGTCTTCCACCGGATGGTGTCCGATCACGCGGCGATAGAGATGAGTGCCCAGACGCAGACTCCAGAGGACAACCAAACTGGCGAACAAGAGGCGACGTGGCAGCCAGCCCGGGGCGAGGAGCGCGTAGTAGCCGGCGAGTAATGCGAAGGCGTAGGACCACGCGATGTCCACGATTCCGTAGTTGTCGATCCGCCGGGCCAGCAGATACAGCAGCGCGAACAAAGCGCAGAGGCCGGCGAGCGCGGTGACAATGAGCAGAGTGGTCGGCATGATCTTTGTTACGCGCCAGCAGTGCTTTTGGACGCCAAGCGGCGGAGGGCAGGCCGCGTAGAGAAATACACCGTGGCGATCAGCGCGGGAGCGGTGAGAACCCAGGCGGTGAAGGCATGGATACCCGCCCAGCCGAAAGCCCGCAGAAAAACACCGAAGCTGGCTTCGCGAAACACGCGGAGCATTTCGACAATGCTGAAGCGACCGTCCTGGGCTTGCCACAGCCATTCGCCAAGGCGGACGTACACGACGATCAGTACGAGTTGTAGCGGGCCAAGGATTTGGTTGAAGGTTTGTAAGAGCGGTTGATTGAGTCGCAGCCAAAGTCCGACTCCGAGATTGAGCAATGAGGTGAAACCAAGGAAAGGAAACAGCGAGCAGGCGGCACCCACGCCGAGAGTAAGAGCGACTTTGTCGGGCATCAGGCCTTGAACAAACAAAGCGATGAGTGGATCGCGTACGCGCCGTTGCCAAAACGAACGGTGCGGTGCGCTTGTATTCACGCGAACAGGTAGATGCCGATCGAAAGTGCCGTGAGTAGGGTCGGTAAAGTCATTTTCCCCGGCTGGCGACGGGTGAACACCTCGTCGAGCGGACCGGAAGCGGATACGGAGAAGAGTTGGACGAGCATATAGGCAGCCATGGCCATATTCCCCAGCAGAATGATCGAGACGAACCAGAGTAGGCGGGCAATCAGCGATTGCTCTTTCCACGCCACCCAGACGTAGAACGCAATGAACGCCCAATAGGCGTCGAAGAGCGTGGCGATCACCCACGGGTCGCGGAACGTCGCGCTGCGGGCGAAAGCGCCGAGTGATTGGTGCAGGCTGGCCCAGCTCGTGACCCAGAGCATCGAGCCGATCACGACGACGAAAAGAAAACGGAGGAAAAGGATCATGGGAAGACAGTAGCGAGTAGTGGGTAGCGGGTAGTGAGTAGGCAGGATGCGGTAGTCGCTGGTTTCAGCAATGCTCACTACCCGCTACTCGATGCTCGCTACTGCAGAGACAAATTATTTGGTCTGGTGTGCACCGTCTGCACG
Organism: Opitutaceae bacterium; assembly: GCA_025360455.1. Taxonomy (GTDB): domain Bacteria; phylum Verrucomicrobiota; class Verrucomicrobiia; order Opitutales; family Opitutaceae; genus Didemnitutus. The sequence continues at coordinate 8,972 of JANYCF010000149.1, read as the reverse complement.
ACGGAAATGTTCCGCAGCGCGAAGGCGGCTTCGCAGTAGCAGAGATAGTAATCCCACTTGCGGATGAAGCGTTCGTCGAAACCCAGCGCGCGGACTTGATCGAGCTTTTGATGGAAACTCTGCCGCCAGGTCCGGAGCGTGCGCACGTAGTCGGACGCGCCATCTTCCAGGCTATGCAAAACGAATCCGCCTTTCTCGCTGAGCAGGTGGTTGAGCCGGTTGACGGAAAGCAGGAGTGAGCCGGGGAAGATGTGTTTCTGAATAAAATCCACGCCTTGACGGAGCTGGGCATAGCGCGAGTCGGGATAGGTGATGAATTGCAGGGCGAGCAGGCCATCGCGCTTGAGTAGACGGTGACACGCGGCGGCATAGTCCGGGAGGTAGCGATGCCCGACTGCCTCCAACATTTCGATGGAGACGATCTTGTCGAATTGCCCGGTGATGTCGCGATAGTCCTGCAGCCGCACCTCAATGCGTTCGCTGAGACCGGCGGCAGCAATACGTTTCACTGCGAGATCCAGTTGCTGCTGGGAAATGGTCAGGGTGGTGACGCGGCAGCCGTAATGCTGCGCGGCGTGAAGGCTCCATCCGCCCCAACCGGTGCCGATCTCGAGCACGTGGTCGGTGGGCTTGAGGTGGAGTTTCCGGCAGAGCGCGTCGTTCTTGGCAAACTGGGCCTCTTGCAGCGTCGCATCGGCTTTTTCCCAGCGCGCACCGGAATACATCATCGATTCATCGAGCCAGAGAGCGAAGAAATCATTGGAGAGATCGTAGTGCTCGCGGATATTTTGCCGGGCGATGCTGCGGGAATTGGGGCGAAGCAGATGGCCGAGGCGGTTGAGACTGCGGAGGAGATTGGCGGCGAGCAGCCGGGCGCGCTTGGAGCCGGAGAGCGTCGGGGCGTGGTCGATATTCAGAATGAACCAGCTGATCACGGCGGTGAGGTCGGGGGTTTCCCAATCACCATCTATAAAGGACTCGGCGAAACCGATGTCGCCACCGAGTACGCATTTTTTGAAGAAGGCCGGGCGACGGATGCGAATGAAAGCGGTGTTGCCGATGCCGGGCACAACGTCGTGGGCGACAGCGGCGGGATCGCCGAAATCGCGCGCGGACCCGTCGGGCAATTCGAGTCGAAGCCGGCCTTGGCGCATATCGGAAAAAGTGGAATAGACCGCGCGTTCGGTGAAAGAAGGTGCGGAGGCGCCGGTGATAATGGCGGGGAGTTTGGCGGTGCGGGTGGTGGAAGTGCTCATGAGGGAGTCGTGGTGGCGATGCTGGAGTGGGGACGGTAAAGGGCGCGTTGCTCGGCGGGCTTGGCGGCTTTGGTGAACCACGGGACGTTTTTCCACCAGAGGCGCAGCGCGTGCCAGTGGATGAGGCTGATCACCTTGAGGGTGATGAAAGGATATTTGAAGGAGAACCACGCGAGGCGGGCGTCGGTCAGCGATTGGCGCGGGCCAGCGAGGTTGCTCGTGAGCGTGCGCTGGTCGCCGACGTAGTCATCAATCTGGATGGAGAGCCGGCCGTTGGGTGGGCGGAGGACGAAGTCGAAGGCCACATCCACGTCGCTGTAAGGTGAGACGTAAAAATGTTTTGGGATGCGCAACCGAAAGGCGCCGTCGTGCCGCGTTTCTGGTGCGAGGAAATACGGCTTCATTTCCTTGAAGGTGTTGGTCACTTCGGCGAGGGCGGCGACGGGAGCGCCGGTGCGATCGAAGCAGAAGTAGAACGAAACCGGATTGAAGAGGTAGCCGAGGACGCGCGGCAAGGTGACGAGCAGGACGCGGGTATCGGCGGGCAGGACGGTGCCGCGCGCGGCACAGTGGGCGAGGAAGCGGGACTTGAGATTTTGGATTTTGGGTTCCCGATTTTCGATTGGTCCGGTCTCTGGATTGTGAACTTTTTCATCGGTCGGGAGAAAATCACGGTCGCGAAACGAATACAGGTTGCGGCGATCGAGTGAAAACAACCGGAGTTGGCGGTGCAGCGAATCGAGTTCGTCGAGATCGAGCGCGAAGAGAAAGATGCGATAGAGAAAGCGATGCGATTTGGGCAGAAATCGCTCGTGCAGGATATGACACTCGTAGAGACAGGAGTTCACTGCTGGATGCTACGGGCGAGGGAGGGCGGAGGATGCAGGGAAAGCAAAAATAGATTCACGCTAGAGCGGTTTAAATGATTTTGTAGCCGCGCTTGAGCCGAAGGCGAAAGCGTGGTCCGAAGCGTGGCCACGTTGTCGCTACCCTCCAACTTGGAGCTGCCGAACAGTTGTAGGGCGGGATTTCCAAACCCCGCCCTGCTGATTCAACGCCATAGTTTTAGCTCAGGCCGCCCAAGGATCTCGACCGAGGAGCTGACGGGAAAGATTCACGGCGGAGAGGATGCCGTCTTCGTGGAAACCGTAACGCGTCCATGCGCCGCAGTAATAGGTTTTGGTGGTGTCGGCGGCGGCTTGGTTGAGGGCGGGGATTTTGGTCTGCGCGCGGACAGCGCCGAGCGTGAAGAGCGGATGTTCGTACTGAATCGTTTTCAGGACGCGCCGGGGATCGATGGTCTCGGGGCGATTGATAGAGACGAAGTAATTTTCGCGATCAGAGACGCCTTGGAGTTTGTTCATCCAGTAAATCGTCATCGGGTTGACGAGACCGGTGGCATCGCGGGCGATCGAATAATTCCACGCGGACCAGGCGAGTTTCGTGCGGGGCATCACCGACGTATCGGTGTGCAGCGTGGCGATGTTGGGCTGGTACTGGAATTCGTGGAGCAGTTGAGTTTCGTCGGGAGTGGGGTCGGCGAGCGCGGCGAGGGATTCGTGACCGTGCGCGGCGAGGATGACGTGATCGAAACGCTCGGTGGTGCCGTTGGCCGTCGTGAGGTGGACGCCATCGGGCCGGCGGGTGACGCGGACGACTTTGGTGTTTTTCCGGATACGGTCGCGCCACGGTGCGGTGAGGCGGGTGACGTATTGCCGGGCACCGCCATCGACCGTCCACCATTGGTGCTGGGTGTGGAGACCGAGGAAACCGTGGTTGTGGAAGAAGCGCAGGAGCGTGCGCGCCGGGAACTGCAGCATTTTGTCGGGCGGCGTGGACCACACCGCACTGCTCATCGGTATGAGGTAGAGATCGAGAAAATCGGTGGCGTAGCCGCGGGCCTTCACATACTCGGCGAGGGTGAGCAGCTCGAACGCGGGATCGTCTAAAGCGGCGACGGCCTCGCGATTGAACCGGTCGATTTGGAACAGCATCCGATAGAACGAAGGTCGGAAAAAATTCCGGCGTTGCGCGAAAAGGTGGTTGAGCGAGGAGCCGCAGAATTCGAGGCCGGTGTCTTCGTGGCGCACGCTGAACGACATGTCAGTTTTCTTCACCGGCACATCGAGTTCGCTAAACAGTCGCGTGAGTTGCGGATAGGTCTCGTAGTTGAAAACCATGAAGCCGGTGTCGATGGAGACGGGGTGCCCGGTGTCTTTCTCCGGCACGGTTACGGTGTTGGTGTGGCCCCCCGTGTAGTTGGCCTGCTCAAACAGAGTGATGTCGAAGTGTCGGTGCAGAAAGTGGGCGCAACCGAGTCCGGAGATGCCGGTGCCGATGATGGCGAGAGAAGGCATTAGGAAATTACGCTTTTGGATTTACGGTTTTCGATTGCCATCCTATCGGAGCCCAGACTGAGCGGCTGGATTTGTGGCAAACGATTCTGGCGGTTCAGGAGCGCCGCCTCATCGTAGATGGACTGGGGTACGGGTTTCAGGTTTCGGATGAAGCCCGTCCACGAAAGCAGTTTCAGGCCATAGTAGGTGGGATCGATTTCCCACCAGTAGAAACCGTTACGCGTGGCGCTTTGGTAGCGGTGGTGGTTGTTGTGCCAGCCTTCGCCGAGCGTGATGAGCGAGAGGAGAAAATTATTGCGCGAGTCGTCGTCGGTTTGGAAACGCCGGCTGCCCCAAATATGCGTGAAGGAATTGATCGAGGCGGTGCCATGAAAAAGCACGGTGGTGCTGATAAAGAAACCCCAGATGAGCAGTTGCGGCCCGTTCGTGCCGAGATGCGGAAATGCCGATTGGAGATAAACACCGAGCCCAAATAAAGCCGTGGCGAAGACGACCGGCACGACGATATCGAAGCGGTTCAACCAGACGAGCTCGGGGTATTGGGCGAGGTCTTTCACCTTGGAGTAATCGGTGGGAAAATTACGCCGGCTGGTGATCCAGCCGATGTGCGACCACCAGAAGCCGTGAATGTGCGGCGAATGCGCGTCTTCGTCGGTGTCCGAGTGCTGGTGATGATGCCGGTGATGATACGCCCACCAGAGCGGTCCGCGTTGGACGGTGGTGCCGGTGCAGGCGGCAAGGAGGAACTGGCCGAAGCGGGAGGTATGGTAGGTTTTGTGGCAGAAATAGCGGTGAAAGAAACCCGTCACGAAAAACATCCGGATGAAGTACAACGCGACGGCGGTCCAAAGCGCAAACCAGCTCCAATTCACCCAAATCACGCCCAAGCATCCGAGATGAAGAATGATAAACGGAATGCACCGCACGAGGTTGACGCCATCGGGTTGGGCACGGATGGCTTCCGGCGATTCGAGGGAGAAATCGGAATCAATCCATTGGATGAGAGAGGCGCCGAAACGGCGTGGAGTGGGAGAGGCCAAGGGAATTGCAACGCAGGTTGAGACGTGAGGAGTCGGAGTTTCCTGTTATTACGTTTTTGACCCACAGGCGGATGCATTTCTCTGCAGGCCAATGCGGGGTGAGGTTACTCCGCATAGCGTGAGAACTTCATTCAGTGCCGGAGTGATTGAATCGACTTACCACGTATCCACCGGGCCTTTCGGCACGGGGATCGACTCTCTGCGGGTCACTGCCGGATCATCGTCGTCGCGCATGAAAGAGGCGACCATCGCCTCCGGACGAAACCGCGGCAGTAATTCGCCGCGCTCGTCGCAATACGGTTTGCGCCAGATTTCATAGCGGGCGACGATCTCCTCGAACTCAGCGCGGGTTTTTAAATAGACGACGGAGCGCTTGAATTCTTTCGCGGGTCCGAGGCGCTTTGCGTACCAAGCGGCGGGCTTGCGGAAAAGTTTGCAGCCAAGTTCCTCACCGAAAACTTCGACCGCGAGATCGAGATGGCGGCGCATCACGTGCAGGCGCTCGGCCAGGCTGGCCTCGATGGGCCGAGTGCCGTGGCGGATGAAGTCGAGCGACTGACGGAAAATCCACGGATTATAGAACGCGCCGCGACCAATGCTGACTCCGGCACAGCCCGTCTCGTCGAGCATGTGTTTGGTGGCGTCGATGGTGGTGACGTCGCCATTGCCGATAACGGGAATCGTTTTCACCGCCTGCACGACGGTGCGGATGCCGGCGAGATTCACGGTGCCGCTGAAGCCTTGGGCGCGCGTGCGACCATGAACAAAAATCGCGGCGACACCCACATCTTCCAGCGCACGGGCGAGATCGGGGGCCGTGAGGTTGTCCTCATCCCAACCGAGACGCATCTTGGCGGTGATGGGGATTTTGACGGCGTTGACCATGCCGCGCACGAGCGCCTGCGTTTTGTGCAGCTCAGTCATCATCGCGGAGCCACCGCCAATGCCCACGACTTTGCGGACGGGGCAACCCATGTTAATATCGACGCTGGCGATTCCCATCGATTCCACGAGGGCAGCGGCGTCGCGCATTTCCTCGGGGACGGAACCGAAGAGTTGGACGGCGAGTAATTTTTCTGCGGCGCAGGTTTGGGCGAGTTGGAGTCCGCGCGGATTACGTTCGAGCAGCGAGCGCGCGTTGATCAGGTCGGTCGTCGCCCAGTCGAGGCCGCCGACTTCGCGCACGACGAGCCGAAAAGGCAGATTGGTGTAGCCCGCGAGCGGCGAGAGAAAAAGATTGGAGTCGAACTGATAGGGCCCGATGCGCACGCGGGGATGTTTGGTCAAGTGGCAGACAGAGCAAACTGTTTTCGTAGTGCAGGCATCCAGCCTGCCGAGGGGAGACAGGCTGGACGGGAAGCCTGCTGGTTTCCGAATGCAGGCTGGAAGCCTGCGCTACGGCCAATATTCAACGGGCCGTGAGCGCGCGTTTCATGCGGGCGAGGGCTTCGGTGAGCGTCGAGCGCGGGCAGCCGAAATTGATCCGGACGTGTGAGCCACGAGGTGCCGCAAAATAGGTGCCGTCGCTCAGGCCGACTCCGTGTTGCTCAAAGTGCGCGATGGGATCGGTGAGTTTCAACGCGGAGACGTTGAGCCAGGCCAGGTAGGTGGCTTCGATCGGTGCTTCGATTTTCACGCCGGGTAATTCGCGGGCGACAAAATCAATCAGCAGATCGCGATTGCCGCGCAGGGTTTGCAGCAGACCTTGGCGCCACGGTTCACTGTGGCGATAGGCGGCTTCGCAGGCAGTGAAACCGAGATTGGTTACTTCGGCCATGATGCCAGTGGCGGCACGGATGAATTGGGCGCGCAGCGTGGCGTCGGGAATGATCGCGAAAGAAGTGCCGAGGCCGGGGACGTTGTAGGTTTTGCTCGGGGCCATGAGCGTGATGGTGCGGCGGGCAATGTCGTCACCGAGTAGTGCGGTGGGAATGTGCGGCAGGGCATCGAGAATCAGATCGCAATGGATCTCGTCGGAGCAAAGCAGGAGATTATGGCGCATGCAGAATTCGCCGAGCCGCACCAACTCTTCACGGCGCCAGACGCGGGCGAGGGGATTGTGCGGGTTGCAGAGATAAAACATCCGGGTTCGCGGCGTGACCGCGAGTTCGAGGGCAGGCCAATCGATTTCCCAGCGACCGGCGGCGGCGTTGAGCTGGAAGGGAACTTGAATCGAAATACGTGCGCTGTTTTTCGGCGCGGTCATGAAAGGCGGATAAACCGGCGTGAGCGTGAGGACTTCGTCGCCGGGTTGGGCAAACGCTTGTGCCATGACGTTCAGGCCGACGACGAGGCCGGGCAGCCAGACGAGCCAGGTGGGATCGATCCGCCAGCCATAGCGTTGCTCCATGGCTTGGACGACAGCGTCGACGGTGGATTTCACCGGGCGGGCGTAGCCGAAGACGCCGTGAGCGACGCGTTCCTGCAGGGCGGCGATGATGGCCGGAGAGGATTTGAAATCCATATCGGCCACCCACATGGGCAAAATATCGCGGCCGGCATACTTCTGCCATTTCTGGGAGTCGGTGTGACGGCGTTCGGGTGAGCTTTCGAAATCGAAGGACATGGTAAGGGGATATTGAAGCTGGGGGCGGCGCGAAGGCACGGAAATTTTTGACGTTATACGAGGAAACTGACCAACTGTGCCGCGATGAACTTACCTGTGCTGTTTCAGCGTGCGCAAGAAGGGGAGGGGGAAATGCTTTCGGCGATCGCTTTTGCCGCCAAGCAGCACTGGGGTTATCCACGCGAATGGATGGAGGAGTGGCGCGAGGAGCTTACGGTGACACCGGACTTTATTCGTACCCAATCCGTGTGCGTGGCGCAATACGCGGGGGACGTGGTGGGTTTCTTTGCTTTGAAACGACAAGAGGACGCGCTGCACTTGGAACATCTCTGGCTGAAGCCGGCCTATATCGGCCGAGGTTTGGGCCGGGCGCTTTTTGCGGAGGCTGTCGTGCAAGCGCGGGCTGCTGGGGTGAAGGAGCTGCGGATCAAATCCGATCAAAATGCCGAGCCGTTCTATTTGGAGATGGGCGCGGTGCGTACGGGAGTGGAGGAGTACCTCTTGCTCGGTAAAATCCGCCGAGAAGTGCCTCTTCTTGTTTTTTATATTCGGTTGCGTGCCGAAATTTCCCAAGTGAGACGGCGCAGCCTGGGCGATTTTTCCCAGTGAATTCACGGGGCGCACAGCAAGTAGCGTTTCTGCCGGGACTTGTGGTGCGGGTAGGATCGGCACGGACGATGCACAGGTGTTTTAATGTTCAACCTTAACCCTTCATTGGAGTACCAAATCATGAATCGTATCATTCGCTATCAACAGCCTCGCCGTGCAGCACTTTTTCCGGCACTGGCGAATCGGGCCCTCTGGTCCGGTCTGGAAACGGAAATTGATCGGGCATTCGAGACAGCTTTGGCGGACTTGACTCCGCCGGCGGTGGCACCTCGCTTCCCCGTCGATCTGTATGAGGACAAAGATAATCTCTATGTCCGAGCCGAACTTCCCGGGGTAACCCGCGAAGCCATCAACGTCGAGATGGTCGATGACTATCTGAATCTCAACGCCTCCCGCAAATCCGGCGAAGAGTCCTTCAGTCTGGCTCGTTCCATCACGATTCCCGAAGCGGTGCAGGCCGACAAGGTCAGCGCCAGCTACGAGAATGGCGTGCTCACCGTCACCTTGCCCAAGCAGGAACAGGTCAAGCCCCGCAAAATCACCGTCTCGGTCAACTGAACCCATCACTCACTTACTTAGGAAAATCCCAATGAATATCTTAAATCAGATCACACCTCGTTTCACCCGTTTTGCCCGACGCCCAGCTGAGGGCACAGACGAAAGCGCGGAAAATGGCGGGTTTACCGTCAAGCCGTATTTCGAAATCAATGAAACCCCCGATGCTTGGGCACTCACGGTGCAGCTGCCCGGAGTCACCAAGGAAAACTTGGAATTCACGGCTGAAAACGAGCGTATCATCATCAGTGGTCGTCGGGCTTGGCCATTGCCTGCCGGTTGGACGACGCTTTATCGCGAATCAGTTGATGCACCCTTCAAGCTATCCCTTGAGCACAACAATACCATTGACGTGGCAAAAATTGCCGCGGAACTAAAAGAGGGACTTTTGCGGGTTTCGTTGCCGAAAGTGGAAGCAGTGAAGCCTAGAAAAGTTGTTATCAGCTGATGGGTAACTTTTAGAAAATATCTCACATATTTCCTGAATTTTTTTCATCCAGCGACGATATAGGCATAGGAATAGCTATAATTTAGTTGTTCGGTTGGCTAGGGGTAGACAATCGAGCTTCAAGCCTGCGCAAGCGGGCAA
>JANYCF010000142.1 GCA_025360455.1 Opitutaceae bacterium | reverse complement strand
AACAGTGCATCACCCGCGCGCTCGCCCATAATTTCGAACTCGAGATCCAACGCTACGGCCCGCAAATCGCGAAAGACTCCATCGATATCGCCCGCTCGGGTTACCAACCCGTGGTCACCGCCACCACGAGCGTAGCCGAGTCGCATGAAGCCAATCCCGTTTTCGACAGCTCCAGTCGCAGCAGTCGCGTCGGAGTCACCCAGCAACTGTACACCGGCACCACGCTCGATATCAGCAGCCAGCTCAATCGTTCGCGTATCAATCCAACTCTCAGCGCACTCAACCCGGCCTATAACGCCGACCTCACCATTGCCGTCCGCCAACAACTCCTGAAAGGCTTTGGCCGTTCCGTCAATGAAGCTGGCGTGAACCGCGCCCGCCTTGGCCTCGACCGCGCCAATCTCGATTACAAATCCCAAGCGCTCGACGTCATCCGCTCGACCGAGAATGCCTACCACGATGTCGTCTTCACCCGCGAACAACTCAAGGTCCGCAATTTCACCCTTACCCTTGCGGAGCGTTTCCACGAAGAGGCGAAAACCCGTAAGCAGACCGGGGTGGCCACCGACCTCGATGTCCTCACCGCCGAAGTCGGCGTCGCCAATGCCCGTCGCGGCGTACTCCTCGCCGAGCAAGCCGTAAAAGATTCCGAGCAAAACCTGCTTGCCCTCATCAGCCAATTCGAACTCGAAGCCCCCCTCGGCACCATGCGTTTTGCTGAGGTTGACCTCGCCACCCCCGTCTTCGCCTCATCTTACAATTTGGCCAAGCAGAACCAGCCCGATTATCTCTCCCTGCAGTTCGCGGTCGAGCAAGCCAAGCTCGACGTCAAAGTCGCCAAAGACGGTGCCCGCCCCAGTCTCAGCGTCGGTGGTGCCGTAGGCCTGAGCGGTCAACGCAGCAACAGTGGCGCAGCATTCGGTGATGCCCTTGATCGCGACAATCACTCCTGGCAGCTCGATCTTTCCCTCAGCTATCCTTGGGGTCAGGTCGGCGACAAAGCGCGCAACCGCCAAGCCCAAGCCGCCTTGAATCAACAAGAAATTCGTCTCCGCCAGCTGGAGCAAAACATCGAATTGCAAGTCCGCAGCGCCATCCGCGCCGTCGAGACCAATCTGGAAAGTGTGAAAATTTCCCACCAAGCCAGCTTGCTAAGTGAGCGTCAATACACCCTCGAGAATGAACGGTCTAAGGCCGGTCGCTCCACGGCCTACCGCGTACTCCAAGCGCAAAACGACCTCGAAACCGCCCGCGTGGCTGAGCTTCAGTCCAACGTCAGCCTGCAAAACGCTTTCTCCACCCTCCGCCGCATCGAAGGCAGTAGCCTGGAGCGGTACTCGGTCACTTTGCCGTAAAGGAGGGAGGTCTTATCAGACCGTAGCGCAGGCTTCCAGCCTGCTTCCGCCAACCAGCAGGCCAGAGGCCTGCGCTACTCCCCCTTTCCGCAAAACCCTTGTTGCCCTCCCGCTTCCTGCGATCTTCATTCAGCGCGATGCAACCCATGCCACTCACCCTCCGGATCAGTCTTTGGCTCTGGCTGATTACGGCGCTCTTCGCCGGCGGAAAACAATGGCTGACACCGCTACTCGGGCCGCCACTCCAAGGCCTCATCTTCGGCCTGACCGCGCTCGTGCTCCTGCTCTATTTCAAGACCCGCCTGCTGCGCAGCTGGATCGACATTCTGGACCTGCGTGCGCTCGTGTTTTTCCACATCACACGGTTCGTCGGTTTCTATTTTCTCCTCCTAAATCAGCGCGGTGAACTCCCCTACGCTTTCGCGGTGCCCGGTGGTTGGGGTGATATAGCAGTCGCCGTCAGTGCGCTGCTGGTTTGCCTCGTTCCGCTGGGTGAAGCCACCCGTCTACGCGCCATCCGTTTCTGGAATATTTTCGGCCTGATGGATATCCTCTTCGTACTCTTCACCGCCGCCCGCCTTGGCCTGCAAGATCCCGCCCAGTTGCGCGCGCTCACTTACCTCCCGCTCAGTCTGCTACCCACGTTCCTCGTCCCCTTGATCATCGCCACGCATATCATTATTTTCGTGCGCCTCCGCCGCACGGCTCCCACCGCATGAGACCGGAAATGAAATACGGCTTGATCGCGGGCTTGGGCATGAGCCTGTGGATGCTCGCCGAATTTTTGCTCGGCCTGCACACCACGCACCTCGACCTCAACACCTACACCAATTGGGGTACAGAGGTAATTTTGTTCGTGATACTCTATCTCTTTCTGCGTCAAAAAATGAGCGTCCTCCAACGCTATTGGCTACCGGTCTGGGAAGGATTCCTCTATGGCGCACTCACCAGTTTGGTCGCGGGTCTGCTGTTCTGCACTTTTCTCAACATCTATCTCCGCTTCATCAATCCCGACTGGCCCTTCCATTACTTGAATTGGCACGTGGCCAAAATGCGGACGGCCGGTCAATCCGAAGATTCGATTCGCCTCTTTGCGGGATCATTTCGTTGGAGCGTCACGCCTGTCGGTCTCGCCGTTAACTCCATCGGGCTTTACACGCTGCTCGGCGCCTTGGTTTCGCCGGTCCTGACCATGTGGTTAAATTGGCGGCGCAAAGAGCCCTTCGAGCAACGCTGATTCCGCCACCACTGGCTGATGCGGCGGCAGCTGGGTTTTAAACCATGTGCGCTGTTTCTTCACGAGTGCCCGCGTGTTTTTCACGATCAAGGGTGCGAGTTCACTTTCAGCTAAATGCCCCTCGATAAAATCAATCGTCTCCCGATACCCGATCGCCATCGCCGCGCTGGGATTATTCTTCAAGCCGAGCGCAAGCAAGCCACGCACCTCGGCCACCAGCCCTTGCGCCAACATCGCCGCCACCCGGACTTCGATGCGTTGCTCCAGTTCCTCTTTCTCGCGCACCAACTCGCAAAGCCGCACCGTGCAGTCGGCGAAGGGGGCCGGTTGCGCCGCAAATTCCGCCTGCAAATCCACCAAGGTCCGACCCGAGGCCCGACAGCGCTCCAACGCCCGCAACACCCGACGTGGATTTTGCGTATCGAGCGCGCCCAGTCCCGCCGGATTCAATGCCCGCAATTCCGCCAACAACACCGCCAAGCCCTGCTGCTCCAGCCGCGTCCGCAATTCCTCGCGCAACACCGCCGGCACGGCGACCTCATCCGCCACTGGGGCAAAAAAACTCTTCAAATAAAATCCGCTTCCTCCCGTCACCAGCACCGCCCGGCCCCGGGTCCACACGTCCGCCAGCACCGACCGGGTTTTAGTAACGTATTGTGTTACATCCATCTTCCCGGAGAGGGGACAAATATCGATCAAATGATGCGGCACCCGCGCCTGCTCCGCCGCCGTCGGTTTGGCCGTGCCGATATCCATGCCCCGGTAGAACAGCAGAGAATCGCACGAAATAATCTCCGCTCCGTTCGCCTCCGCCCAGCGCAACGCCAGCTCCGTCTTACCGACGGCGGTGCACCCCGTGAGAACATGAATGATACGCGACACCTCCTCAGAGAAACAGTCCGCCCCCAACACGCAAAGCCAGTTTTAGTCATGGGGGAATGATTTTACCAGAGGTAGGGCGAGTCGTCCCTGACGAGCCTCGGTCCGCCGGGGAGACTATTCCGTAACCGCGTTTGAAGATGCAGACCGAAAACGTGAAAACAGCCGCGAGCAGACCATTACGAAAAATCAAGTATTGCCTACAAGATCGGTGCGTATTACCCAAATCCCATGACGACGATCTCCCTCAAATTACCCGATCACCTCTTGGAAATTCTAGAAAAAGAATCCCGTGCACGGGGCACCACCAAATCGTCACTGGTGCGGGAGTGTTTGACCAAGTCGCTCGAACCTCGCGCCACCGGGGGCACGGCCTCTTGCTACGACCTCGCTCGTGATTTGGCCGGCTCGGTGAAGGGCTTACCCCGCGATCTAGCGACCAATCCGAAACACATGGATCGTTTCGGCCGATGAAGAGCTCCATCCTCATCGATACCGGGCCGCTGGTAACATTCCTCGCTACCGGTCTCGAACATCACGGCTGGGTCTGCGAGCAATGGAAGCGGCTGCAACCACCGCTGCTGACCTGCGAGCCGGTGTTAACCGAAGCGGCATTTCTCCTGAAACGCGAAGGCCGGGAGACCGATCCGCTATTCGCCTTGCTGGAACGAGGAATTCTCCGGGTAGGACTCGAGGTCGAGGACCAGCTCACCGATTTGCGTGTCTTGATGCGCCGATACCGGGATCGTCCCATGTCTCTGGCCGATGCCTGTCTGGTCCGCCTGTCGGAAATCCACTCCGGCAGCACCATCCTCACCCTCGATGCCGATTTCCGTATTTACCGCCGGCATGGCAACAAGGTCATTTCGGTCCTGATGCCGGAGCATTAATGATGAAAATCATCTCAACACTGTTTTTCACTGTCATTGTTGCCGTCTTGGCGAGCGCTAATCCAATTGCTATTGTTATCGTTGATGAAGACGGCAAAACGAAGCCACCTTCTACGCAAAAACGAAGTCGGCAGAAAACTGCGCGGCTATTATTGGCATAGCCGATTCGCTCGTCTCTTGCGAAGTATCCTATGACCTGCATCCGGCCAAAACCTCGGTTCCTTCCATCTACCTCAGCGTTACCCTACCGGTTTTCGTTCCTCAGGGAGCTCGGTTGACTGATGCCGAACTGCTCAAACGATACCGTCCAACCATAGAATTCTTGGGCAAAGTTCATTTGCCTGATCCACAGCCCACACGCCTCATTAAAGCGACGGACATCCGACACTATGGAACGCCAGCCGACGCTGAAGTTGTTCTGTTTCGCTTCATGATCGAGATCGGGCGGAAACAACGCCAAGCCACCTTTCTGGCCAGCTATATCCAGCCGACAATCGGCGGCCGATTCCTCTATGTCCCCTTGTTTGAAGATCGCACCAAGCGCAGCGGTTTTCTCTTGGACGCCATAGCTGAAAATATGGACCTAAGACTTCATAGCAGCGTACCGGTAGTTTCATACAAGACCCGTCTCAAAGTTCCCATGCGCCACGGGGAATTGATCAGCATAGAGGTAGCGCAGCTTAACTTCTGAATCCATTCGCGTTCCTTCGCGTCTATTCGCGGTTAGGAAACCAATATTTATTCACCCATTCGTTGCCAAAAAATCCGTGCAATCCGGGGCATCCGCAGTTCTGCTTGGCGTCCTCCTTTGAAAGCCCGGTTCATCTTCAATCCCCACTCCGGCTCCAACCGCCGTAATCCCTACCTGCGGGATCGCGCCATGGAATTCATCGCGCAACGCGGTTGGGATGCGAAGGTCGTTTCCACCACGCACCCGCGCCACGCGACTGAGCTTGCTCGCCAAGCGGTGGATGAAGGCTGTGAACTCGTGATCGCCATCGGCGGCGATGGCACGATGAACGAAGTCGCCACCGCGCTCGTCGGCACCTCCGTAATTTTCGGCCTCATCCCCTGCGGCTCGGGCAACGGACTCGGTCGGCATGTGGGCGTGCCCGGTCCCGGCCAAGGCGCTTTCCGCACCCTCGCGGAGGGCGAACCCCTGGCGATGGATACGGGCCTGATCAACGGTGATCCGTTTTTCTGCGCCGCAGGCGTGGGCTTCGAAGCACTCATCGCCGGCCGCTTCGCCGTGCTCGCCAACCGTGGGTTCAGCGGCTACCTCCGCACCGGCTTCAGCGCGTGGTGGAACTATCAACCCGAAACCTACACGATCCATCACGCCGGCGGAAAAACCCAAGTCGAAGCGCTGACCCTCGCGATTGCCAACTCTGCCCAATACGGCAACAACGCCTACATCGCGCCCGGCGCATCACTCTGCGACGGCCTGCTGAACCTCACCGCGATTCCGCGCGTGAATTTCCTCAATGCGATTCCACTCTTCTGGCGGTTGTTTCACGGCTCCCTGGATCGCGTGCCCTCCATCGTCATGTTGCAAGGCGGTTCCTTTGTGATCGAGCGCGACAAACCCGGTTGGGTCCACACCGACGGCGAACCCAGAGCCGAAGCCTCGCGTTTGGAAATCACTGTCCGCCCCAAAAGCCTGCGGATCATGGTGCCGAAAGGACGGACGATTTGATATCAATCGTCCTATGCTTTTTCTCTATTTCGTGGGTAGGGCGCGACCGCTGGGCGCGCCGTAACAACCTTCGCGGCGGGCCCAGCGGTCCCGCCCTACCACGAAATCCTCTCAACTCTGTGT
Organism: Opitutaceae bacterium; assembly: GCA_025360455.1. Taxonomy (GTDB): domain Bacteria; phylum Verrucomicrobiota; class Verrucomicrobiia; order Opitutales; family Opitutaceae; genus Didemnitutus. The sequence goes on along the minus strand of JANYCF010000142.1, from coordinate 798 downwards.
GTGTTGTGAGCGGTGTTTATTGTCGCCTGTAAACAGGCTCCTACAAAATTTCCACTTCACCATGCCGCGCGTAGGGCGCGATTCTTCGTGGTTACCACGCGATTTCGACCGAGGCGTTTGGCGGTGTAGAGCGCTTCATCAGCGGCGGCGATTAACTGCTCCACCGTGTCGGCATCCTCGGGCATCGTCGCCACTCCGGCACTGAGCGTTACTTCGATGGTGAGATCATTTCCGGGCGAGACATACGGCGTTTCCGCCAGCAAGGCCCGCAACCGGTCACAGACTTCACGCGCATCGGCCCGGCCAATTTCAACCATGATCAAGGCAAATTCCTCGCCACCGTAGCGCGCGAGTTTATCGACGATGCGCAACTGCCCCGCCAGCAGACTGGACACATGTCGCAACACTTCGTCTCCCACTTGGTGGCCGTGCGTATCATTCACCTTCTTGAAAAAATCGATATCGAGAATAACCAAGGCGAACGGATGCTTGAAACGCACGCTGCGTTGCCACTCGTCCACGATCAGTCGGTCAAATTCGCGGCGGTTGTGCAGTTTCGTCAACTCATCATACGTCGCCTGTTGGCGCAGCTGATCGAGCATCTGCCCCATCTTGATCGCGTAGCGCACCGAACGTTCAAGCAACTGGGGGGTGAGTTCGGATTTCACCAGAAAATCCATGGCGCCGGCTTCCAGCACTTCTTCATCGAGCTCGGGGCGGTCATCACCGGTGAGAAAAATCACCGGGGTGTAATTGTGCATGGCACGAGCCTCGCGGAGCAGCTGAAGGCCATCGCGC
>JANYCF010000003.1 GCA_025360455.1 Opitutaceae bacterium | reverse complement strand
ACCGGTCTGGCCAACCAAGGGGCGGCCGGCACGGGCTTGCGCCAGTTCAATGTCCTGATCAATGGCCAACAAGTGTTGACCAACTTCGACATCACCGCAGCAGCCGGCGGAGTCAACAAGGCCCTCGTGAAGGAATTCGATTCGACTTCCAGCGCGGGCGGGCAAGTTACCGTGCAGTTCACCGTCGGCGCGGCGGACAACCCGAAGATCAGTGCCATCGAACTCAACGCCGGGGTCTTGCCCCCACCGCCTCCTCCCGTGATCACGAGCGCACTGACGACGACCGGCTATGTCGGCGCTCCCTTCACCTACCCGATTACCGCCACCAACAATCCGACGGGCTTCGCTGCGAGCAATTTGCCAGCGGGCCTGAGCGTGAACCCTGCCACCGGCCTGATCTCCGGCACGCCAACCGCAGCGGGCACGAGCGCCGTGACACTGTCCGCCAGCAACACCGGTGGCACGGGCTCAGCGAGCTTGAGCCTGGCGATCAACAACTCTCTTCCCTTCCCGGCTGGCACGCCGGTTAATGCCCAATTCCTCGGCCTCAACGACTGGGAATACCTTCCGAGCAACAACCTCTCGGACCCACGCTGGCTCCTTATTGGCGACAGCAACGTGAAACTCATCCGCGTCGGCGGAATTGACTTCGACAACAATTCGACCCAATTCGGCGATGCTGGCCTCGTCGCGCTGGTCAACGCGATCCGGGACGTCGGTGCCGAACCCTGGATCCAAGTCTCCCGAATCCAAAATGCCTCGGTGGCCGTCCATTTGGTCAACTTGCTGAATGTGCAGAACAGGCTCGGGGTGAAGTATTGGTCGATCGGCAATGAACCCGACGGAGATGGAGCCCTGCCCACCGACGAAAACGCCCTGGCTGATGTCATCGGCAACTACGTGAGAAATATCGCACCGCAAATGCGTGATCAGGATCCCACCATCCAAATCTTTGCGCCCGACTGCGCCTGGTACTCGGGCACCAAGTATGGGGCACTGTTGGGCGGGCACGCTGACATTACGGGCAAGGACGCCAAGGGGCGCTACTACGTGAACGGAATCAGTTTCCACCGCTATCCTTTCGGGACGAACATCAGTCGCGCCGCTGTGCTCACGGAATTACATCATGATTTCGAGTACAACAACGTGGCTCCCTTGCTCACGCAGATCGCTGCCGCGAACCAGCAAAACCAACGCACCGGGCCCGATGCCCTGAGCTGGAACCTGGGGGAATTCAATCTCACCTACCAGAATCCCGGCAACAACAGCCCGACCGATGTGGCAACGAACTCGTTCCTCAACGGCCAATTCTTCGCCGAATACTATCGGGTGGGAATGAAATATGGCGTGTTCACGATGGCGACCTGGAGCACCTGGCAGGACAACGGCAGTGGCGACGGCAACGATCTGGGTTACCTTGGTGGCACTGCCGGAAACCAAGTGCCACGTTCCAGCTACTACCACGCGCAATTGCTAGGCGACTATATGCTCCCCGGCGGCTACCTCGCCAGCTCGTCTTCCAACGCCAATGTGGCCGTCAACGCTACCAGCACCAGCGGCCAAACCCGACTCGCCGTGATGATACTCAACGAGGACTCAGCCAATCACACCTACACGGTGCGGATGGACACCAACCCCGTCGGCGGTTCCGGCGACACCAAGATAAACGTCTCGGCCAACCATGCCGCCGAGTACAACGGCTCGATTACGCAGCAATCGACGGTGGTGCTGATTTTCGACGGGACGGGCGCGCTAAAAACCCGGGTGACCTACTCCCTCACGCGGTACCAAGCCAACCAGGCCCCGTTAGTTGAAACCTTCTAAACCATCGACGGGCTGAGCTTCTCCTTCCGGCCGCGAGGCTCAGCCCACCACTCAATCCAGTCATAGATCAAGGGCCGTGGCTACCCCACGGTCCTTTTTATGTCGCGGCCAGCAATGGACCCACATCCATCCCACAAAATTGAACCCGCAAGCACAGCGTTCAGAAATTATGAACGGGAATCGTGGCCTTGCTTGAAGGCCAAGGAGGCGCGTAGCCTTTAAGTAGTTCCAAACCCCCGACGTATTGCATGCCCACGCCCCACCACGTCACGATGCAAGAGGTTGCCCAAGCCGCCGGCGTCCATCCGAGCACAGTCTCGTTGGCCCTGCGCAACGACCCAAGGTTGCCGGAAGCAACGCGCAAAAAAATCCAGGCGCTCGCCACACAATTAGGTTACCGGCCCGACCCAATGCTCGGCGCACTGAATTCGTACCGGATTTCCGGCCAAGCAGTGAAAAATCCGCCCACAATGGCCTTCCTCTTCAATCTTAATGATGCCAGCGAGCTGGCCGAAAAGTATCCCGATATGTATCCGCGAAGGAATTTTCTCGAAGGCGCCCAGGCGCAAGCCGCCCTCCTCGGCTACCACCTCGAAGTGTTCTATGTCGGGCACGAAGCCAAGGCCGGGCTGCGCATGCAACATATCCTGCAGGCGCGCGGTATCACCGGCATTATTCTGGGGGTGTTTGTCGATCTATCCACGGAGTGCCATCTCGATTGGTCGCAGTTCAGCGTAGTGGCCATCGAGTCGCAGCAGCTTCGGTTGCCCCTCCACACCATCTCGAACCATCAACTGGCCATCACTCGCAAAGCCATCCGCGAACTGAGCGAGCTCGGTTTCCAACGCATCGGACTGGCGGCTGGAAAGGATGATGAACTCTATTTGAAAAATGCCTTCACCGCCGGTTACTACGCGGAGATCTCGATTACGCCCCATCTCGCCTTCATTCCCCCGTTGGTTTTTCACGGCAACATCCCTGCCGAGATCGCCCTCGAAATCGGACCGTGGGCGCAGGCTCATCAAGTCGAAGTCGTCATCAGCAACTGGAATAACATTCCTGCGGCTTTGCAGCTCGCCAACCTGCACCCAGGCAAAGAGGTGGCGGTGGCCAGCCTTGACGTGATCCCCCACTCCGGCGGAGTCACGGCTGGCATTCGGCAAAACCACCGCATCGTGGGCGAACGCGCCGTCGAACAACTCGCCAGCCTCATGCGTTCCCATGTTCGCGGACTGATCGAGGTGCCCAACACGACTCTCATTGAAGGGGAGTGGGGCGATCCCGATCAACTGCTGCGCCGCGCCGCGCCGAAAATTCGGGCGGCAACCCAAGGGCTGAACGCCGATCGGAGGCGCAAACCCGAACACTGGACTTTCCCGCGATCATGACGAAGGAGCGCGGGGGCCCGTTCTCCCAATACTCCCCCACGTCCCAGGTGGGATTTATCACACCGGCCGGTTCATTTTTCCACCACGTAGGACAACGCCAATTCATCGCCGGGCTTGCCGCGAATGCCCCAATTTTCCTTCAGACTTTCGTGAATAGTCATTTCTACGTCTTGCGGTGGAATGCCGAGCTCTGTTTCAAAGCGTTGGAAAATCAGCCGGATCAGGGCCTTTTTCGTTTCCTTGGTCCTTCCCTCGAACAAGCTGATCTCGATGATGGTGTAGCGTGCACTGCGGTCCGCTGGATACACAAAATCCTCATGGTCGAATGCGATGAAGCGGTGAAATCGCTTGTCCGCGAGCAATCCCAATGCCGTGGTTACGCAGCCGTGCAAGGTATCAGAAATCGCCTATTTCCGTCCGGCGAAGTTTTCCCGCAGTGAATAGATGATGATTTGGGCCATAAGTGTTTTACCGACCCAAGATGCGTCCGAGACCGTAACGATTTCAAGTTTTATGCCCCGCAATGCGATGCACCTGGCACTTAATCTCGAGCGCTTTTGTACCGATAGCAAGGTATGGGCCCAATCATCCATAAGCTGCTGGCCGACGCAGGCATTCTGATGACGGAATTCTGGGATATGCTTTGGCATAAAAGCCAAGCCCTCAGCCTGGACCAACCGCCGCCCCCTCTGGGCACCCACGGTTCCTCCGGGACGATTCATCCGATAACTTAGTTAGGTCAGACCACCGGTTGCCGAAACCGGCCCCACCGCGCTACTTCACCGCCGGCGGGATACGACCTTCGCTTTGCTCAATAAAACCGAAAGACGTTTGCGCCGTAATGTGAGTCAAACCTGGCTCCTGCCGAATACCGGAGAGGTAGTCGGTGAGGCGATCATTCCATCCGAGTTTGCGGGAGTGTTCGTTCCAAATATAAATCTGACTCCGGTTCGGGCGCAGCCCGTTCACGAACATCCATTCGGCAACCTCCGCATCGGGCACGCCCGCCGCCACCTTCGCTTCCACGTCGGCAAACTTAACGCTGAGAAATCCGCACAGCTGGCCGTCGAGGCCGATCGAGAGGCCGTAGTTGCGGTGAAAATCCTCCGGTAGTTTGCCCGCCTGCCAGAGGCGGATCTTGTCGAGCATCCGACCGAGATGATGCAGACCACCGATGGTTTTGTCGTAAGGTGAACGCAGTCCTTCGAAAGCAGGCATGACCCGAGAGAAACCAAACCGGAGCGATTGGCGAAAAGATTTTTTCGACCGTTTTTTTGAGCGTTCGCGGCCCCGTGGACTGGGGCGTATCCGCGAAAATCTCTAGCTCTCTTGTGGGAGCGAGCTTGCTCACGACTCATTCGCCAATCGTCGCGAACCAGCTCGCTCCCCCATCATAACCACAACGCCCCTTCCCTATTCCGTGTCTTCCGTGGTGACCACTGGTGGTTCAACTCGGAAAATTTGCAACGATGCCTTCGGTAGGGCGGGCAGTCCCTTGCCCGCCGTTCGTGTCCGACCGCCTTGCCGTGAGTGAGCGGCGGCAAAGGGACTCGCCGCCCCACCTGAATACAGCCGGCAACATGTCACAAAACTTAGCGGTCACGCGACGGGATCTGATTTCCCCACCGCAATCGTTGCGCAGATAATCCCAACAGGCGCGAGATGCCCTGTCTCGATTCATGATAGCCTACCAGTGGCATGATGAACCTCCCTCCCTTGCCCTCGTCGCCCACGCGGCCAGTCCCACCCGACCCGCCCGAGCGGCACGGTGACCGCGATTCAACCCCGTACCCGCGTAATCCGCACCCAAGCCATGAAATTCTTTAGTCACAGAGACAGAAAGAGGAACACAGAGGTCACAGAGCGAAACCCAGAGACCCAAGCTTCGGGTTTGGCGTCCACGCCAGCTCATCAGCGTGATAACCTCCCGCACCTTGTATACTCCTTCTCCCTCTGTGTCAGCCTCTGTGCCCTCTGTGAAAAGGATTCGGCTGCTTTAGGTATGAAATATTCAGGCTAACGTCATGCACGAACTCGGCATCATGGAATCGGCCCTCGACGCCGTCCGGCATCAAGCCGTCAAACACGGCGCCTCCCGTGTTTCACGAATTGTGCTGCGCATCGGCACGCTCGCCGGCGTCGATCAAGCTGCACTACGTTTCGCGTACGAAGCGCTCGCCCCCACCAGCATCGCCGCCGGAGCCGTGCTCGAAATTGAAACGGTGCCGGCTCGCGCGCGTTGTGCCGCCTGTTCGACCGAGTTCGGCGTCGAGCGCGGTTTCATTTTTCAATGCCCCCAATGCGGCGAATATTCCGGCGACATCCGTGCCGGCCAGGAACTCGGCATCGCCCGTCTCGAATTTCCCGATTTATGAAGAACTCCCCCACGCTACCCGAGCCCACGTTGAACTACCGGATCAACGCTCTCACCGGTGCCGCGACCAGCACGGCTCGCGCACTCTCCGCTCCGCTTTCCGCCGAGATCGCCGCCGCCCTCGCCGCCAGCGCCAATGGCGAAATCGCCGTGCGCTCGGTGGATCTCAACATTCCTCTCCTCGAAAAAAACGACATCCTCGCCGAGCGAAACCGCGGCTATTTTCTCGGTCGCGGCCTGGCCGCACTCAACCTCGTCTCTTCGCCTGGCGCCGGCAAAACCACCTTGCTCGAACGCACGCTCGATGAGTTCGGCCGGCAAACCAAGTGCGCCGTACTCGTCGGCGATCTGGAAACCGACAACGATGGCCGACGCCTCAGCCGACCGCACGCTCCCGTCGCCCAGATTACCACCGGCACGGTCTGCCACCTCGACGCCGGCATGATCGCCCGCGCCGCCCAATCCATCAATCTCGACGGCGTGCGCGTGCTCTTTATCGAGAACGTCGGCAATCTCGTTTGTCCCGCCTCGTTCGATCTCGGCGAGCAAGTGCGCGTCGTGTTGCTCTCCACCACCGAAGGCGAGGACAAGCCGCTCAAGTATCCGCCGATTTTTAAATCCGCCCACCTTGTGTTGCTCACCAAGATCGACGTCGCAGATGTACTCGGCTTCCAGCGCGATCTCGCCGTGGAAAATATCCGGCGCATCGCACCGCAGGCAAAAATCATCCAGCTCTCCGCCCGCACCGGTGAAGGTCTGCCCGAGTGGTATTCATTTTTAAAAAACCTCTCCGACCAAACCTAAAGCCCCTTATCCCACAGGCAACACGATGCGCACTACCCCAACATTGACCGATGTTCTCCTCCGGGTGCGCGGCACCGTGCAGGGCGTCGGTTACCGGCCCTTCGTGCACCGCACCGCCACGCGACTCGGGCTCCACGGCTGGGTCCTTAACGATGCCGATGGTGTCTTGATCCGGGCCTGCGGCGATCGCGCCCAAATAAATTCTCTCGCCCACGAACTCATCGAAGCAGCGCCGCCTGCGGCAAAAATCACTGCGCTGGATGAATTCCTACCGAACTTCGATCATCTCCCGACCAGCGAAGGATTCGTCATCATCGCCAGTCCCGCCGGCGGAGAGATCACCACTGCCACTCCGTCCGACCTCGCTCTCTGCGCCGATTGCCGGCGCGAACTCCTTGATCCCACCGACCGGCGCCACCGCTATCCGTTCATCAACTGCACGCAATGCGGCCCGCGCTACTCGCTCATTGAACATCTGCCCTACGACCGGCCGCACACCACCATGCGCGCCTTCACGATGTGTCCGGCCTGTCAGCGCGAGTACGATGATCCCACCAACCGGCGCTTTCACGCTGAACCGAATGCCTGTCCGGTCTGCGGCCCGCACCTCACGTTAACCAATCCCCGAGGAAAAACTCTCGGCGAACGCGAGAGGGTGCTCCGTTCCGTTCGCACGCTTTTCAGTGCCGGACTGATCATCGCCGTGAAAGGTGTGGGCGGTTATCATCTGATGTGCGACGCCACCAATGCCACCGCCGTGGCCGAGCTGCGTCGCCGCAAACACCGCGAAGAAAAACCCCTCGCGGTCATGTTCCGCGACCTCGCCCAACTCCGTCAGTTCACGGAAGTATCACCCGCCGCCGAAGCGCTGCTCACCTCGCCTCCCGCGCCCATTGTGTTGGTGCCACGCCGAAGCGATACCGCCCTCGCCGCCGGACTCGCCCCGGGAAATCCCTGGCTCGGTGCCCTCCTCCCCTACTCACCGCTGCATGTGTTGCTGCTCAACGAAGTGGATTTTCCCCTGGTCGCCACCAGCGCCAATTTATCCGACGAACCCCTCTGCACCGACAACGACGAAGCCCACCTCCGACTCAAGTTGATCGCCGATCTTTTTCTAGAACACAACCGCCCCATCGCTCGCCCGGTTGATGACTCCGTGGTCCGGCTCACGGCCAAGGCTGAACCGATTTTACTGCGCCGGGCCCGCGGCTATGCTCCTGCACCACTCCGTCTCCCCAGTCGATTACCGGACTCGCTCCTCTGTCTCGGCAGCGAAATGAAAAACACCGTAGCGGTCGCCTCCGGCCATCAGGTCGTCCTCAGTCCGCATTTGGGCGATCTCGGCAATTTGGCGACGCGTCAAGTCTTCGAAGAAACCATTCTCATGTTAAGCGAGCTTCACGGCGTGAATTTCGCCGCCGTCGCGCATGACAAACATCCCGATTATTCCTCCACGCGCCATGCCGCACAGCTCTGTTTACCCCGCATCGCCGTGCAGCATCATCTGGCCCACGTGCTCGCCTGTCTGCTGGAACATGAACAGCCGGCGGACAACGTACTGGGCATTGCCTGGGATGGCACCGGTTATGGCGAAGACGGTTCGATTTGGGGCGGCGAATTTATTCTGCTAAAACAAAATCATGCCGAACGCTTCGCGCGCTTGCGCCCATTCCGGCTCCCCGGCGGTGAAGCCGCCGTGAAGGATACGCGCCGCGTCATCCTCGCTCTGGCGCATGAGATCGGACAATTCCCCATGATCGCGGCCCGGACGGGATATTCGGAATACGAAATCACCACGTTGCAAACGATGCTCACGCACCAGTTGAATTCACCGCTTTGTTCCAGCGCCGGTCGACTGTTCGACGGCGTCGGCGCACTGCTCGGTCTCGGCACGCACAAGGCCTTCGAAGGCCAACTGCCGCTCGCCGTCGAAGCCGCTGCGACTCGCGCGTTTTCGAATAACCAAATTTTGCCCTTCCCCCTAATTTCTGCGCGCACTCCCGGTGCCCGTTTCGATCTCGACTGGCAACCCGCCGTCGAGCAACTCCTCACCTCACGCGAAAATCCTGCTGAACTCGCCGCCGCCTTTCACCGCGGTTTGGCACAGTCGATGGTCGCCGTGGCGCGTCAAGCCGACGTCGGCACCATCGTACTCACCGGCGGCTGTTTTCAAAACGCGCTGCTTCACTCTCTCGCCTCCGAGGCACTGATCTCTGCCGGTTTCCGCGTCCTCGTGCACCGGCGGTTGTCGCCGAACGATAACTCTATCGCCGCCGGCCAAGCTCTCGCCGCGCTGCTAAATCTCACGACCGTCACGTTGCCCACTCCATGAATGCAGTGCGTACAAATATTTGTCATCGCGAGGCCGGCTTTGCCGGCCGTGGCGATCCAGCTGGATTGCTTCGTCGCTTCGCTCCTCGCAATGACAAGTCTAGAGAAAACTCAACCCCCTTCCTTCCATGTGCCTCGCAGTTCCCGGTAAAGTAATCGCCCTCATCGGCGACGATCCGTTGCTCCGCTCCGCAAAAGTCAGTTTCGCCGGCGTCGTCAAACTCGTCAGTCTCACCTGCACCCCCGAAGCCAAGCTCGGAGATTTCGTGCTCGTCCACGTCGGCGTCGCCATCAGCACCGTCGATCCGGAAGAAGCCGCCGAAACGTTTCGCTACCTCAAAGAAATGGGCGAACTCGACGGCATCGATCTCGCCGAGTCGCCCACCAACGAATCCAACCCCATTCCCTCCTCTTTGTAGGAGCCTGTTTACAGGCGACCAAAACGTCCGCACCGAACCACCTTCGGGTCGCCTGCAAGCAGGCTCCTACATTTTCAAACCACCGCCCCATGAAATACGTCGACGAATATCGCGACGCCAAAATAGTCCACCAACTTGCCGCCGCCATCGCGCGCGCCACGACACGGCCTTGGACCCTCATGGAAATTTGCGGCGGCCAGACCCACGCCATCGTGAAATTCGGGCTCGACGACCTGCTCCCGAAAAATATCACCCTCGTCCACGGTCCCGGTTGTCCCGTCTGCGTGACCAGTGCCGATCTCATCGACCAAGCGGTGGATCTCGCGCTCAACCACAAAGCCATTCTCTGTTCTTTCGGCGACATGCTTCGCGTTCCGGGCAACGGGATCGACCTGCTCACGGCGAAAGCCCGCGGCGGCGATGTCCGCATCGTCTATTCCCCACTCGATGCGGTCACCCTTGCGCTGGAGAATCCCGCCAAGCAGGTCGTATTTTTCGCCGTCGGTTTCGAAACCACCGCGCCCGCCAACGCCCTCTCTGTCCTCCGGGCCGAGCGCGAGCACGTGAAAAACTTTTCCATCCTCACTTCACACGTCCTCGTACCGCCCGCCATGCGCGCCATCCTTGGTTCGCCCGATAACCTCGTGCAGGGCTTCCTCGCTGCCGGCCACGTGTGCACCATCATGGGCATCGAGGAATACGGTCCCATCGCGCGTGAATTCGGCGCGCCTATCATCATCACCGGTTTCGAACCGGTCGACATCCTCGAGGGAATATTGCTTTGCGTGAAACAGCTGGAGAGCGGCCGCACTGAGGTTGAAAACGCCTACTCCCGCGCCGTCCGCACCGAAGGCAACCTTCATGCCCGCAAGATTGTCGAAACCATTTTTGAAATCTGTGATCGCGACTGGCGCGGCATCGGTGTGATTCCGCAAAGCGGCCTCGCCGTACGCCCCGCCTACGCCCCGTACGATGCGAACCGGCGTTTCCCACTCACGCACACCACGAGCACCGCTTGCACCGCCGGCCCTAGAGGACTCGGCGCCGAATGCATCAGCGGTTCCATCATGCGCGGCGTGAAGAAGCCGCACG
>JANYCF010000405.1 GCA_025360455.1 Opitutaceae bacterium | reverse complement strand
ACCATTGGAAATAAATGAGCCGGGAACCGACAATCCCGGCGGCAGACCGGAAATCGAATACGACCCCACGGTGGTGGCCCCCCCGGTATAAGCGAAGGCCGCCGAAAACGGCACGCCCACAGTGGCCTCAGCCGGACTATCGGGATTCGTCACCAGCAGCGTCGCACCTGCCACCGTGTCGACCGCCCGGAGCATGGCTGCGACTATCGCCGAAGCTTTCAACACCTGCCCCAAAGACGAACTCACCCACCCAGATTCTGTCCCGGCGATCAATCGCAACACGGGGGTGCGCTGGAGCAGCGCCATGAGCATTAACACGGGTAATTGCAACGAGCCCAAGCGTCGCGTGAACTGGCAGGAAAGTGAGTGGGCCATGAGGGTGCGTGGATAAAGAAGATTATTATTCTACTGGGCGGGAGGAATCAGTTGCATCCGCAACCGCTGCCGCCGACGCCGCGGCCGCCGGCAGAAGCTTCGCGGGAGAACCAGGTATGTTCGGATAGAGCGCTGGCCTGTGGATCACGATCAGTGCGCATGGCATAGGTGGTGAGCTCAGCCCGTTCCCAAGGCTGAACTTTCGGTGACGTGCAGCCGGAACCAAGGCCGCAGAGAATGGCAGCGAAAAGAACGTAGCCGAATCGGAAAAGAGTACGAAGGTTCATGGAGCAGAAGTTTCAGCGAGCGTGACGTTAAGGGCGGCGCAAAGAGCCTGGTCGGTTTCTGCGCCATGATAACCGGAGCGAATGGCACGAATTTTTCCGTCGCACCCAATCACGGAGGAAACAGGCATCACCGGAATCCGGACGGCCGAAACCAATTTCTGCTCGTCATCGCGCACGGCGGCAAAAGGCGGGGCATGTTTTTTCAGGAATGCGGCGTGGTCGTTCGCATTCTCATCCACGCTTACTCCGAGCACCACCGGCCCTGCCCTTGCGGATATTTTTTCCCCGAGGGCACCCTCGGCCAAAACAGGAAATTCATCCCCCACCGCGGGCTGCGCGCTGAGCGGCTGGACCGCGACGGTCAACAAAACCGCGGCGCAAATAACCGAAGTTAAATTAGGTCGCGACATAGTTCCAAAATCCGCGCGTCTGGGCACGGGTGGTGTGAGTGTTGATAATTCCTTCTGCCCCGGGAAATCGTTGGATGCACTCCAGTCCCGCGACCGGCCCCAGTATGAATGCAGTAGTAGAAAGTATTCCGGCCTGCATGCAGCTATCAGCCACCACCGTGACCTGGCGGCAATCATGCGCGACCGGTTCACCCGTCCGTGGATCGACGATATGGCCATAGCGCCGGCCGTTGCGGTTGAAGCCGCGCAAATAATCTCCCGAGGAAGCAATGCCTTTGCCCGCCAAGAGCGCCACGCTCCCGCGATGAGTACCCGGCTGAGCGGGATCTTCCAGCCCGACATGCCACGCCGGACGCCCGGGCGGAGTGCCGATGCCACGGATATCGTGGCCAAAATCGACCAGCACCTGCGAAATACCAAACGAGGCGGCCAGCTGCGCCACGGCATCAACAGCCCACTCCTTACCCCAGCCGCCAAAATCCAAGGCCATCCCCGCGCGCGGCAAAAACACCCGCCCCGGGGTGCGTTGCACCTTCGACCAGCCGACGCACTCGCGCACTTCCGCCACCCGGGCCGCACTCGGCAACACGGCCGCCGGCTGATGATAATCCCACAAGCGAATGAGCGGGCCGGCCGTGACATCGAGCATTCCGCCCGTCATCGCATGGACCGCCCCGCAGACATCGAGCATCTGCTCCATTTCCGCATCCACTGCTACGGAAGAAATACCGGCCAAAGCATTGATGCCTGAAACCAAGCTCGTCGGTCGGAAGCGGGAATAGCGCGCCTCAAAATTCTCGACCCACTGTCTCGCGGCTTGCTCATACTGCTGCGCCGCATCCGCGGATGGCGCCATATAGCGCACCGTGCAATCCGTACCCAAGGCCCGAAACGATAAATTCCGCAATGCCCCCTCCCCCCAACACGGCATCGTGGGCGAAGTGCTCATAACGGAAAGTGGGACGAGAGCGGTCATGGTGAGGCGAGCATGCGGCGGTGTTGCGTTGTTGGATTTAACTTACCAACTCAGACGCAGGCCGGTGGTGAAAATATTTGCCTGCGGAAAAGCGCTGGTGGAAGTCACTCCGTCGCGGCCCTGCATTTCATAACGCTCCCATGCGACATCGAACTGACACATTTTATTCGGCGTCCAAATGAGCTTCACGCCGTAGGTCAGCGTGCGCAAGGAGGTGAGACGATAGTCGGCCGAGAAAAACGGCCCCGAGGGATTGGGCGTGGAACCGGGCGTGATCGTCGAGCCATCGAGCGAGACTGCATAAAAGTCAGCCGCACTTTGCTGATAGAAACGCATCGCGGGAGAAATGATAAACTGTGGCCCCAAATGTTGGAACCAAGCCAGTGCCACGGTATGACTGGTGATGCCGAAACTGTCATGATACAGGCGATAGCTCGTCTCCACGGCACCGTGCAGCTGATCAAAGGAGCGGTTATAGGCGGCATAGGCGATCCACTTGTCGCGCTCGGCGGGACGATTTTCACCAAACGTCAGCGGCAGAAAAAGCCCCGGGAGGATCTCCGTTTTTTTCTGAATAATCTTATACGGATCGCTCAGATACCCCGAGGCACGACCATAGCTAAAATTGAATTGTAGCGTGCTTTTCGTATCCAGCAACTGCGTGAGACCAACAATGGCATCGAACGTCCGCTTGTCCGCCCGTTCTGGCTGGAAGAAGACGCTCACCTCATCACTGGTCCCGGCCACCCCGACGAGCAACGTGGTATTCTTCTGGTTAAAATCGGTGAGCGTGTTGAGCGAAAAACCCGTGGACACATAATCACTCTCGCGCGAATCGGCCGCACCGACCGCCAGATTCACCCGTCCAAATTGCCGGGAAACATCCAGCGTCCACGCTTTGCGCCGATCCTCGATTGACGTGAGCGGCACGGCCCCACCCGGGGTCGCGGCCGGCTGACCGGTAGGCGTGGCTCCCGCGATCGCATCAATTACTCCGGTAAACTTTAACCGGGCCTCGGTGCCCAAGGTCTGCTCGATCATGGCGGATTGTGTCTGTACTTTGATCCGACCAGTCGACTCCTGATAATCTTGAAATTTATAGGCGGCCACCGTTTCGGCCCGCGAGTCCCGGGGTGAAAGCAGAAAAAGCGCCGTCATCAGGCATAACCCGGTTAAGGAGGGTGGGGGCGTGGTTAAAGAGGTCGTCATGACAACAGACAAGGTGTGGCTTGCAGCAGGAGTGTAAAATAAAGCGAGAATGCATCGGTGCGAAAGCAGTTTTCTGTAACTTACCTGTTAGTTTTGTTCCTTTTGCCTCACCTGGGAACAGACCAAGGGACAAATCTCCTGATTTAACCTACAGGACCAGACAAGGCGCTGAATCCGCCACTCAACGCGGCGGCGAAATGACACCCGCCTGATGTATCATCACGGACTTTGGCTCCTAATTAAAATCAGCCTTACGCCGTAGCCAACCCCTGCCGGGAAAACACGCCAACAACCCAAGAGGTTGTCGCATCGCTGACTCTCACTTCCATGACCAGCGGGAGGGTTTGTTTAATACACCGCAGAATAGCCCGTGCACGGGGCGATGACTGATAGAGCGAGAAGATGATGACCCCGTTGAACGAAAGCGCCTTGGCGTAGCGCTGCAGCGTCTCAATCGGTTGCGTGAAATAGTATAGCGACTCACAAAAAACAATCGTGTCGTATTGCTCTTCCAACGGAAACGTTTCGGCATCGTGGACAATAAATTTTGTTCGTTCGTCACATCGAATGCTTAGCGCCTCCAGTGCGGTTGCCGAGGTGTCGATGCCCAAATATTTACTGTAGCCGTTGCGCCCCATCTGCTCTTGCAGCATTCCCTCCCCGCACCCCACATCGAGAATTGATCCATGGGGAGCCAGCCGTTGATTCAGCCCGACGATCACACTGAGGTGAGGAACCTCTCTAATTCCACGAAGGAAGTCCCACCGGCCAGCCGCGTATTTTCTATCCCATAACGAACTGTAAATTGGCACGTCATAACTATCGCTCAGGGCTTCTGTTTTTTGGACAAAACGGCCCACGACATCGGCCAATAGCGATTCGGTGCCATACAAATAGCGGTAGTACACACGACGGATCAAGGATCGGATTTCCTCTGGTATTTTCATTGGGTCCATCGGAGCGACTGATCCGGAACATTGATCCTACAACGAATCCTGCGAAGCATGCATTATTGCACAAACAGCACCACAGTGTCGTCCATGACGTAAAAAGCGACGCCGTCTTCGAGGCCCTGCGCTTTGTAGGTGTAGATACCGGGCGTGGTTGGAGCGACGAAGCTGAAGGTCACCGTCTTGCTGGCACCGGGAGCGACGCCGCTGATGGAGGGGAATCCGAGGAACGTATTATCCACATCCCGGAA
>JANYCF010000371.1 GCA_025360455.1 Opitutaceae bacterium | reverse complement strand
CTGCGCGCATTGTGCCAACTCGTCCGGAGGCGGAGTTCCACCTTCTTTTGCCTGTCAATGGCTGAGCGCAATTCGCTTCTACACGGAGAAGTGACGGGATCATGGCAGTTAAGATTCGCCAACTCCACCCTCTTGGCTTTCGATCCCGAAAGATGCCGCAGCCCACGCTACAGGAATTTGGCGAGACACGTCTGGCTAAACCTCATTGGAGTATCATGGCCATTTTTCGGCCGAGCCGTTTTTTTGCTATCCTTTAATTTATTCCCGAAAAAATTCCCGGAATATTTTTCATTCCCGGGAAATAAACTCCGCACGCTCCGCTTCTCACGCCCAGTTCCTCGCTGTGACTAACCGCTCCAACCTATGACAACTCCGATCGATCAAGCCTTCGTCCATGATACCTTTCCCGAGCCGGTCATGCCTGCCTGCTCCGTCCAGAAACTTCTCCGGGGCCAGACGGCCATCGTCACGGGAGCCAGTTCCGGGATCGGCAAGGCCATCGCGATCGCCCTCGGCCATGCCGGCGCCGATGTCGTCGTCAATTACGTCTCCGGGCCCGAGGACGCCGAGGCCGTGGCCAAGGAGGTCGGGAGTTGCGGCAGCCGGGTCATGACCATCCGCGCCGACATCAGCAAGGAGGACGAGGTGCAGGCGATGTTCGCCCAAGTTATCCGCGAATGGGGCACGGTCGATATTCTCGTCAACAACGCCGGCATTCAGAAAGACGCACCCTTCCACGAGCTCACGCTGGCGCAATGGCAGCGCGTGATCGACGTCAACCTCACCGGACAGTTTCTGTGTGCGCGCGAAGCTGTGCGTGAGTTTAAGCGCCGCGGCGTGCGCAAGGAGATTTCTTGCGCGGCCGGCAAAATCATCTGCATCAGTTCGGTGCACGAAGTCATTCCGTGGGCCGGTCACGTGAACTATGCCGCGTCGAAGGGCGGCGTCATGCTCATGATGAAAAGTATCGCGCAGGAAGTCGCCCCGTGGCGCATCCGGGTGAACAGCATTGGTCCGGGTGCCATCCGTACGCCGATTAACACCGAGGCGTGGGGCACGCGGTCGCACTATGAGTCCCTCTTGAAATTGATTCCCTACAAACGCATCGGCGAGCCCGATGAAATCGGCCGGGCCGCCGTGTGGCTGGCGTCGGACGAATCGGATTACATCACGGGCACGACACTGTTCGTCGATGGCGGCATGACACTTTATCCCGGGTTTGAAACCGGCGGTTGAGCCCGGGTGCGTCGCGAACCAATCGAGCGCGCTGCTTAAACCTATCACTTCCCCATGGCATCCGAAAAGGAATGGCTTGAGACCGACGGCCTGGGCGGCTTTGCTTCGGGTACCGCGACGCTCACCCGCAGCCGGCGCTATCATGCGCTGTTGATGCGCTCCGGTCCGCCTTCGCGGCGCTGCACACTCGTCAACGGTTTCGATGCCGAGGTGTGCACGCCGGCGGGCCGCTTTGCGCTCAGTGCCCAGCGCTACCAACCCGGTGTCACCGCCCCGGATGGTTGGACGAGACTGGAATCGTTCACCGATGAGCCCTGGCCTACGTGGATTTTTCGTCTGCCGGATGGCCGCGTTGTCCGGCAGGAAATTTTCGTCGCGCATGGCCGCGCCGTCACCGTGGTCACGTTTACGCTGGTGGGCGAACCGGCCGGTTGCTCCCTAGAGGTGCGGCCGTTTTTTTCGGGACGTGATCCGCATGCGCTTCAGCACGAGAACACGGCGTTTAACTTCGCGCCGGTTCCGTCCGGTCAGAATCTCCGTTGGACGCCTTACGAAGGCGTGCCGGTGATCGAAGTGAACACCAATGCCAGTTACCGGCACGACCCACAATGGTACCGCAATTTTCTCTACGAAACCGAAAGGGCTCGCGGCCTTGATGACACCGAAGATCTCGCCACTCCGGGAGTTTTTTCATGGGCGTTTACGGAACCCGAGGCCGTGCTCATTTTTGCCTCACCCTCCACCGGCGGCGATTATCACGGTTTTAATTCTGAACCTGCACCGGAGGCTGCGGCCAATTACCGCGCCATGGAGCTGACGCGCCGCAAAGGGTTTGCCAGCCGACTGCACCGGGCCGCAGACGATTATCTCGTGCGCCGGGGCGAGGGGCACACGATCATTGCCGGTTATCCTTGGTTCACCGATTGGGGGCGCGACACCTTCATCGCGTTGCGCGGTCTCTGTCTCGCCACCGGGCGTTTGGCGATCGCCCGCTCGATTCTGCTCGGGTGGACGGGGCTTGTCGCGGAGGGCATGCTGCCGAATTTTTTCCCCGAGGGTGGCAAGGCGCCGGAATACAACTCCGTCGATGCGTCGCTGTGGTTTGTCATCGCCGTGCACGATTATTTCGCCGCGGTGGCCGCCACCGGGCAGAGAGTTCCCGCAAACGATCGCCAGCAGCTGACGGTGGCGGTCGAGGCGATTCTCGAAGGCTATGCGCGCGGCACGCGTTTTGGCATCCGCGCCGATGCCGATGGCTTGCTCTTTGCCGGACAACCCGGAGTGCAGCTGACTTGGATGGACGCGAAAGTAGGCGAGTGGGTGGTCACGCCGCGCATCGGGAAACCCGTGGAGGTGCAGGCGCTCTGGATCAACGCCCTGCGAATCGGCGCGCGGCATAACAAAAAATGGCGGGAACTCGCGCGGCTCGCGCAGAAGAATTTTGCGAAGAAATTTTGGAATAATGAACTGGGTTGTCTCTTTGACGTGGTCGATGTCGATTTTGTCTCCGGCTGCAACGATGCCAGTCTGCGCCCCAATCAAATTTTTGCAGTGGGTGGTTTGCCCTTTGCACTGCTGCGTCAGGCCCAAGCCGGCAGGGTGGTGGCGAAGGTCGAGCAACACCTGCTCACGCCGCTCGGCCTGCGGTCGCTGGCTCCCGCGCATCCGGCCTATCAGCCGCATTACACCGGCGGGGTGCGCGAGCGCGACGGCGCCTACCACCAAGGCACGGTCTGGCCTTGGCTATCCTGCGCTTTCGTTGAAGCTTGGCTGCGCGTGCAGGGCCGAAGTGCAGCGACGCTCGCGGAGGCCCGGGTTCGTTTCCTTGCGCCCTTGCTCGCGCATACCAAAGAAGCGGGCCTCGGCCATGTGACTGAAATTGCGGATGCGACCTCGCCTTTCACGCCTTGCGGTTGTCCCTTTCAGGCCTGGTCGGTGGGGGAGACGTTGCGGCTGGAAAAAATAATTGCGGAGGAAATTTTATGAACGAACAACTGACGGCCCTGCGGAGCCGAATCGAACACGAGGATAATCTCGTGAATCAACGCCTCTCCTGGCTCGTGGGCTCGCAGGCGTTTTTGCTCACCGCGTTTGCCATTTCTTTGAATGGCGGGCCGGAGCTTAAACCGCCGGCGTATGCGAGCGCGAATCATGCCCTCGTTGCCCTGCTGCCGTTTGCCGGGATGGCATGCATTTTGATTTTATGGCTGACGCTGGCGGGCGCACTCTGGTCGATGGCGGCGTTGCGGGCGCAGGCCGATAAAATCACCCAACCCGGCGAGTTTCCCATTCACAGTCGGCGTCCGATTCGGTGGCTCGGCTTTGCCGCACCGTTCGCGATTCCTGCGGTGTTTCTCGCGCTCTGGCTCGTTCTCCTCACCCGGCCCTAATCCTTTATCTTCCACGCATCATGAAAAAGACCCGTGTTCTCATCCTTGGCGGCGGCTTCGGCGGCCTCTACGCCGCACTCGAATTCGAAAAACACCGTGATCCGGCGGTCGAAGTGACGCTGGTGGCGCAGGATAATTTTTTCCTGTTCACGCCCATGCTCCACGAAGTGGCGGCCAGCGATCTCGACCTGACGACCATCGTCAGTCCCTTGCGCAAGCTGCTGCGGCATGTCCGCACCTTCGTCGGTGAGGTGCAGACGGTCGATTTGGCGGCGAAACGCGTCACAGTGGTTCATGGTTTCACGCAGCACGCTCACGCGCTGGAGTATGATCATCTGGTGCTCGGACTCGGCTCCGTGACGAATTTCTATGGGATCGCCGGATTGGCGGAGCGCGCACTTTGCATGAAGACGCTGCACGACGCAATTGTCCTGCGCAACCAGCTCATCGCACATCTCGAGGAAGCCGACACGGAATGCGCGAAGAGCGACCGCGTGCCGCTGCTCACCTTCGTGGTCGCCGGTGGCGGTTTTGCCGGCGTCGAAACCATGGGCAGCATCAATGATTTTGTTCATTCTGCGCTGCCGTATTATCCCAATCTAAAATCGTCGATGATTCGGATGGTACTCGTCCATCCGGGTGAACACGTGTTGCCGGAGCTCGGCCCTGAACTCGGTGCCTACGCCGATCGCGTGTTGAGCGAGCGCGGCATCGAGATCCATCCGAAGAGCAAGGTCGCCTCGGTGACGCCGCGCGAAGTCGTGCTCACCGATGGGACACGCGTGGAGAGTTTCACGCTGGTGTGGACCGCCGGCACCTCGCCCAATCCGATTATTGAAAAAATCGCGCTGCCGAAAGAGCGCGGCAAAATCAAAGTGAGTGCCGCCTTGGCGGTCGAAGGGACGGTCAATATCTGGGCCTTGGGTGATTGTGCGCTCATCCCCGATCTGGCGAAGGCCGGTACCTTTCATCCGCCGACCGCGCAGCATGCCTCGCGCGAAGGCGTGGTGCTGGCGCAAAATATTCTGGCCGCCGTGTACGGTCGTGCCCAGAAAAACTTTACTTTCAAGACGCTCGGTCTGCTCGCCTCGATCGGCCGCCGCGTCGGCGTGGCCCGCGTGTTCGGTTTTAACTTCTCCGGTTTCACCGCGTGGTGGATGTGGCGGACGATTTATCTCAGCAAGCTGCCCACGCTGCAAAAGAAAATCAGCGTCGCGCTCGCCTGGACGCTCGATCTTTTCTTCGCCAAGGACTTCGTGCAGTATCTCGATTTCAGCGGTAATCCGGCGGACAGCGGCCGGCCCGCGCCCGATTATATTCCACTCCGCGAGGAATGTGTGGCACTTGAAATCGCGCCGGCCTCCACCGGCAAGATCGTTGCCGTTCGCATCACTTCCTAACCTCACCCGCTTCCGCCTGATTTTCCCCACCCATGAATACCGTGCCCCCCTTTGCCCATCCTGTCACCGCCGAAGAGCGGCGTCTGCTGGCCGACCGTACCCGCGAACAAAATTGGAAACGCTGGGGTCCGTATTTGGCCGAGCGCCAGTGGGCGACGGTGCGCGAGGATTATTCCAAGTGGGGCAATTGCTGGGATTATTTTCCGCACGAGCACGCGCGCAGCCGCGCCTATCGTTGGGGGGAAGACGGTCTCCTCGGCTTCACCGACCGCGAGTGCCGCCTGTGCTTCGGTCTCGCTCTCTGGAATGGGCGCGATCCGATTTTAAAGGAACGGCTTTTCGGTCTTACCGGACCCGAGGGGAATCACGGCGAAGACGTGAAGGAGCTGTATTACTATCTCGATTCCACGCCGACCCATTCGTGGATGCGCGCCCTCTACAAATATCCGCAGGCGGAATTTCCCTATGCCGGGCTCCGCGAAGAAAATGCCCGACGTGGCGTCAGCGGCCTCGAATACGAATTGGCCGATACCGGCGCATTCAATGACAGTCGCTACTTCGATGTGTTCGCCGACTACGCCAAGACCGGCGCGGACCACATGCTCATTCGTCTCACGGTCGCGAATCGCGGCCCCGAGGCCGCGACTGTCCACCTGCTGCCGCAGCTGTGGTTTCGCAACATGTGGACGTGGGGTTGCACGCGCGAGGGAGTTTCGGTGAAGCCTTCGCTCCAGCTGACCGCCGATGGCGGCATCAGTGCCGACCACGAAACGCTCGGTGCCTTCGAGTTGCGCTTTGCTCCGTCATCGGGTGGCGCGAAACCCACGGCGCTCTTCACCGAGAACGAAACCAATAACGAACGTCTTTTCAATTCCCCCAATCCCACTCCGTTCGTGAAGGACGCGTTTCACCGCTACGTCGTCAACGGCGAACAGGGGGCGGTGAACCCCGCGCAGAGCGGGACCAAGGCCGCGCTGCATTACACGCTTACGATTCCCGCCGGTGGTGAACAGACGGTGGAGCTTCAGCTCTTCGCGCCGGCGGCGCACCAGACCGTGGCCTTCGGTGCCGATTTCAACCGCGAGATGGATCGGGCGAAGCAAGAGGCCGATGAATTCTACCGGCACGTCATTCCTGCCGGGGCCAACGCCGATGAGCACAATGTCGCCCGTCAGGGTTATGCCGGCCTGCTCTGGTCGAAGCAGTTTTATTATTATGTGGTCGATCACTGGCTGGAGGGAGATCCGGCGACCGTTCCGCCGCCGCCGAGCCGCGAGGAGGGACGCAACCATGAGTGGCGTCATCTGCACAGTCGCGACATCATCTCGATGCCGGACAAGTGGGAGTACCCGTGGTTTGCCGCGTGGGACCTCGCGTTTCACATGATTCCCTATGCGCAAGTCGATCCGGATTTTGCCAAACAACAACTCCTGCTTCTGCTGCGTGAGTGGTACATGCATCCGAACGGCCAGATTCCCGCCTACGAGTTTGCGTTCGGCGATGTGAATCCGCCCGTGCACGCCTGGGCCGCGTGGCGCGTCTACAAAATCGCCGGGGCGCGAGGCACACGCGACCGGGGATTTCTCGAGAGCGTCTTTCAAAAGCTGCTCCTTAACTTCACCTGGTGGGTCAACCGCAAGGATGCCGAAGGCAACAATTTGTTCTCCGGCGGCTTCCTTGGGCTCGACAACATCGGGGTGTTCGACCGCGGCCAGGCAATTCCCGGCGGCGGCCAACTGCGGCAGGCGGACGGCACGGCGTGGATGGCGTTTTATGCGAACACCATGCTTTCGATGGCGCTGGAGCTGGCGCATAATCCCGACGGCACCGTCAACTGCGCCTACGAGGACATGGCATCGAAGTTCTTTGAGCACTTTATTCAGATCGTCGATGCGATGAACGCGGCCGGCGGCACCGGCCTGTGGGACGAACAGGACGGCTTCTATTACGATCAGATCGATTTTGGCACGCACACGACGCCGCTGAAAACGCGTTCGCTCGTCGGTCTGCTGCCGTTGATCGCCGTGGAGGTTTTGGACCGGGACAAAATCGACCGGTTGCCCGGTTTCAAAAAGCGTTTCGAATGGTTTCTGTATAACCGGCCCGAGCTCGCCCGGCACATCTCGAATACCAAGGGCGAATGCGGCCTCGGCCACCACAAGGTGCTCCTCGCGATTCCGTCGCGTGAGCAGCTCGTGCGCGTGCTGCGCTACCTGCTCGACGAGGCCGAGTTCTTTTCGCCGCACGGCATCCGCGGCGTGTCGAAGTTTCATGAACAACATCCGTTCACTTTCCGGGGCGACGGCCACGAGCTGCGGCTCGATTACAGTCCCGCCGAAAGCAATACGTACCTCTTTGGCGGCAATTCCAACTGGCGCGGGCCGGTTTGGTTTCCCGTCAACTACCTGCTCGTCGAGGCGTTGGAGCGCTATCATAATTACTATGGCGATTCCCTCAAAGTCGAGACGCCCACCGGTTCCGGCCGTATGCTGACGTTGCGCGAGGCCGCGCTCGAATTGCAACGACGGCTCGCGACGATTTTTCTCGCGGATAACTCAGGGCGCCGTCCCGTGCACGGCGAGTGCGAACTCTACGCCAGCGACCCCCACTTCAAGCACTTGGTGCTCTTCTACGAGTATTTCCACGGCGACAATGGGCGCGGGGTCGGCGCCAGCCATCAGACGGGTTGGACCGCGCTGGCGGTGCGGTGCGTCGAAGATCAGGCGCGCCATCGCAACGGCGGGACGCAATGAGGTGGGGCTAACTTTTTCTATGCAACTTCGACTGGGGTGAATGGAGCGCAGGCTTCCAGCCTGCTTCGGGCAGATGCAGGCAGGATGCCTGCGCTACGCAACTCCGTCATTGCTTTCAATTGTAGGAGGGGCTTTATGCCCCGATTAAAAATAACGCAGCGGGGTGAGGGCACCCCGCCCACAATTATCCATCAGCGCGCGGCCTCGGCCGCCTTCTTGGCGTAGTAATCGCGCAGGATGAAAAAGGCTTTCTTCTTCGTGCCGTTTTCGCCGACCAGGCCTTTGCGGTTCCAACCGTCTTGAATGCCCGGCAACGGACGGCGCGGCGAACGGAAGTCGCAAAGAATCCACGGCGTCATGCCGCGGAGCTGCGGAATTTTTTCCAGCATGGGCAACGTCTGCTGATAAAGATTTTCCTGATACTCCTCGGTGAAGCGCGCAAGTTTATCGCCGTGCATGCCTTGGAGGGCGTCGGCGCCAAATTCGCTGACGATGACCGGCTTGTTGTAATTGATCAGCCACTTCGCCTTGGCACAGTCATCCGGCAAGCCGGCGTACCAGCCGATGTACTGATTGAAACTGCACAGGTCGGTGACTTCCGCGAGTGGGTCCTCGACGATGCTCGTATTCGGATCTTCGGGTGAGGAATGACGTTCCATAGCGGCGGAGATGAGGCGCGTGGAGTCGAGGGAACGCGTGAGTACGACGAGGTTTTTCAGGAAAGTCGTGCGCGACGGAGAGACAGGAGTTTCGTTGGCCATCGACCAGATGATGACGCTCGCGCGATTGTGATCGCGGGCGATGAGCTCGGTGAGTTGGTTGGCGGCGTTCGCGTAGGTGGTGGGATCATCCCAGTGAATGGTCCAATAAACCGGCACCTCGGCCCAGAGGAGCAGGCCCATTTCGTCGGCGATGCGGGCCATGTATTCGTTGTGCGGGTAGTGGGCGAGGCGGACATAATTGCAGCCGAGTTCCTTGGCCCAGCCGAGGAGGAGGCGCGCGTCTTCGGGCGTGGTGGCGCGGCCGCCGCGCAGGGGATTTTCCTCGTGCAGACAGATGCCGCGCAGGAAAACGGATTTGCCGTTGAGCAGAATATCGGTGCCGCGGGTTTCGATGGTGCGGAAGCCGATTTTTTCGGCGAGACGGTCGGCACCGGCGGACACGATCACTTCATAACGCTGCGGATTTTCGGGCGACCAGAGCGTGGCACCGGTCAAGGCGAAATCCAAAGGGGCGCGGCCAGCGGTATCGGTCGTGACTTCAGTGGAGATTTTTAATTCAGGAATCTCGATCTTCACTTTCTGGGCGAGGGCAGCACCGTCGAGTTGAACATAGCCGGCGATGCGGTCGCGTGAGCCGGACTTGAGCTGGATAAAATAATCGCGGACGTGGGTCGCGGGCGCTTCGAGGAGCATCACATCGCGGGTCAGGCCGCCGTAGTTCCACCAGTCGGTGTTGACGGTGGGCACAGCCTCGAGGTGGCGCTGGTTGTTGACGCGCACGACGAGGGAATTGCCGGAGGGGAGGAGTTTGCCGGTGACTTCGAATTGGAAGGGCGTGAAGCCGCCCACGTGTCGACCGAGCTTTTTTCCGTTGAGGTAAACATCCGCTTCGTAGTTGGCGGCGCCGAAGTGGAGGAACTGACGGGCGTCGGGGGCGTGGGGCGTGAAATCAAAAAGACGGCGATACCAGACGGTGCCTTCGTAATAGAAAAGTTTGTCGTCCTGGGAATTCCAGTCGGCGGGCACCATGAGCGAAGGGCTGTGGTCGAAATCGTATTCGATCAGCTCGCTCGGGGTGGCGGGTTTTTTGTCGAGGAAGTAGCCGCTGGTGGGGTTTTTCGCGGCGTCGTGCGGTTCGTGCCGGTAGTTGAAGTAACCGTTGTCGTAAGGATCGATGATGATGTGCCAGCGGCCGTTGAGGGAAAGCGCCTGGCGGGCGGAAGCGTTGATGAGCGCATCGGCGGCGGGGAGGAAATTGGCGGTGAGCAGGGCGAGGCAGGCGGCGAACAATAAACGTTTCATGGGTAGGGAAAACGGAACGTGGGAAACAAACCGGCGCAATCAAAACTTGCTAAGGTTTGGTGTTGCTGGCGTTCAAGCGGGTGCAATTGGGGCAAAGGGCTCTGCCTATTGCAGGGAGCTTACCCACTAAAATGAGCGTAGAACCTCCTTTCTTGTCGTCGTGCATAATTATTCAGCGGTGGGCCGGCGATTTTATTTAAATTGTTCGTCGCCATGGCCGATACATTGGTCCTAATCTCCGTCCAGTTGTATCGCAGTCCCAGTCGAGCTCACGGGCCAAATATGTTATCTCATTTTGCATGCAGGCAATTGCCTCACAAGCGAGGGCGCTGGGCGGGGCTTTGGCTGATCGGGTTGCTCTCAACGGCTGGTTTTGTTTTTGCGGCGGACAATACGGTCAAGACACCGCATGCGACGTCGCCGACTGTGGTCACGAGTTTCGAGCAGATTTGGCAAATGACGGAAGCGGAGACGCTGGAATGGCATCCGCTGCGGATGGAGTACGTGGTTTATTTCTACGATCCGCTTTGGCAGGCGATGTGGGGCCGGAGCGGCGAAGCGGACAGTTATCTTTCAATCGGCACCAAACCTTTTCCCATCAAGTCGGGTCAACGGATTTTGGTCGAGGGGCTGATCCAGCCAGTCAAAGGCATGGTCGTCAGTGAACCGAAGGTCACCGTCCTCGCCGAATCGGCGCCGATCGAGATTCTGTCAACGCAGGGGGCAGTCGGTGACACGCAGCGTTTCAATAAACGCATGGTAACGGTGGAAGGCTATGTGAATCGACAGGCCGCGCGCGATGCGAACCATCAGGAGTTGGAGCTGGTGGTGGAAGGCCAGACGGTACTCGCGCAATTTCTGCTCAGAACGGGAGAGGTGGTGCCGCATTTGAATGGGACGCTGGTCCGCGTCACCGGCGTATATTTTGCGCGGAATGAGCCCACGTGGACGACGCCCAAATTGGAAATTTGGGTGCCGGGAATTCAGTCCATCAAAGAACTCGGGCAAATTGATCGCGATGAGAGTTTCAAGTTGCCGGCGACTCCCATCAGCCGGCTTTCGGTGGCGGCACCCAATAAACTCGTGCGGTTGGCCGGGGCCGTGGTGGCGCAGAGCGCGGGCAAATCGTTGACCATTCAGGATGAGACGGGTACGGTCACTTTTCCCACGGCGCAGACGCAACTGATCGAATTGCAAGGCCGGGTCGAGGTGATCGGTTTCCCCCAACAGCAAGGCGGCGCCATGATGATAGCGCAGGCGATATATCGGCGGGAGTTGGGTTTGATCACGCGGCTCGATGAAATTTTCAACGTGTCGGATGAACGAAAATACGACGTCCATCGCATCCAATGCGAATTTGTCATTTATTATTACGATCCGGAATGGAAAGTGATTTGGGGCCGCGCAGGGGAGAGAGGCACCTATCTTAAATTAGGCGATTACCCCGCTTCGATCAAAGCAGGGCAAAACGTTCTGATCAGTGGTCTGATCGTGCCGGCGAATACGGTGCAGATCGATGAACCGAAATTTACGATACTGGCCGAGTCCGTGCCCTTGTCGGCGGTGGCTACCCGTGGCCAGATCAACCGGACGGACCTTTTCGATAAACAACTGACGACGGTTGAGGGCTACGTGGAGCGGCAAGCGTTCGCAGCTGGTCCGAATCATCTGCAAATCGATCTGGTGACCGAGGGGCGAGCGGTCACTGTCTGGTTGCTCCTTGAGCACGCGGTGGCGGTTCCTCAGTTGGAAGGCAAATTCGTGCGGGTAAAAGGAGTGTACGCGGCGACGAATGATCCGACCGGGGCCGCACCCAAAATCGAAGTATGGGTCAGTGGCAACCGTGAGCTCGAGATAATTGGTCAGCTGGACCGGGACTCACGCTTCGAATCACCCGTGACACCGATCGAGAAGGTGAGCGCGATGGCACCGGATCAGTGGGTGCATGTGGCCGGCGTCGTACGCATGCAGCAGCCCGGTCAATCTTTGACGATCCGCGATGCGACGGGTCAGTTGGTTTTGCGCACGGCACAAACCCTGCCAATGCCATTGGGAGAACAGGTCGAGGCCTTCGGGTATGCCACCCAGGAAGGCACCGAATGGCAGCTGCGGGAAAGCTTGTTTCGCCGAGCGAAGATGACTCTGCCCAGCCTCGCTCCCGAACAAACGGCCATCTTGCGTCTGGCGGAACAGGTGCGGGAACTTCCCCCTGAGGAGGTCGAACGGGGCCATCCGGTGCAATTGAGCGGAATTGTCACGTGGGCCAATCCGGCCGCGGATTTCTTTTTTATTCATGACAGTAGCGGTGGAGTGTGTGTGTTCCAGCCGCCCGTGCGCAGTGATAAAATTATGGTTGGCACCAAGGTCGATGTGGTGGGTACGGCAGGCGCGGGGAAATTTACGCCGGTCGTTTTTGCCAGCAGTACGGTGGCCTTTTCCCGCATGGAAGAGCCGGTCGCGAAACAAGTGACGTTGGAGCAGGCTTTGACCGGGGTGGAGGATTCCCAATGGATTTCACTCAGTGGTTACTTGCGCGGGGTCACTCACGATGGCGCCTGGGCCCGGTTGGAACTTACGACAGCGGCGGGTGATTTTACCGCGCAGTTGCCTTGGAATGAGCAGTACGCGCAGTTGCGCGGCTCCGTCTTGCGGCTGCGCGGGGTGTGCAGTGTGCTGACGAATGCCAAGCGTCAGTTGACCGGCATCCAGCTGTGGGTGCCATCCGGTAGTTTTCTTGAGATCGAGGAAAAGAATTTTGCAGATCCCTTTGCCGTGGCGACCAAAACGATCACGAGTTTGCGGCAGTTTAATTCCTTGCTGACCGCCAATCGACGGGTGCGGCTGACCGGAGTGGTCGTGCATCACCTGCCGGGCCGGGTAATCCACTTGCAGGAAGGCGCGGAAAGTTTGCTGGTCCTCAGTCAGGAGCTGACGCCGTTCGTGCCGGGTGATCGCGTGGAGGCGGTCGGTTTTCCGGGACGCGAAGGCAGCCGGGTGATTTTGCGCGAGGCGGTTTGTCGGAAAATTGCGACGGGCGAAGAGCCCGTGCCCGTGGCGATCAGCGTCGTGGCTCCCATCGATCTCGAACTGGACGGACGATTGGTGCGACTCCCGGCTTTGCTGCTCAATCCAGGGAGGCAGAGCGAAAATGACCGCCTGATTTTGCAGGCCAACAATGTGATCTTTGAGGCGCAATTTGACGCCCATGATGTCGCGGCGAAAGCCGGCTGGAAGGCCGGCAGTCAGGTGCGGTTGACGGGGGTTTATCAGGTGCAGTTCGACGAATATAAACGGCCTCATAACGTGCAACTGCAGCTGCGCACCCCGCAGGATGTGCAGGTGTTGAGCCGGCCTTCGTGGCTGACGACCGGTCGCGTCATGTTCGCCACAGGAATTTTAATTGTCGTTCTCGTGCTTGGTTTTGGCTGGG
Organism: Opitutaceae bacterium; assembly: GCA_025360455.1. Taxonomy (GTDB): domain Bacteria; phylum Verrucomicrobiota; class Verrucomicrobiia; order Opitutales; family Opitutaceae; genus Didemnitutus. Next base: position 14,535 of record JANYCF010000371.1, on the reverse strand, counting down.
TGCTGGCCTTGCGCCGGCGAGTCCGTCTGCAGACCGGGCAAATTCGCGTGCAGGTGGAAAGCGAAAAGGCGGCGCGGTTGGAAGCGGCTCTCGCGCGCGCTTCGAAATTGGAATCGCTTGGCGTACTCGCCGGCGGCATCGCGCACGATTTCAATAATTTGCTCACGGTGGTGCTGGGCAATCTTTCGCTCGTGAGTCTCGACCCGAAGATCGAGTCGGAGAGCCTCGAGTGCCTCAAGGAAAGCGAGCGCGCGGCGATGCGCGCCCGCGATTTGACCCAGCAGTTGATCACCTTTGCCAAAGGCGGCGAACCGGTGCGCGCCGTCACCCTGCTCCCCGAGGTGGTGCGCGAGGCGACGCAATTTGCCCTGCATGGTTCCAACGTACGCTGTGATTACGAGATCGGCCCCACTATCTGGCCGGCCGATGTCGACAAGGGCCAGATCGGACAGGTGATTCATAACCTGATTATCAATGCCAGCCACGCGATGCCTCATGGCGGGGTGATCCGGATCGCGATCCGCAACGAAGAAGTGACGCACGGATTTCGCGCGGAGTTATCGCCGGGGCGTTACCTGCGCCTGACCATTGCGGACTCGGGCACCGGTATCAGCGCGGAGCATTTGACCCGCATCTTCGAGCCGTATTTCACGACCAAGGCGAAGGGGAACGGACTCGGACTCGCGACCGTGTTCTCCATCATTAAAAAACATCAGGGGCATCTCGAGGTGGAGTCCGTGCTCGGGGTCGGCACCACTTTCCATATCTGGCTGCCCGCCTCGGCGACGATACCCGCGGCGATCGCCGAAGAAAAACCAGCCCCGCCGAAAATGATTCGGGTGTTGTTTATGGATGATGAGATTTCCATCCGACAGCTTGGCGCGGGCATTTTTAAGCGCATGGGTGTGGCTTGTACGGTTGTGGCAGACGGTGCCGCCGTGCTGCAGGAATACGAGACCGCGCGGGCGGAAGGCCGGCCGTATGCTTTGGTCATGCTCGATCTCACGGTGCCCGGAGGCATGGGCGGAGCCGAGGCGATGGAGAAATTGCTGCAGATAAATCCGGCGGTGAAGGCGATCGTCTCGAGCGGCTACTCCAGCGATCCGATCATGGCCAATTTTCGCGCCTATGGCTTCTGCGGCATGGTCGCCAAGCCGTACGATATTTCAATCTTCATGAAAACCGTCAGCGAAGTGTTGCCCGGCAGCGTGAAGTAACCACCCCCGCGATGATACCGGGACAGTTGCGGCGTGGGCTTCATAGGCCCTGGCGCTTGCTGCGGGAATCGTTACTTCGTGACGATGGCGACGGCGTCCTCGGCGAAGTCGGGAATGAGGAGGGTGAGGTTTTCGTCTTTTGTGGTGAGGGTGGCAGTGGTGATTTCGTGACCGGTCTTGGTCTCCAACCAAGTCACTTTGCTTGGGCCCGGAGACCAATGCGTGAGCGTGATCGTGGCGCCATGGACGACCGGCGGGTTGTAGCGGAGTGCGCCGGCGGGCCAGGCGATGTGGGGTGAACGAACGTAGACCACGGCGGAGGGCCCGTTGCGCAGACCGATGGCCTCGGTCGCGAATTGCCAGCCCCCGACAAACGAGGCGGGGCGCACGCGTTCGAAGCGCACGGACTTGAGATTAACCCAATCGGTGCCGGTGTGGGTGATTTCGATGCGGTGTTGGCCGGCGGGCAGATCGACCGTGAACTCCTGGTTGATCTCGTCGTTGAGCGCCGCGATGCCGTCCTTGTTCACGAGCGGGACGCGGAGTTTCTCGACGTCATCGATGCGCACGAGCAGGTCGGCGTCGGCGGCGACGGAATTGACGCGGAAAATGAGCCGCGCGTGGTCGGCGAACCACGCGGTGAAACGGCCGTGTTGCTGGAGCTGCGGATTTTTCGTGCCGTGCAGATAGGAGGAGATGCGCTCGGCCGCCCGATCCGCAGCGAGGGGATCGGTGATCGCCATTGCGCCGGACACGGGATTGAGCCGCAGTTGATTGAGCGGAATCGTGGCGTTGAACGGTTCGCCATTCACGATGGCGTCGCCAAGTTCGGTCGGCACCGGGCTGTTTTCGACGAACGTCGCGGGCGTCCATGCTCCTTCGTTCCAGCCGGCGCGAGCCATGATATCGTGCAGCACGGTGTAGAACGGGTACACCTGGTCGTCATGAAGTCCTTCCCACCACCACGACATCGACGTGCCGACGGAGCCGCCGAGCACGCCGCCCCACAAGCCTTGCCGGAAACCGCGCAGGTAGGGATCGTTGGCGATGGCCCAGCTGCGGAAGTCCGTGCCAAATTCACCGATCATGATCGGTTTGTGGTAGCGTTGGACAAAATCGGCGGAGAGTTTCGCGACATGGCGCGACGGGTCGGCTTCGCCGTAGGAGTGGTAGACGGCAAAATCCATCTCGGGCATCGTCCAATACTCCGGCCGGTCGCTCGCGCCCGTCAGGCTGGTGGAAATCAAGTGATGATACGGATCGTTCGCCCGCAGCCACTGGCCCATGACCCGGTGCCACGCGACCACATCCATGCCGACGAGTGCGGCGCGCGGTTGGTAGGAGTTGTCGATTTCGTTGAAGAACTGCCACGAGAGCAGGCGCGGGCTGTAGCCGTAGCGGCCGACGAGGTAGCGCAGGCGCTTCTGGTAGATTTTTCGCGCGTCGTCGCGGGAGAAAAATTCATTGGCGTTGGCGCAGGGGCCGCCGTTTTCAACCGCGTAGGGGGAGCTCTTCAGCCAGTAGTTGTTCGCGCCGCCCCACGCAGGGTCGTTGGACATAAACATGCCGTGATGATCCATGGCGATGAGCACATTGATGCCGCATTGCTCGGCGAGTTGCAGGACGTAATCGGCGTGCCACGCCTCGGCGAGGTCGTAGCGGTTCAGGGTCCCGGGTTTGTGCTCAAGGCCCATCGACCAGGGGGAGAACCACAGCCGGGCAAAATTTTCGCCGGCGTCACGCATCGCCGGAAACCACTGGTCAAAATCGTAGGTGCCGCGCGTTCTCGCGCCCCAGCAGACGTTGGCGCCGATCAGCCGCAGCGGGCGACCGTCGCTGAGGGCGAAGGAGCGGTGATCAGTGGAAGTGCGAATCCAGCCGGACGGTGTGGCCGGGGCACTGGCGGCTACGTTGAATTTAGCAGCAATCGGCGGGATGGCCGGTTGTCCGGATGCCGTGAGTGAAACGGAGAGCTGGTATTCGCCCGTTTCATCGGGGGTGAAACGAATCCGCCACTCCGGCGTGCCGGCGGGAGTCAGCACCTGTGCCCCGTCGACCAGTGCTCGGGTGAAATTCTGATACCAGAACGCCGGTACGGTCATCTGCTTGCCGGAAGGGGCGGAGAAAGTGGCGTCGATGCGGATCAGGTCGGGATCAAAGTTGTTGGCCGTCGAGGGCGCGCCGTCGATGCGCCACTCCGCGCGCTGCCAGAGTCGCGCTTCGGTGAGGGGCACGAGGCTGGCGGTGGCGTGCAACAATACGGGGTTGATGAGCATGACCAAGGCAAGACAGAGCAGGAGCTTCATGGGGGGTAAGTGTCAGCACAGTACTCAGCCTGAACGGCGGAACAAATTCTTTTCACCGGACCGGCCATCGGCCATCGAAGCTCGCGCCAATTATCATTGGCAGCGGGCGCAGGCGTCCGTCGGGCCCAACGGTTAGTCCAGACCTACCGAAAGTCTTCCCCTGAGGTGGATTGGGCGGGGGAGTGAAGAAGATAATTTCCACCCTTGACCCGCAAGCGGAGGCGGGCTTCTTTCGGCGCTCCTTTGCCTGATGGTGTAATGGTAGCACAGGCGACTTTGACTCGCCTAGTCATGGTTCGAATCCATGTCGGGCAGCCATTCGACGCGCTCCGCTTGCTCATGGCCTGCGGCCGGCATATACGAACACCAACTGATTCGACACCCTTTGAAGGCCAATCGAATGGCCCTGAGCAAAGACCGAAGGGCTGCGTCGAAGGGCTCGATTCCGGAATTAAATTATGGACCTCAATTCTCTTCGGAAAGAAGTTGATCGGATTTCCCCCGGTCTGGCGAAAGGCACGTCCGTTGTCTATTTCTTGCGCCTTAAGTCAGGCGCGATCTATATCGGGGTTTCGACAGATCTGGAACAACCCTTGATGACCATATCTCTGGCCAAGCCTGTCGAACGACCGGGCTCGATCTGCCTCTCGCACTGCTTCGGGTTGAAGTTTGTTCGACTTTTTCCGAAGCACGCCAGCGCGAGGCACAGCTGAAGCGATGGTCGCGCCCAAAAAAGGAAGCTCTTATCCGCGGTGATTTCGATCATCTGCGCAGACTCAGTCGGTCCCGCGATCAATCAATCGAAGGCGAGCAGACCCTTTCCGCAAACTGCTAAACGCCTCGAATTTCCGAGTCACCAATATTGCCTTTATGTAAGTTCATACTTCCATCCGGACCGGGCAGCCATTCGACGAGCTCCGCTTGCTCATGGCCTGCGGCCGGCATACTCGAATTTCATGGATGCGTTGATTGCCGAAGCGCGGCGAATGGGCCCCGAGCTTGTCGAGGGGCATGGCAGCTGGTCCGGCCAAAAAAAGAGGCGCGGGAAATCCGCGCCGCGTGACGATTGGAAATTAATTCCGGCTCAGCGCCAGTAGCCTTCGATGAAGAGATGGCCTTCGGGATGTCGCTCCCAGCGGGGCTCGACCCAGACGGCATGCGCGTGCGGTGGACGCTCCCAATGGCCGGCGATCCACGCATGCCGGCCTTCGCGCCACACATAGTAGCCCTTAACCCAGATGTGCTCATGGGAGGGCCGCTCACGTTCGATTATCACTTCACGCCGAGGCGGGGGCGGCGGTTGGGCGACAAAATTCAGGTTTACGCTGACGGAGGGCGAGATCGCGATTCGTTCCTTCACCACCACGGGACCATGACGCCATGTGCCAGCGATAAAAACATAACCCCGGTCACGGTGCTCCCAGCGCGGCTCGATCCACACATGGCCCGCGTGTGGTGGCAATTCCCAGTGTCCGGCGACCCACGCATGCTGGCCGCCTCGCCAGCCCCAGTAGCCGCGGATCCAGATATGTGCGGGCGATGGCTGCGTTATGATAATTTCCTCCCGGGGCGGTGGCGGTGGGAGCTCGATGATCACCGTTTCAACGGGCGGTGGCAGCGCCGCTTCCACGTATACGTTACGGCGGACATGCGCCCGTTCCTGGACGACACACCCACTGAAGACCATGAGGCCGAGGGGAAGAAGGACGAGCCGGAGGATCGTTTGGTGAGAGGCTGATGAGGGGGCTGGATTCATAACGGTAGGACGAAAGACACTCGTGTATTATTCAATTGGTTGAGGACGAAACGGATCGTGGCGCACTGGTTTAAAACAAGAGATAACGCCGTCTGGAATGAGCCCGGACGGCGTCAGTTTCCGCTGACTCGCTGCTTAGTGGCTCGGAGCGGAGGTGTTGGTTGGCGCGGAAAAATTAACCGTCCGGGTGTTGGTTTTTCCGTCCGGCCCGGTATTCTCGATGGTGCGAGTGCCGGAGCCGTCTGCGTTGTACTTTGTGTCAACCGTGCGGTCGTCGGTTTTGCCCTTCGGGCCGGTCACTTCCTTGTTCTTGATGGTTTCACCTGGGGTTTTGGTGAACGAAGTATCGATTGTCGTCTGGCCACCCTTTGGTCCCGTGACGGTCGTATCTTTGGTGAAGCCGTTTTCGTTCTTGGTGGTGGTGGAATTTAAGGTGCTGACTCCGCCTTTGCTCCCGGTGAGAGTTCCGGTCGTGCTTGAACCGGTATCCGTCTTCGTCTTGTTCAGGTCGAAGGTGCTGGTTTTTCCGTTGAGCCCCGTTTTTGTGCCTTGGATCTCGTAGGCGTTGTTCGCTGTCTCCGTGACAGTGCCTTGGCGGGAGGATGACTTGCCGTTGATTTGCGAGGTGCTGGAACTGAAGGTGCCGGTGTCCGTATTTTTATCCCAGGTCCGGTCGCTGCTATGGCTGCCGGTCTGTCCATTTTGGTTGGTCCAGGTGGCGGTGTGCTCGCGCGAACCCGGGCTGCGGGTCGTGCTGGAAGTGGTGGTGCCCGAATTGCCGTTGGTATTCGAGTAGGTGCCGGTCCGGGTGCGCGTATGAGATTGGCTGGCGAAGACCGAAGGTGCGGTGGCGGAAAAAACCACCGCGAGGGCGGTCGTGAGGATGAGATGGAGTTGTTTGTTCATGGAGTGAGTTGATGAGGTTGAGATACTGGTTTCTTTCTACGCCTCCATGATGCCCGCTGCGGGTTGCCGCCACCTTACGCCCGCATTACAAGTAGGCAATGATCGTCGGGCCGTGACGGGGCCGGGCTGCGGTCTCCCGATTTGAATCTGGGCTCGCTCCTCTGCGGTCGGCTCATCAACTTGTCTTTTATGCGCGTACTCGTGGTCGATGATGACCTGAAAATTTCCTCATATGTGGAGAAGGGCCTGCGGGAGGCCGGGTTTGCCGTCGACACCGCCGCCAATGGTCCGGATGCATTCGCACTCGCCCGAACAACTCCGTTCGATGTGGCGGTGGTGGATGTGATGTTGCCGGGGTTTGACGGTCTGGAATTAATCGAACGCATGCGCACGGCGAAACTCCGGGTGCCGGTGCTGATTCTCAGTGCGCGCCGGAGTGTGGATGACCGGGTGGCCGGGTTGCGCCGCGGCGGTGATGATTATCTTACGAAACCCTTTTCCTTCACCGAACTTCTCGCGCGCGTGCAGGCCCTTGTCCGCCGCAGCACTGCGCAGCCGGAGATGACCAAACTCACCTATGCCGACGTGGAACTCGATTTGCTCGCCCGGCGGGCGACGCGCGGCGAGGAAACGCTGGTCTTGCAGCCTCGGGAATTTGCTCTCCTCGAATATCTCCTGCGCAACGCCGGCCGGGTGGTATCGAAGACGGCGGTCTTGGAGAATATTTATGATTACGGGTTTGATCCTCAGACCAACGTCGTGGACGTGCTGGTGTGCCGGCTCCGCGCCAAACTGGACGGTCCCGGCGCGGTGAAGCTGTTGCACACGGAACGGGGTTTCGGCTATGTTCTCCGGAACAAGTGAACGGCCGGACTGGCGCTTCAGTCTGCGTCTGGCCCTCGGGGTCGGAGGACTTTTCGCGGTTGCCGTCATCACGCTTTATTTCGGCGCCGGCACCTTGCTGGATCGCGCCCTGACGAAGGAGGAAGCCTCCTTGGTGCTGGATCGGAGTGAAGATATCCGGCTGGCCTGGCAAAATTCCGGCGACGACGGGCTCACCAATTTACTGAAGGAATTGGAGGCAACCACCGGCGAACAACTCGCCGTGCGCGTGGAGGCGGCCGACCATGCAGTGGTGTTTAGCGGCGGTACCGCGAATGCACCGGATGTCCCGTGGGCGGAACTCATCCGGGCGCCTGCGGCCGAAAGCAAAGGAGTGCGTGCCGCTGGCGGTTGGATCGCCACGTCGACGGTGCTCTCTTCCGGGGAAACGTTGTGGACCGCCCGGTTTTCCGCCGTGCTGGTCGACGTGCGTACGACTTACCGCGGGTTGTTCGCGACGGCGCTCGGGCCGTTGTTGCTCGCCGGTGTGGTGGGCGGAGGACTGTTGGTGTTTTTTGCACTCCGGCCGCTGCGTCGGACGGTGGCGGTGATGCGCCACATTGTGCAGACGGGCGACTGGGCGGCGCGCGTGACTCCGCCGAAGACGGCAGGGGAGATGCGCAATTTGGCCGAAGCTTTCAACGCGGTGCTCGAGCGTCAGCAGCGGTTGGTGGAACGACTGCGGCAATCGCTCGACCATGTGGCGCATGATTTGCGCACGCCGCTCACCCGGCTGCGTATGGCGGTGGAGTCCGGCATGGAAAAAACAGTCGAAGCCAGTGCGGCCCGCGAAGCGCTGGCGGACAGTCTCGAGGAGGCGCAGCGCGTGCAGGCGACGCTGGACACCTTGATGGATGTCGCCGAAGCCGAGGCGGGCGCGATGAAGTTGCGCCGGGAAAAAATCATCGCATTCGATCTGCTCACCGAGGTCGCCGAACTCTACGAATTTATCGTCGAGGAGAAAGGCGCGAAGCTTGAGGTGCGCGCGGCACCGGAACTGGAATTCGACGGCGACCGGGTCCGGCTGCGTCGGGCGCTGGCCAATCTGGTGGACAACGCTCTCAAATATCTTGGTGACGGCCATTCAGTGGTGCTCTCCGCCGAGAGCAACGGACGGGACATGGTGTTGCGGGTGCAGGATGATGGCCTCGGGATCTCGCCGGAGGATTTGCCGCGGATCTGGGATCGGCTGTTTCGCGCTGACCGCAGCCGGACAGCCCCGGGCATGGGGCTGGGCCTCAGTCTGGTGAAAGCGATCGCCGAGGCACACGAGGGAACAGCGGAGGCCGATTCAGCTCCCGGCCGAGGCTCGATTTTCCTGCTGCGCCTGCCCCGGGTGGCGACGGTCAAGGCGGGTTGAAACTCGCCCAGATAGATCTCACTCACTCTTGAACACACGCCACATCGTGGAACTAAAAAACATGCCTTTGTCATTGCGAGGCGTGCAGCGCCGAAGCAATCCAGCTCCCGGGATCGCCACGCCCGACTGCGTCGGTCTCGCGAGGACAAGTCGGAGTGTGATTTAAGCGGGCTAGCGCAGAACGCGCTCACTCGTTCGTGACGGCGAGAGCGGATTCGCGCTCTTTCAATTCAACCGTTCCCGTTTTCTGAAACCACCGGATTTTAATTCGTCGCTCCGGTTGATGCCCGGATGCCGCTTCATGTATTCATGCAGCTCAGGATAATTTTTGTGGAAATCCGGGTGGCGTAGCAGTTGCGGATGCTGCGCGAGCAGCTTTTCCATGCGAGGATGTTGGTCGAGGAACCGGTCGAATTCGGCGACTTGCGCCGGCGTCACCGGCGTGGCGGATTGCCGGATGAGTTCACGATGGATTAACCAGCGGGGTTTGGTGGCGAGCGTGGTGCCGATTTCCGGGTGGCGCGCGAGGTATTGGGCGAAGACCGGGTGGTTTTTTTGAAAGGCCGGATTGTTGACGATGTCGGGATTCTCGCGCAGGCGTGCCTCGATGCCTGGGTGCAGGTCGAGGAAATTTTCAAACCGGGTCAAATCGCTCGGAGGCAGGGGGGCGGGGCGGGTCACCGGGGCGGGGGCCGGTGGCTGGGTCGAAATATTTTCCTCGGCGAAGGCCGAAACCACGACACACCAGCTCCACGCCACGGCGACGCCGAGCGCGATGCGGAGGTTGTGACCGGTGTTCATAGAATGCTTTTTCAATGCAGTATAATTTGCTCCGCGTCGATTACGGTCTGATTGCGCTCGCATTACAATTTGGCAATGTAGGGGGCCGATCCGCGATGAGGCCTGTCGTTGCGGCACTGATCTCTGTTCGTGAATGATCGCCATTTATTTGTAGGAGCCTGTTTACAGGCGACTCGCACTTTCGTTGGTATCTGTCACAAAGTATCGCCTGTAAACAGGCTCCTACAATTGGGATCCCGTGCATCGGCACCGATGCGCGAACTTATCTGGCACAGCGCTAATCCACGCGTTTGCCCACCAGCTGAGGGCGCTTGGTCGGGCCCCAACGGAGATTATGCTCCAGATCAAGGAAGAGCTGTGCGCCGGCGAAGTGGCAGCGGGCGGTAATCGTGTACGGGGTTTCGTTGAAACAGAGTTGGGCGACGAAAGTGTCGTCGTCGCTCCACGCGCCGCTGGCGGCGATGCCTTGATTGGGATTGTCGAAGAGAAAGCTGATGCGCTTTTGAAAACCGGTGCGGCCCCGGACCCATTCGCCGCGACCGCAAACGATGCGATGCGTGCCATCGGCGTCCTGGAATGTGAGTACGGGATTACCGGTAGAAAAATCCAGCGCCACGGATTTGAGGCCCATTTCGTTTTCTCCGAAGACATGGGGTTTTCCTGTGATTTCCGTTGCCTTGGCCGAATGCGCGGCACCGGTTGGCACGGGCAAAGACAAAGCGGACAGTTGGTGCGAGAGTTTTTCCTGGGCCACTGGATTGGCGGGCAAGGCAGCCGCGTGAATCGCCGGGAGCAAATGCTCCCAGACGAGATTCATCACCGTCTTCATATCGGAGGTGCCACTCGTGATGGCGAGCACGACGTCCTGCTCTGGCAGGACAAAACATAATTGCCCGAAAGCACCGTCCGCCCGGTAGCCGGTGGTTTTGTTGCGCCAGAATTGAAAGCCGTAGCCCGCGTCCCAGTTGTCGTCCGGATCGCTGCCGGTCGAAACCTGACGCGAAGTTGCGGTCTCGATCCATGGCGCGGAAAGCAGCTGGTGGCCCTGCCACCTTCCTTTTTGCAGGTAGAGCTGACCGAACTTGGCGAAGTCCTCGGTGGTGAGTGACAGATCGCCATCGCCATAGATCACGCCTTCGGGACTTTTCCCGCCCGGATGCAGCGCAATACCTAAGGGGGCAAACAGGCGCGGTTGCAGATAATCCTCAACCGTTTGGCCGGTGACTTTCTGCACGAGGGCCGCGAGCATATAGTTCGCCCCGGAGTTGTAGCGAAAATGCGTGCCGGGTTTGTGTTCCACTTCCGATTCCAGAAAACTTCGGGTCCAGTCGCCGTTCGGGCGGGCGCGCATCTTTTCATTCGTTTCGTTTTGATGTCCCGTGCTCATGGTCAACAAATCCCGGATGCGCATTTTCTTCATATTTGCTGACGGATTGGCCGGCGTGAATTCAGGAAAGTGCGCGAGCACGAGATCATTCACGTTCAACCGACCTTCCTGGACGGCAAAGCCGATCGCCGTGGAGGTGACGCTCTTGGTCGCGGAATACATGACGTGCACATCCGGCGCGGCGTACGGCGCCCACCAACCCTCGGCGACGACTTTGCCGTGGCGTACCAACATGAGGCTGTGCACCGCGTGGACTTGACTGTCCAACGCTGCGACCAACGCGGTGATATTTGCCGAATCAACACCTTCGGCTTCAGGCGTGCTGCGCGGCAAAGCGGAAGAAGCAACGGCGCGCACCGGGCCAATCATCATGAGCAAAAATAACAGGACAAGGGGGAGTTGTTTCATGGGTGCGCGAAAGATAGGTCAGAAGTTCGCGCGAGTCAGGTGTCTTCGTTTGACGGCTCGGGCAATGGTATGGATTCGCCGGATTAAAACTGCCGGCCCTGCGCGATCCAATACTGCCAGTCGGCGATAGCTTCCGCCGTTGCTGCGTTGACCCCGACCCCTTGGAGCTGCGCCAGCGGCACACCGAGGGTCCGGCCCTGCCATTTAATTTCCACCTGCATTTCGGCCGGCGAATCCGCCGCCTCATCATCATCGAGCATGCCGGTCACGGTCACTTGTTCGCCCATTTTTAGCGGCGAGGTGCGCCGTTCCTTGATGCATTTTGCTTGGAAGGGAAACACGAGTTTGTTTTCGAGATAACACTGCCAGCCCGACCACGCTTCGCTTTCGTTGTAGCAATCGACGACAATCTCCATGGCGATGCGCTCTTCGCGGGCGTCGTCTTGTTTCGGGGCGGGCACGGGACAGGTGGGGCGCTGCGGCTTTTGCTTATTGTGCGTCCGCTGCTTCCTTCAGAAACGTCCGTATATACTCCAAGTAGCCACGCGAACCGGGCTCACGGCCGGTGCGTACCGCGCAGGAGTCTTTGATTGCTTCGAGCGAGGCGATCCAATCCGCCGTCGGCAAGGGGCTCTCATGGATCGAGCCGTCGGGCTGTACGGCTTCCATGATGATGGCGGCCCGCACGGCTACCCAATGCAGCTGCGCTTCGGCGAGAAAGCGGTCTTTGGCTGACGTGGCAGTCTCGGCGGACTTCGCGGTCTTGCCCTTTGCGTCGTTGATGATGCGCACGAGCAACGAGCGGATGTTCGAGTCCGTCAGCGTCAGGCCGCGCGACGCGGCGAGGAGATCGGCTTCGTGGAGTTGGCGTTCGATTTCATGGAGAATACCTGCATACTGCGGGTCGCGCATGGTGTCTTTGCTCATAATGACTTCGATTTAGAAAAGGCTTCCGGTGGAGCCGCAACTCCGCAAATGCCCACGAGCGCAGTTTCTTTTTTGGTTCCTCGCACCTTCCGGTGGGTAGATAGGCAAAACAAAATCAAAGCCCCGGAGGTTCTGTCCGCTAATGGGCTTCATCAATGGATGAAGCCTTGAAAGAGCCGCTTCGACTAATCGTCTTCGCCCATGGGTTTCGGGGGCCTGCTCATCGCAGGCAGGTCCATTCCAGTCTGCGATTAGCAGACTCCCCGAAGCTCACACCGGAGACGACCATCCTTCGCCAAGGCTACGGACGGCAGGTGAGTCGCAGGGCTAATCTAAAGTTTCGCCCATTGCCTGCCCTGAGCATGGTCGATGGGGCGAAACTCATTAGCGGTAAACCCGCCTTGGTCGATCTGAGTTCATTTGGCTTGTCCTGCGCACCTCCACCCATCGGAAACAGCGCAGTTTCTTTTATCAGGTTCTAGGGCAAGAAAAGTGAAACGACTATTTCCTGGTGCCGTCTCGATAAGAGCCTGTGCTCATGGCCACCTCGCTGGTGTGGCTTGCGCCCGGCGGGGTAATCGTGTGAGTCTCGCCGCCATGCCGTTGCCCCTTAACATTCAGGACCTTTTCACCGGACGCGTGGTCGAGTGGGAGCGGTTGGAATTCAAGGAAGGATGGAATCCCGAGGCCGTCGTGCGCAGCCTGTGTGCCTTCGCGAATGATTTCCATAATTGGGGCGGCGGTTATCTGGTGATCGGCGTGGCTGAAAAAGACGGTCAGCCGGTCTTGCCCCCGCAGGGCATCTCCGCCGGACAGGCCGATGCCATTCAGAAAAAACTGCTGGAGCTGGGCAACTCCGCGATTCAACCGGCGTATCATCCTCTCGCCGTGCCCGCCACCGTGGACGGCAAATTAATTTTGGTGCTGTGGGCACCGGGCGGACAGACGCGCCCCTACAAGGCCCGGCTGTCACTGGCCAAGGATGCGAAAGAGTGGGCCTATTTCATCCGCAAGGGATCAAACACCGTGCAGGCCAAAGGAGCCGACGAGCGGGAACTGATTTCGCTCGCGGCCACGGTGCCGTTTGATGACCGGAGCAATCACTCGGCACGACTGGCGGACTTGTCTCGCGACTTGATGGTGGAATTTCTGCGACAGGTGAAAAGTGATCTGGCCAAGCCGGCCCGGACTATGTCGCTGCCTAAACTGGCTCGACAGATGAACCTCAGCGGTGGCCCGGTCGAGTCGCCGATGCCGCGCAATGTCGGGCTCCTCTTCTTCCATCCGGAGCCGCACACGTTCTTTCCCCAAACCCAGATCGATGTCGTGTGGTTTCCGCAGGGCGCGGCCGGCGACCGTTTCGAGGAAAAGGTTTTTCGCGGCCCGTTGGGACGCATGGTCCGCGAAGCGTTGGATTACATTCGGCGAAATTATCTCAACGAGACCGTGAGCAAACATCCTGATCGCGCCGAGTCCACCCGCGTGGCCAATTTTCCGTATGCCGCCGTGGAGGAAGCGCTCGTCAATGCGGTTTATCATCGCAGCTACGAAGAGCGCGAGCCGGTGGAGGTGCGAATCAGTCCGGAGGAATTGGCGGTGCTGAGTTTTCCGGGACCGGATCGGTCTATCGCCCTGGCCGACCTGCGCCGGGGCAAGGCCGTGACGCGGAGGTATCGCAACCGTCGCATCGGCGAATTTTTAAAAGAGCTCGATCTCACGGAAGGCCGCGCCACCGGCATCCCGAAGATTTTGCGGGCCATGCGCACTAACGGCTCGCCCAAACCTAAATTTGAAACAGACGAGGATCGCACCACCTTCCTGATCCGCCTGCCGGTACATCGCGCCGCGCGGGCCATCTCGACCCCCCAAGTCACCCCCCAAGTCACCCCCCAAGTCAATGATTGGGACATCAATCATTTGGAAACATTAGCGACGGCTTTGGATGTTCCCGCCCCGCAAGTCACGGTACAAGTCACCACTCAAGTCGGAAAGTTGTTGCTCGCGGCATCGACCGCGCTGTCCCGTGGGGAGCTGCAGCAAGTAGTGGGGCTCGCGGATCGCAAACACTTCCGTGAATCATTCCTCAATCCGCTGCTTCAAGCTGGATGGCTCGAGCCCACCATCCCCGACAAGCCTAACAGCCGCCTCCAGAAATACCGTCTCACAACCAAGGGCCGTGCTTGGCTGGAGCAAGCTGGCCGCGCCTGATTTGCTCACTAAGATATCAGTTCTTAATCCGATCAGTCCCGACCAGTCAATCGGCTGTCTCTCCTTCGGGCGGGCGGAGCCAAAGCAAGGCCGTCACCGCCGTCATGCCCGACTTCGAACGCGACCTGACCCGTTTTCCAGCTCCGAGGCAACTGTTGCAAAACCTGCAACAGTTCAGACTGAAGATGGGTATTGAGGATAACTTGTCTCTTCCAAAGTGAGATATAGCATGCGGAGGGGCGCATCTCAGTTTTTAGACAGGGGGTATTGGCAGGTATGATATAAGTGGGGGATGACAACCGATTGTGCCTGTGCGGGTGCCTGTGCGGAGGAGACGCTGGCGTCTGCTCCTGTGCGACTGACAGCGGTACAACGCG
>JANYCF010000340.1 GCA_025360455.1 Opitutaceae bacterium | reverse complement strand
GTTGCCGCGAGTGAGCTCTGTGAGTTGCTCCCGTTCTTTTTGCGTAAGGGTGACTTTATATCGGTTAGGCATACCGAATACCACCGGGGTCGCACCTTTTTATCAATACGAAATATTACGTGTTACATGATACTAGGTGCGAAATCGCACCAGCCCTTCCTATCACCAATCAAATCGCGATAGGTTCGTGATCGTCGTGCGCCGACAAGGTGGCAGTGACGCTCGTCTTCGCGGCTTTCGCGACGACCGCCGACTTGGCCGAATAGTGAAAGCCCGACTCGTTCTCGTAACCCTCCGGAGCTCCGGCACTCAAATACCAGATAAACGCCACGCTCACTCCTATCACCAGAGCGCTCACTGTGAGAACGAGTACCATGCCCAGCCTAATCGGCACATTTCGCTGCAACTTAACCAGCGAATATACTTCAGCCAAATCTTATATCTTTCTTCACATTCTCCCAAGCGACCGCGTCCGTTCATAGCGCAAGTCGAGCCGGCGTCACCACTCTTAGCGCAATGCGCGATATTGAGTTAGGGCAACCATCAGCAATCCGCTGATAGTCACGCTGAGAAGAATTATCATAGCCAAAGTCATGCTCTTTTAATCGTCACTTTGCCTGCCTTCTTGAGTAATTCTCCCTACGTTCGACCCGTTACTTTTGAAATCAACTGACCCCTGATTGTGTAGGGTGCGCGTTTGCCACGCAACGTGGCGCGACGAGCCCACCACCTACCATTCTTCCAACCACTCTACCGCCCTCCCGTACGGCTGCCCCAAAAAATAGGCTTTCCTCTCTCTCCGCCCTCCCGTTTGTTCACAGGTTCCAATTCTTACCTCACCTTGGCGCATGCGTCGCCACTGAGTCACTTCTTCTTTCACTTTCACTCAACACTCACTCGTGTCCACGCCCGTCCAAGAAATCGCCCGCCGTCGCACCTTCGCGATTATCTCGCACCCCGATGCGGGCAAAACCACCTTAACCGAGAAGTTCCTCCTCTACGGCAACGCCATCCACCTCGCCGGCGCGGTCAAAGATCGCAAGAACCAGCGCGCCACCGCCTCCGACTGGATGGAGCTCGAAAAACAGCGCGGTATCTCGATCTCGTCCACCGTCCTCCAGTTCGATTTTGCGGGTTGCGCCGTCAACCTCCTCGATACTCCCGGACACAAAGATTTCTCCGAAGATACCTACCGCGTGCTCACCGCTGTAGACGCCGCGCTCATGGTAATTGATGCGGCCAAGGGCGTGGAAACCCAAACGCGCAAGCTCTTCGAAGTCTGCCGCCGCCGTGGCGTTCCGATTTTCACGTTCATGAACAAGTGCGACCGGCCCACGCGCAGCCCGATCGACCTGCTTGACGAACTCGAAAACGTTCTCGGCTTGCAATCATCGCCCGTCATCTGGCCGCTTGGGAACGGTCCCTCCTTCAAAGGCGTCTTTGATCGCCGCACCAAGGAAGTCCACCTCTTCGAACGTGTACCCGGTGGCAAGTTCCAGGCACCTGTCAACGTCACGTCACTCGACGATCCCGCCGTCCGCAGCAAACTCGACGACGACACCTACCGCGACGTGCAGGACCAGCTCGCCATGCTCGACGGCGCCGGCCACCCGTTCGACCTGAAAGCCGTGCAAGCAGGCCAACAGACGCCCGTCTACTTCGGTTCGGCAGTGAATAATTTCGGCATCGAACTTCTGCTCAACGGATTTCTCCAAGACTCTGTTCCCCCTGCGCCGCGCAAATCCGTCAGTGTCACCGTCCCCGGATTTCCGCAGCCGACCACCGCCCGGGAAATAGCCGTCACCGACCCGAAATTCTCCGGCTTTATTTTCAAGATCCAGGCCAACATGGATGCGAAACATCGCGACCGCATCGCGTTTCTCCGCGTGTGCTCCGGCAAGTTCGACCGCGACATGGTCGTCACCCACCAGCGCACCGGCAAATCCGTCCGTCTTTCCTCCTCGCACAAACTCTTCGGCCGCGAACGCGAGACCGTCGACGAAGCCTGGCCAGGCGATGTCATCGGCCTCGTCGGCCACAGCGAATTCGGCATCGGCGATACACTCACGACCGACCGCAGTATCATCTACGATGAGATTCCACGTTTTCCTTCCGAGGTGTTCACTTACATTTCAAATCCCAACACCGGCGATTCCAAGAAATACCGCGCCGGCCTCGAGCAGCTTTTGCAGGAAGGTGTCGTCCAATCCTTCACCGCCCGCAACGCGCCCTCCGGTGCCACCCTGCTCGCAGCGGTCGGTCCGCTCCAATTCGAAGTCGTGCAGTGGCGTCTGCAAAGTGAATACAATGCGGAGTCCCGTCTCACTCCCACGCCATGGACCGTGCTCCGCTGGTTGGAAATCCCCCCGTCCATGATCACGCCGAACAAAGGATTCGATTTCTCCCGTCTCATCGTCGCGACCGGAGTCAGTTTCGGCACCGACAAATTCGATAATCCTGTGGTGCTTTTCCCGAACGAGTGGACCACGCGCTTCTTCACCGAAAAAAATCCCGAGCTAAAACTCCACGTACTCCCGCTGGAGCAGGCGAAGTAGAATTTGTCTCGTCTGGAGCTTGGAGCGGCTCCGTAGCCGCGTTTGAAGACGAGTCTGAAACGTGATTATCTCTCGCGCGCATTCCGTAGCCGCACTTGAGCACAACGAAAGTGCGGTCTTTCTTGCGTCCCCGTGCCACCCGCACACCGGACCACGTTCTCACTTCGCTCCAACCCGACATCACTGTCGGCCCTGTGTGGAGCCAAGAACTATCGCGCGCCAGCGAAAAGAAGGAAGTCCACTCGCCCGGCTCCTGGCTACAAGAACAGGGAGTATATGAAGGCGTAATGACATTGGGTTTTGCAGAATCTCTGTTTTTCGGTTTCCTTTAGTTTTGTGACATGAATGGGCCATACCCAACTCGTTTCTTCGCTTTTGCGTTCTTCTCTTCTTCTCGTTCCTTGTGTTTACCCCATGAAAAAATTCCTCCCCCTGCTATTCCTTCTCGCGACTTGCCTCACCCTCCGCGCCGAGATCGATCCCCAACTGACGGAAGTCTGGACCCCTGTCCCACCGGTCGTCACCCCCGGCCTCAACCAAGCGGCGCCCTCCGACGCCATTGTGCTTTTCGACGGCACCACTCTCGATGCGTGGACCAACGACAAGGGCGCTCCGGCCGGCTGGACTGTCGAGAACGGCGTGCTCACCGTCAAACCCGGTGCCGGCTCGATCATGACGAAACAAGAATTCGCCGACTGTCAGCTCCACCTCGAGTGGCGGACTCCCGCCGTCGTTGTCGGCGAAGGCCAGGGTCGCGGCAACAGTGGTGTGTTTTTGCAAAACCGCTACGAGATCCAAGTCCTCGATAGCTACAACAACATTACGTACCCCAACGGCCAAGCCGGTTCCATCTACAAGCAGTACGTTCCTCAAGTGAACGCCTCACGCCCTCCAGGCGAGTGGCAGAGCTACGACATCATTTACCGCGCTCCGCGTTTCAACAACGACGGCTCGCTCAAGACGCCCGCGTTCGCCACTGTGCTGCACAATGGCGTGCTCATCCAGGACCACGTGGAGCTGAAGGGGCCGATGGTTTTTCGCGGCCCACCCTCTTACGTCAAACATCCGTTCCGCCAGCCGCTGAGCCTGCAAGATCACAAGAATCCCGTTTCCTACCGCAACATCTGGATCCGCGAACTCGGCGTCCAGCAGCTGCTCAATGGCAAAGACCTGACCGGTTGGTATTCGTATCTGGAAAAACTGGGCAAGAACAACGATCCCGAGGGGAATTTCAAAATCGCGGCTGGCGCGCTGCACATCGAAGGAAAAAATTTCGGCTATGTGGCGACCGAGAAAAGCTACACCAACTATTACCTCAAGGCTGTCTTCAAGTGGGGCGAGCATCAGTATGCCCCCCGCGCCACCGGCAAGCGCGATAGCGGAATTCTTTACCACTTTCCAGAGGGCGAGCCAGACAAGGTCTGGCCCAAGTCGATCGAGTGCCAGGTACAAGAGACCGACTGCGGTGACTTCTGGTGCGTCGGAGGCACTAGCATCGACAGCCCCAACCACTCGGCCATCGAGTGGAACCAGCAGCGTGTCTACCGCACGGAGAATTTCGAACTGCCCAACACCGAGTGGAACACAATCGAGATCATCTGCAACGGAGACCAGATCGAACATTACGTGAACGGGCACCTCGTGAATACCGGAACCAAGGCAAGTGTCACCTCCGGCAAAATTTTACTCCAGTCCGAAGGGGCCGAAATCTACTATCGTTCCGTCGAGCTGATTCCTTATTGAGCACCGCTCCTGTTTCTGTCCGGATCGAACAATTGCTTCCGGCTCGATCCCACGCCGCGACCTGCCTCACCCAGTCAGTGGAATTCAAATTCAACCCTTCCGCCCATGATTCCGACGCTGCTAAACTTCGCCCTCCCCCTGGCCACCTCCTACGCCGAAGAACAGGAGGCTCTTGTATTACGTGACGGCGTGCCTCTCACAGAACAGCAATGCGTCGAGGCCAAATTAGCCGGCATCAAACAACCCGAGCGCGTCCGCCTGCTAAAAGTCGCAGCCATTCCGATCCCGACCCAGCCCGTGCTCGCCAAGGCGAATGAATATGTCGGCATGATCAGCCCCCAAGCCGCCAGCCTCAATTACGGCTACGGAATATTTATCCGGCAGGATTTCTGGGAAAATCGCGCCCTCATTGTTCACGAACTGGTGCACGTCGCCCAATCCGAGCGCCTCGGCGGCATCGCTGCATTTCTGAAAACTTACCTCAAAGAATGCCTGACCGTCGGACATGCCAACAGCCTCCTCGAACGCGAAGCCATCACCCGCACCA
>JANYCF010000334.1 GCA_025360455.1 Opitutaceae bacterium | reverse complement strand
GGGGGGGCGGCCCCCCCCAGGATGTTTAAGTCATAATCCATCTCACACTTGTGTGTTTAATCGGATATTCTTTATTCTTTCAAATGATGAAGTCTACTGCTCGTAGTATCTCCTCGTTTACTGTGTTTGTTTTGGTTTTTCTAGGTACATCCACCACACTCTATCCGTCTGTTGCCACGGCTAGCTCTTCACCGAAAATGGCTCTTCCTCAGTTAATTCCTGCTTCCTCCACGAGTTTTCGTTTTGAGGGTCGGTTTGATTTTTCTGATGCCGTCAATCCAGTCGTGGTGTGGCAAGGCAGTCGCATCAGTTGGGGTTTTTCAGGGACCACCTTGACCCTGATATTCGGTCGAGCGAAGGAGCAGAATATTTTTAATCTGACGGTGGATGGACGGAGCGAAATAATTTCGGTGCCGGTCGGCGCGGGTTGGCGTTATCAATGGCCGCATCCACTCGAAAAGGAGCGGCATCAGGGCATGCTTTTCAAGCGCAGCGAAGCGGCCGCAGGTCTGGTTGGTTTTTCCGGGGTAGAGATTGCCGCCGGGGCAAAGACGTGGTTGCCGGCTGCGACATCGTATAAGTTGAGGATGGAATTTTTTGGCGACTCGATGATGGCCGGAGCGTGCAATGAGGATGGGCCCACCGACCAGTGGGAAGATCGGCGCACGCATAATAATGCGCTGAGCTACACCACACTCACCGCAGCCGCATTCCACGCCGACTACCGTTGCCTGGCCGTGAGCGGCATGGGCATCGCCACCGGCTACGTGGACGTGAAGGCCGGCCAGGTGTGGGATAAAATTTATCCACGCGCGGATTCACCCCGCGCCGACTTGCAGGCCTGGCAGCCCGATGTGGCGTTCGTGAACTTCGGCGAGAATGATGCCTCGTTCACCCATAATCAGCAGCAGCCATTTCCTGCGGGCTATTCGGCCGGGTATGTCGCCTTGGTGAAGGCGATTCGCGGGGCCTATCCGCGCACGCACTTTGTGCTGTTGTGCGGGGGCATGTATGGCGGGGCCAAAAACCCGGAGCTGCGCGCGGCCTGGGAGGCAGCGGTCAAGGAACTCGAAGCGGGCGATGCCGCGATCAGTCATTACGTATTCACCCACTGGTCGGTGAATACGCCGCATCCGCGGGTCAGTGATCACCGCGCGATGGCCGAGGAGTTGACGAATTGGCTGAAGCGGCAACCTTTCATGACTTCTTTCCGTTAGTCGTTTGTTCCTCTCCCCAACCCCCAATGAAACTCCGTCTTCTGCTTGCCCTCTGCCTGGGCGTCTCCTCACTCATGGCCCAAGATGCCGCCCCGACTCGTAAGCCTGGCGACTACTCGCATGGGCCAGATTCTCTCCCTCACGAAGGCGTGCCCAAGGGCAAGTTGCTCGGTCCCTTCGAGTGGAACAGCAAAATCCTCGTCGGCACCTCACGCCGCTATTGGATTTGGGTGCCCGCACAATACACGGGTGAAAAACCCGCGTGCCTCCTCGTGTTCCAAGACGGCCAACGCGCTTCCAATCCCGATCCCTCTGCTGCGCTCCGCGTTCCGCAGGTCATGGAAAACCTTATCCACAAAAAAGAAATGCCCGTGACCATCGGCCTTTTCATCACGCCGGGCAATACCAGCGACCATTACCCTGACAATCTCGGCTTCGGTAATCCCAACAACCGAGCGCCAGAGTATGATGCGCTCAGCGATGCTTACGCCCGCATGTTGATCGAGGAAATTCTCCCGGAAGTTTCAAAAACCTACAAGCTCACCGATAATCCCGAGGGCCGTTGCATCGGCGGAGCCAGCAGCGGTGCGATCTGCGCGTGGACGGTGGCATGGGAGCGCCCCGATCAATTCCGTAACGTCATCAGCATGATCGGCAGCTATGTGTCCATCGGTTACCACCCCGCGCGCGGGAATCAACCCATGATCCCCGGCGGGGATTTCTATCCTACCTTGATCCGCCGGAATCCGCCCAAGCCAATCCGCATTTTTATCCAGGACGGATCGAACGACGAGAATAGCCAATGGGGCAGCTGGTTCTTGGCGAACCAACAAATGCTTTCCGCCCTGGAGTTCGCTAACGCCAATGCTGATGCCAAAAAAATCACCGGCCCGCGTTACGATATTAATCATGTCTGGGGCGATGGGCAGCATTCCGATCAACACGGCGGCGCGATTTTGCCCGACATCCTCCGCTGGATGTTCCGCGATTGGCCGAAAGAATGAAGCTTGCGCGCCTGAGGTTGAAACAGAAGTTGTCTTGTCGCGCCGATTGGGCGAATTTGTAATTTCTACCCTATGAAAATTAATACTCTGTTCGGTTTGATCTTTGTGCTGCTCGGTTTGATGGCGACCCGTGTATTCGCGGCTGACTCCATCCCGAAGTTGACGTCCCCCAACGGCCTGATCGCGGTCGATGTCCGCCTCGGCGATCGTATCCGCTATGACGTGACGGTGAACGAAAATCCCGTGCTCAAGGATTCGACGCTCTCACTGAAAATCGACGCCGTTACGCTGGGACTCGCACCGCAGCTGAAATTCGCGACACCCGGCACCCACGACGGTGTGCTCAAACCTGTCGTGCGCCAGAAGGCGGCCGAACTGCGCGACCACTATAACGAGCTGCGGCTGGAAATGGAAGGCGGTTACGCCGTGGTTTTCCGTGCCTACAACGAGGGCGTGGCCTATCGTTGGGAAACGGCTTTGCCCACTGCCGAGGTGAAGGTGTTTGGCGAGGAGGTGGAGCTGAATTTCACCGACAATTATTTTGTCTACTATCCCGAGGAGGAGAGTTTCTTCACGCATCAAGAGCGGCTGTTTCTTCCGCGGGCGCTGGGCGATCTGGCGACGAAAAATCTCGCGAGCTTGCCCGCCGTGGTGGATGCGAATGGGATCAAGCTCGCGGTGGCCGAGTCCGATGTGGTCGATTATCCCGGGCTCTGGCTGCGGGGCACGAGCGGCAGCGGACTGGTCGGGACGTTTCCGCCGTATCCGTTGGAAGAGAAGCTGGGGCGCGATCGTGACTTGCGGGTGACGAAGGCCGCCGACTATATCGCGATCACGAAGGGCACGCGGACCTATCCCTGGCGGCTGCTCGGGGTGGCGCAGAAGGACGGCGACCTGATCACCAACCCGCTCGTCTATTTGTTGGAAAGTCCCACGACCCTGACCGACACCTCCTGGATCAAGCCGGGCAAGGTCGCGTGGGATTGGTTTAACGCCAACAATATTGGTGGCGTGGATTTCAAGGCCGGCGTGAATACCGCGACCTACAAGTACTTCATCGATTTCGCGTCGCAGCACGGCATTGAATACGTCGTTCTCGACGAGGGCTGGTACGTCCTGGGCGACTTGATGAAGATCTCGCCGGGGATGGACATGGCAGAGATCATCGCTTACGGAAAAAAGAAGAACGTTGGCATCATCCTCTGGATGGTGGCGAAGACGCTCGATGACCAACTCATCCCCGCGCTCGACTTGTTTGAGCGCTGGGGCGTGAAAGGCATCAAGGTGGATTTCATGCAGCGCGACGATCAGCCCATGATGGCTTATTATCATCGCGTGTCGGCCGAGGCGGCGAAACGCAAAATGCTGGTGGATTTCCACGGCTCCAACCGGCCCGCGTTGCTCACGCGCACCTGGCCCAACCTGATTTCGACCGAAGGCGTCCGCGGCAACGAGTGGAACAAGTGGAGCGCACACATCACCCCCGCGCACACGGTCACAATTCCATTCACCCGCATGTTTCTTGGGCCGATGGATTTTACGCCCGGCGCGATGCTGAACGCCACGCGGCTGGGCTTTGCGAAAAACTTCGAGCGGCCCATGAGTCAAGGCACGCGTTGCCACCAGCTCGCAATGTACGTCGTCTACGAGAGTCCGCTGCAGATGCTGTGTGACTCGCCCACCAATTATCTGCACGAGCCGGAGTGCCTGGAATTTCTTTCCGCCGTGCCGTCGGTGTGGGATGAAACCCACGTGCTCGATGCCCGGATTGCCGAGTATGTCGCCATCGCCCGGCGCAACGGGAAGGAATGGTACTGCGGCGCGATGACGGATTGGTCGTCGCGCGAACTGCTGATCGATTTCTCTTTCCTTCCCGTTGGGACTTTTCAACTGGAAGAATATCGCGACGGCCTGAACGCCGACCGTCTCGCTTCGGACTACAAGAAAACCACCCGCACCGTCACGAACGCCACAAAGCTCACCATCAAGCTCGCCGAAGGCGGTGGCTGGGCCGCACGTCTCCGGCCCGAATGAGCGAAACCAACGGAAAATCATACCGTTGCTGCCTGTTTGTTTAACCTTCAGGTAGGGTGATACCGCTCGGGGGGCGCAGCGAATAGTATTCGGCGCGCCCTGCGGTTGCATGTTTGGTCTTCGATTACGGAAAATATTTTGTCACAGAGGGTCGCCTTTGGACCACTTACCTGTGAACATGACCACACCTTTGGACCTTGCCCCTCTCACCGATCGTCAGCTCATTGCGCGCCACCTGGATGGCGATCGTGATGCCTTTCGCCAGATCGTGGAGCGGCATCAAGAGGTGTTCCTTGCGGCGTGGAAGCAGTTGCCTGAGCTGCGGGAGCCGGAAAAATTACGTGGCTGGCTCGCCGGGATCACGCGCCACCTGATCAATAATACGTTCCGTCGCCAGCAACGTACGCCGACGGATCGAGCCGAAGAATTATCCGCCGAGCTTCCTTCCGAGGGTAATAGTCCGAGCGAACACGCGATCAGTGCCGACGAAGCCTCTCTGATGTGGCATGCGCTAGCGAGCATTCCGGAGAATTATCGTGAACCCATGGTGCTATTCTATCGCGAGCATCGCTCGATTCCGGCGGTGGCCGCCGTGTTGGAAATTTCCGAAGAAGCGGTGCGCCAGCGTCTCGTGCGCGGGCGGGCGATGCTTACGGAACGCATGGCAAAGCTCGTGGAGGAAACGCTCGAGCGTAGTGCACCGACCCCGGTTTTTGCGGGTGCAGTGATGATGGCTATGCCACTTGGAGTCACTTCTACGGTCATCGTCGCCGAAGCTGGCATCGCCGGAACGAAAGCGGCGGCTGGAAGTTTTGTCTCGAAGACAGCCACGGCGGCTAGTGTCGTGGGCATGGCGGCGAGCAAAGGTGGTCTCGCGGTGAAGGCTCTGTCTGTCGTTGGCTTACTGCCTGTTTTGTTGGGTAGTCTTATGGAATTTTTGAAATTCCGCGCCAACTACGACGCGGCGGACTCTGCAACGCAGCGGCGGGGAATTGTTGTGACAAAATTGACTCCGGCGATTTTTGGGGCGTTGCTCGCATTTGCCTATGTGATGACCAATGGTCTTTGCTACTCGGCGTGGGGAGGGACACTGGGCGCTTACTCAAGGGTGCTTTGGGTTGGGTTCCTCATAGCGAGTCTCGGAATTCCGTTCGTTGGAATGGTGTGGATCGGACGCTGGCTGAAACGTGTCAACGGGACACGAGGCGTGGAGGGCGCGATCACGGAATTACAGCCGGCAGAGAGGATGAACTCCTTCGAATATCTCAGTCGGAGAAAACTGTTGGGGCTGCCCTTGCTGCACGTGCATGTGGGAGGGTCGAGGGCGGTGATGCGCCGAACGGCAAGAGGCTGGATTGCGGTGAGCGATGGAATCGCTCTGGGTGGATTCTTCGCGTGCGGAACACAACTTGCGGTGGCACCGTTGAGCATGGGTTGTTGTGCGTTTGGCCTGCTCAGTGTCGGGTGTCTTAGTGTCGGCGGTGCGGCAGCCGGTTTGTTTGCGGCAGGAGTAATTAGTGTCGGTGGGTATGCGGTCGGACTCTTGGCCGCCAAGGGAGGAATTGTAGCGGCGGCGGAGATTTATGCGAAAGGCTATTACGTGTTTGCGCTTCATGGTAACGATGCGGCCGCAGTGGCATTCTTTGACAACCATCTTTTCTATCAATTCGCCGACCGCATGTGGCAGGTGGTGTTGGCTACGGTGTGGTTTATGTGGCTGCCTTCACTGCTGCTTGTTGGCTGGCACCTCTGGCGTTCGCGGGCCGCACGCTGAAGGCGGTGGAAAAGCTCACGCACAAGCGCCTGGCCATTTCTGCTACTTCACTGTAATTGCGACGGTAGACGTTTCTCGCGAGAATTCGAATTTGGTTGTTTCGAAGGTCGGCATGCCGGTGAAGAGACCGAAGTGCCAGTCGTGGGAGTAGCCCATCGGCTCCTTGGGCATGTGCAGCCAGTTATGATCGAGAGTGCCGTTGTTGTTTTCGTCGTGGTAGGCGAAGACGACGTAGCTCGCAAACGGAAGATCAGGAAATTCCAATGTCGCGGTCGACTGCGTGATGACGGCTTCGCGCTGGAGGTAGGGCTTGCCGAAGAGATCGTCCGCTTTCCGGAAGACGTTCACGATGATCTTCCCGTGGGTGGTTTTCAGGCCCTGCACCTCGACCGTGAGCAGACCGTTGGTGGGCGATGCTTCGGCAAAAACAGTCGCGTGAATTGCGAGCAACATCGGGATTGATAACGCGAACGGGCGTAGCCGATTTAATATTTTCATGGGAATGGCCTTGATGGTTTAACGGAAATCCAGGGCGTCGCGCACGGTGAGCCGCGCGGCGGCACGAGCGGGCAGGCCCGCGGCTCCGACAATGACGAGGGCGAGGGTGATGCAGCAGATCACGAATCCGCCGTGAGAAAAACTGAACGGCAACGGAATCTGAAACGCGGCTGTCCCCACAATCTGCCCCAACAGCGCGGACACCGCGAGGGAGAGCGGGATTGCAGCCAGCAGTCCGAAGATTCCCATGACGGCAGCTTCGGTGAGAATCATGCGGGTGACGGCGGCGGGTGTGGCACCGATGGCACGCAGTACCCCGAATTCGCGGGTGCGCTCGACCACGCTCATGCTGAGCATCGCACTCAAACCCAGGCCGGCCACCGTGCCCATCACGAGCGCGGCGGCGACCAGGGAATTGATCAACACGGTGATATGCGCGCCCATCGCGGTCTTCAGTTCCTCTAACGATAGGCTCAACTTGACGATCAGGCCGCGTGATTCCAGCGCTTGCTCAATGTCGTGAATCGCCCGGGCTTTTTCTTCAGGTGTGTGGGCGGTCGTGGTGATCCTAAGCAAGTTCGCCTTGGGTTCACCGGTAGCTGCTGCGCTCAATTGCGCTCGCGGCACATAGGCAGTGGCGGCGGATCCGACTTCTTCGATGAAACCCACGATGGTCCATTCTTGGGGGTGACCATCGATGCTCAGGCTCACGTGGTCACCCACCGCAAGATTCCGGCGGGCGGCGTGCGCGCCATGATTGAGGACCACGCTATCGGTGTCCCCCGCGCGCAACCAGCGACCGGCACGCAGCGGGAAAGCGATCATTTTGGTCTCGGGCGGTACGCCATAGAGGGTAAATGAACCATGTCCTCCATCGGGATAAGTGCTGACGACGGGAGCCTGTCCCGGCGTGAGAAATGCCACGGGCTCGGATTGCCATGCTTCGAAGTCGCGTACGGCCGTTGTGCTGCGCAGCGCCGCCTCGATGGCTGCGATGCTTTCGAGTGAGCGCAGGGTGAACGAGGCGTCATAATTCCGCTCGGCATAAACGCGGTCGATAATGCCGGTCCACGCGGTTTTCAGATTGAAGGCGCTCATAAGAATGGCGCCACTCGTACCGAGCAGGGCGAGCGTGAGAACGAAACGCAGGCGGCGACGATAACTGTTCCGCCAGACGAGTACCCACTGCGGCAGGAGCGTGGACCAACGTGAACCGATCCGCGAACGATTCTTTTGGTTGGCCGTTTCCTGCACACCTTGATCGGCCAGCCCGACGCGCACTGCCAGATTAACTGCGCGACAAATCGGCCAGGCCGTGGCCATGAGAGGCAGGGAGAGTCCCGCCATGACTTGAAAAAACAGGACATGCGGGGGCACCGCATGGGAACTGATGGTGAAGTTGATCAGTGCCGAAATCTGCTGAGTGAAGGGATAGGCCACGGCGAGAC
>JANYCF010000327.1 GCA_025360455.1 Opitutaceae bacterium | reverse complement strand
AAATCTTTGTGGCCATCGAGCCATTGGACATGCGTAAGCAGTTCAACGGACGCTTACCGGCAGTGCCGGATCAGAACAAGAAGGAGTTAGCCTCGCGAGAGCCTTCCTCAGATCGTCTAGGCAATGGGCTTGACTTCAAGCATAGACGATCTGAGGAAGAGTGAATGGCGCAAAGATCCGAACTAGTTCAAGGAACACTCGATATGCTGGTACTTCGCGTTCTTTCGCGTAGCGAGCTTCACGGCTGGGGCATCACGCAAAAACTTGAGCAACTCTCCAAAAAAGCGCTACAAGTGGATGAAGGATCACTTTACCCTTCGCTCTACCGCATGGAGGACAAGGGTTGGATCGAAGCCGAGTGGAAAATGACAGATAAGGGGCGCCGCGCTAAATTCTATTCGCTTACGCGCGCTGGTCGCAAACAACTCGAATTGGAGATCGAGAGCTGGGATCGGATGACGGCGACTATCGCGAGTGTGATGAACTCCACTTAGCAGGAGAAACTATCTTCCTTGATCCGTTAGTGATGAGCATCCTTCGCCAATTTACTCGCCGATTACGTCTGTTCTTTCGACGCGGAAGCGCGGAAGCCGATATGGCGGAGGAGATGCGTTTTCACTTGGAAATGCGGACGGAGGACGCGATTGAGGACGGCCTTTCGCCCGCGGAGGCAAGCTTCGCGGCGCAACGGAAGTTCGGCAACATCGGCACGATTCAGGAGCAAGTTCGTGACCAGCGCGGGTGGCCTTGGCTAGATTCCCTAACTAAGGATATGCGTCACGCCGCGCGTACATTGCGCAATAGCCCTGCCTTCACCGCGACCGCCCTGCTCACGCTCGCCCTTGGGATCGGAGCAAACACGACGGCCTTTACGGTGCTAAACCGTTTGATGTTGCAGTCTCTACCGTTCCGCGATCCGGCGTCAGTCGTTCAGGTCTGGTCGGACACCGACCACCGCGGACGCGTGGGGACGGCGCCGGGGGACTATTTCGACATAAGGGCCCAAAACCATGTGTTTGTTGACATAGCCGTGTACCAGCGGGGGGAGCCGATGACTTATGCCGAGCAGAGAAAGACTCCAATCCAAGTGGGCGCCGTCCCAATGACCGCCAATCTTTTCTCGGTCCTCGGCGTGGCCCCCGCACTCGGTCGGCTGCCAACGGACGAGGAATCGCGGACGATGGCATTTGTCTGTCTTATCAGCGATGAGTTTTGGAGGCAGCATTTCAACGCCGACCCAAATGTGCTCGGCCGCACGATCCGCCTAAACAGCCGGCCCAGCACGGTCATTGGGGTTATGCCACCCCTCGATGTATGGGCTATTTTCGATATAATTGGTCCAGCCGTGTTCTATCTGGATCCGTTGAAACCGAGCAATAGCGGCCGAAATGTCACTTGGAAATTGGTCGTGGCGCGCCTAAAGCCCGGTGTCTCCCTCGAGCAGGCGCAGGCTGACCTGACGGTGGTGGCTAGGCGTCTCGCCCAAGAATATCCGGAAACCAACAAGGAGCGCGAAATTGGGGTGATCCCCTTTCCAACCAGCCCTCTCAACGACCACGACGACGAAGCGCAGCTTACTAGGATGCCATTCGCTCTCTCGGGCCTCTTACTGCTGATCGTGTGCGTCAACATCGCAAATCTCCAGCTGGTGCGGACGACGCGCAGGAGTCATGAGTTTGCCGTCCGCCTTTCGCTCGGCTGCCCGCGATGGCGGCTTATCCGCATGCTTCTCCTGGAAAGCATGCTTCTTTCCGTGCTCGGCGGCGCACTCGGAATGGCGGTGTCGGTGTGGAGCAACGTCTACGCCGCGCAGTTCTTCGGCCTGGACCTGCCTCTTAACCTCCGGGTCATCGCTTACACTTTAATCCTGTCGTTCGTCGTCGGCGCCCTCTCTGGCGTCGTTCCGGCATTGCTGGCCTTTCGCGGCGATGTCGGAGGTTCCCTGAAATCGGGCGGGCTCGGAGCGACCTCGGACCGCTCGCGGCACTGGCTACGACAGAGCCTGGTGGTTGTTGAGCTGGCGATGGCGCTCACGCTCCTGGCCGGCGCCGGCTTTTTCGTCAGCGGCATCTACCGCCTCACCCACCGAGATCTGGGCTGGGACACCAACCATGTGATCACCGCCCAGGTCTCGCTTGACGAAGACCACTACGGCGGCGCCAAGAACCAGGACAAGATGCTCGCCTTCGCGGATCACGCACTTG
The DNA here is from genome assembly GCA_025360455.1 of Opitutaceae bacterium. GTDB lineage: Bacteria > Verrucomicrobiota > Verrucomicrobiia > Opitutales > Opitutaceae > Didemnitutus. The sequence goes on along the minus strand of JANYCF010000327.1, from coordinate 1,385 downwards.
AGACGCTTCGCGCCCTGCCCGGGATCCAGTCGGCAGCGCTCTCTGACGGATCACCGGCATGGGGAGCTGCCATGAGTTCTTACCGCGTCGAAGGCCGGGCGCAACCGGAGAAAGGCGAGGGGCCCAGGGTCGTCGATTTCGCCGTCAGCCCTGGATGGTTTGAGGTCTACGGAATGCACGTCGTCGAGGGCCGTGTGTTCAGCGAAGCCGACCACGCCAACTCAGCTCCCGTAGCCATCGTGAGCGAATCGATGGCTCGAAAGCTCTGGCCGGGAGAGTCCGCCATCGGGAAGCGCATCGCCCAAGCCGACATGATCCAGCCTGCCGGGGGGGGGAAAAAAACCCTGTGGGCTGAAATTGTCGGGGTCATCAAGGATTTTAAGGGCGGAGCAGAATTCTACAACCCAGCCATGAACAATGATCGATTTCTGCGCCCTTGGGCCCAGGTCCGGGGAGGAATGGTCTTCTCTGTCCGAACCGCAGGCGCTCCCGGACCTCTCGAGGAATCAGTGCGCAAGACCTTTGGCCTGCTGCTGCCCGACCTCGCGCTCGATAATGTGGCTACGATCGACGAGGAGATCGCAAAGTCTATTGGCTACTACACCTTTGTCCGCCGCATTCTTGTGCAGATCGCCGGCTTGGGACTCCTCCTCTCCGCCGTCGGAATCTACGGCGTGGTGGCAAACCTTGCCGCCGAACGCACCAAGGAAATTGGCATCCGTACGGCGCTCGGTGCACATCCGACGGACATCCTTTGGTTGTTTGCTCGAAACGGGTTGTTGCTGATATTCACTGGTGTGATCGTGGGTCTCGTGGGCGCGTTTGTACTCGTTGCGGCGCTCGAGCGGATATTGCCCGCGCTGCCAGGAAGGAATCCTATTGTCTTGGCAGAGGCTGCAGGAGTGCTCGTTGCAGTGGCAATCATTGCCTGTTGGCTCCCGGCGCGCCGGACCACAAAGGTCAGTCCCATGTTGGCTCTGCGCTCCGAATAGGTTCCAAGACTACTCTGACCGTAGTAACGTTTCGTCTGCGACATCCCCCTAGGCACTCCCGCGATTAGCTGGCGCTCGGTCGCGCAACTGCCGCTTTTTGCATGGGGCTGCCGCGGCCTGCGCTGCTGTTTCCCTGACTCGGCCTACCGCCGTTCCTCGCTTCTCGATGATTGCGAAAAGCGGAACTTGAAAATTAGCGGCCACATTACCAGTGATGCGATCCGATGCCCGCGCCCATCTCGCCTGTCGCCCGTCTCCACCAGTAGTGCCTGCGTCGTTCCCATCCACCCACTCTACCACCGCAACCTCACTCACCCTAGCAGCCTGTCGGGCTTCGCCCTGCAAGTATTTTGAAAATACTCTGAACAAAAGAGGAGCGCGACACTCTATCGA
>JANYCF010000287.1 GCA_025360455.1 Opitutaceae bacterium | reverse complement strand
GCCTCGCGACCGGCCGCGAGAATCTCCTGCACCCGGTCGGCCGGGAGCTGCTGGCCATCGTAGTGGCGGCGGAGTTGCTGTTTAAGATCGTCCATGAAGATTACAAAAGGGAAACGATTGGCAGGGTTGATTGATTGCGTGCAGGTTGGGAGTGGGAGGCAAGGTCATCCGTTCGTGGAGACGGTTGACTGGAGTTTTTTTAAAGCGCGATGGAGGAGGCTGAGGACGGTGCCGCGGGGCTGTTGGGTCAGGGTGCCGACCTCTTCTGCTGTGTGGCCTTCGATGTAGTGAAGATAAATGGCTTCGCGTTCGCCGGGTCGCAGTTGACTGAGCAAATTCTCCACATCGCCGGTGGTGCCGGGTGGTAATTCGGGAGGCGCGGTGAGGGGTTGGGCCATTTCCTCCATGGAATCAAAGGCGATCACGCGATTACGCCGACAGCGATCAATGAACAAATTGCGGATGGTGGTATAGAGGGCCGCGCGTGAGCTGGCCGCGCCATAACGGCGGCAAAGATTCAGCCACGCTTCCTGCAACAAATCCTCTGCATCGTGGCCATGATGCGTCAACGAGAGTGCATAGCGATAGCCGCTTTGCATCAGCTCGGTCTCGGAGTCGCTTCCGGAGGAAAATGGAACGGGGTGAGTCGCCACGTGCAGTTAAGAGGCGTTGGATGTGGGGATATTCCCGGAAATTTTCAGGTGGTTCGCAAAATTATAGGAGCCTCCTTGCAGGCGACTCGGCGCGTGATCGGGCAACGTGCGTATAATGTCGCCTGCAAGCAGGCTCCTACAGTCGGAACAACCAAAATAGAAAAACGCGCGCCGACGGCTGAAGCCGGGCGCGCGTTGGCCAACACACACCAAAATTAATTCTTGCTGGCTTTGACGATCACACCGGCGCTGGAGCAGGTCCAGTAGATCGATCCGTCCATGCCCACCGTGACATCGGAGGGTTCAGGATCGCCGCTGTGGACCAAGGTTTTGATGCCTTTCTTGAGATCGTACTGCCAAATTTTATTGGTTCCGCCATGTGCGCCCGAAACGCCGGGGGTCGGCACTTCTGTCCAATAAAGCAGGCGGCCTGATTTATTCAGCGCGATACCCTGGGGCGAGGTCAAACCGGTCAGTAACTTGGTCGTGACGCCTTCTTCGTCTTGATGCAGAATCACGCCGGCCGTCTTACAGGTCCAATAGATATCACCGTGCTTTGAGACAGTGATGTCGGTGGGTTCGGGTTCACCCATGTGCAATACGGTTGGCGGGTTGGGGCTATTCGTATCGATCACCACCACTTTGTTGAGGCCACCGGCTACACCGGGGGTGGGCAATTCCGTCCAATAGACCATGCCTTCACGATCCACCGCGACGCCCGAGGGCTGGGTAAGTCCTTTGATCAATGGTGCCGCGACCGCACCGGGATACGCACCCGATTCCAGAATGACACCCGCAGTCTTGCAGGTCCAGTAGAGTACATCGTCATGATCGATCGTGATATTGACCGGATTTGGCTCGCCGACATGGATGGTGCGGATGGTTCCGGTATGTTGGTTTAGCTCTTTGACGCCATTCAGTCCGCCGCCGACGCCCGGGGTGGGGATTTCGGTGAAGAAAATCCGATCATGGCTGGCGGCGACGATACCGGTGGGTCGGCTCAAGCCTTTGGCGATGACTTTGAAGGTGAACGTTTCGGCGGCCGACGCCATCGAGGCGAGGGACAAGGTGAGGGTGGCGCCCAAAAGGACGCGGGACAGCAGGTTATTCATAGGATGAACAGGGAGGGTTTCGATTGATAGTTAACAGACACGAACTCGTGTCCGAGCGTATCAACGAACCAGGCCGCCGTTTGATTGCAGGGGCGGGAATATTTTTCAGCCCGACTTAAATTTGAAACCGTGAATGTACGATTTTCTACGTCGGCGTTACTGACCGGGCCAAGTTAACTCGACTTCGTGCGTGGCTGAGGAGAGAGGAACGGTGGAGGAAGAAGAGGAACCGTTGGGCCAGCGGACGGAGATGAGTTTGGGAGTTTGCTTATCCGTGAAACCGAAGAAGCAATCGGAAGAGGACTGGGAATAATAGCCGGAGCCGGCGGCGATTTCTGCGGTCTGGCGGGAGCCATCGGAGAGTTCGAAGGTGACGCGTGCGCCGATGGCGTGGGGATTACCCGCAGGACCGCGCAGGTGGACCCGAAGGGAATGACGGCCGGCAATCGGGTGATTGAGAAACGCGAGCGAGGTCTGATTGTTTCTGGTAACAAGAAAGTCAGGCCAGCCGTCATGGTCGAGATCGAGGACGGTGAGAGCCTTGGCATTGCCCGGGACCACGAGACCGCTCTCAACGGGTGGCACGGGAGAGAAGCCGCCGTGTCCATCGCCGCGGAGCAGCTGGCTCAAGCCGCCGTCGTAGCGGCCGACCGCAGGAATGGGCGCAAAGGAATTTTGCACCGCGTAGATATCGGCGTGACCATCACCATCAAAATCACCGGCGACCAAGCCTTGCAACGGAGAGATCTGGGCGATCCGGGGCAGAGGAGTAAAGCGCCAGGTGCCGTTGGACTGGCTGAGGAAGACACCGCTGCGCAGCTCGGTGGCGGCGAAACGTTGGGCGGCCGCGAGTTTGTCCTCGCCGAGGATTTCAGCCAAGGTGGCCTTGGCGTACTGATCGGTTTTGGGATAACGTTTGAGGATGGACGGGATGGCTGCGCCCAAATCCCGGCGGCTACGCCACGGATAAAGCGTTTCGCCTTCATAGTAGCCTTCGATCAGCTGGGGTTCTTGGCCATCGCCTCTAAAGTCGCCATAAAAAAGCAAAGCGGGATGCAGGGGATCGGCCCGGTATTGGGAGTTCAACCCGAGATTGCCAACGACGTAATCCATGCGGCCGTCACCATTGAAGTCAGCGGTGGTAATCGAAGTCCACCAACCGGTGCCGGCGGCCGCGAAGCCGGATTTATCCGTCCAATCGGAGAAGCCGTGGCCTTGATCGTTATGAAAATACTTCACCTGCCCCCAATCGAGGGTGAGGAGCAGATCCACCCAGCCATCGCCATCGGCATCGCTCCAGAGCGCAGCGGTGACCATGCCGACTTCGCGCAAACCGGGAGCGAGGGAATCGGTGACGTCTTCGAACTTCCCGCCGCGATTGGCGAGCAAAGCACTTGGCGGGGCCAGCGGATATTGGCCGGATTGCACGCGACCGCCGAGGAAGAGGCCGAGCCGGCCCGAGTGATCGAAGTCTGCCGCAGCGACTGCGCCGACATTGATCGGCAGAGGCGGCAGCGCATTTTCAGGCGCGGGTTGAAAACCACCATGGCCGTCATGGAGAAATAATTTGGGCTGATATTCCGCTGAGCCGGCGGGCAGACTGTTGCCGCCTTTGGTGACGAGCAGGTCGAGTTTGCCCTCACCGGTGGCGTCGAAGAGCAACACCGGTCCGTCGTTGACGAGTCCGGTGGGAAGCAGAGTGGCGGTATCGGAAGCGGTGAATCGGCCGGCGGAACCGAGGAGCAGATGGGCCGGTTCGAGAGAGGTGCCGCCGACTACGACAACTTGGTGATCGGCTTCGTCGGCTATGGCGAGTGCGGGACCGCGGCGATTGAGTCGCGAGGGTAAGAGCGGTTGAACGGAAAGTTCGTCGATCGGTTCTTCGCCGGAGGGGAGGGCGAGGCCGAGGGATTGACTCGCTTCGGTGAACTGACCGGTCGGTGGCGTCGAAAGTGGAGCCAGCGTGGCCGGTTGATCGGGCTCGGTGATGGTGAAGCGCCGGTCGACTCCGAGGTTGGCAAAACTTTGCACGAGTCCGCTGGGCCAAGTGACGGTGAGCCGGCGGATGGAGGTGTCTTCCCCGAGGCCGAAGTGGAGCATGGGTTCGCTGCTCGACATGTAGCCGCGAGCGAGGACGAGTTGGCGGACTTGGGGGCCCGAGGCGGTTTCGATTCGGATGGTGGCGCCGACGCCAAAGCGATTGGACTTGGTGCCGCGCAGATCGATGAGGATACGATGGCCGGTGGTGCAGGTGTTGCGCAGGACGGTGACGCCCGCCTGATAGTTGGCATAGACGAGGGAGAGATT
>JANYCF010000261.1 GCA_025360455.1 Opitutaceae bacterium | reverse complement strand
GTGGTCTCGGCGGTGCCGAGGATGAGTGAACCTTGCGGCTGCAGGCAGGTGCGGATTTTTTTCAGGATCGTCTGCTTGGTCGGGACATCAAAATAGATCATGACATTCCGGATCAGCACGATGTCGAAGGGCGGGAAGATCGGCCAGGGTTCGATCAGATTCATCGGCCGGAATTCGATCATCTTGCGGATATCGTCCTTCACCACCCAACGATCCAAATTCTTGGTGAAATATTTAAAGAGCAAGGGCGCGGGCAGGCCGCGATTTACTTCGAACTGATTGTAGCTGCCGGCGCGGGCTTGCGTCAGGACCGTGGGCGAGAGATCGGTGGCGAGAATCGAGACATTCCAATTGGCCAGCTGGGGAAAACTTTCGCGGAGGAGCATCGCGAGACTGTACGGTTCCTGGCCGGTGGAGCAGGCGGCCGACCAGATGGAGATTTTGCGCTGGGCGGCGCGTTGCACCATTAATTGCGGTATGATGACCTGGCGAAGAGCTTCGAAGGGTTGGAAATCGCGGAAGAAAAAGGTTTCGTTGGTGGTTAGGGCATCGATGGCCTTGGCATGCAGAGCACCGTAGCCCGGATCTTTTTTCATCCGGGCGATTAATTCACCCATGGATTTGCAGCCTTCATGGCCGACTAAATTTGCCAGACGGGATTCGATGAAATACTCCTTGCCTGGATCAATCACGATGGCCGCGTTTCGCTTGGCGAGCCCGGTGATGTAATCAAATTCTAGCGCAGTGATGGCCATGGGGAAATCAGGTGACCGCGTGCAGAGCGCGCAGGGGAAGGCGGCGCAGGACTTCGGCGGCAATTTGCGGCAAGGGGAGAACTTTTTCAGCGAGGCCGGCTTGCGCAATGTAACCGGGCATGCCCCAGACGACACTGGTGGCTTCGTCCTGCGTGATAATGCGGCCGCCGCGTTCGCGGACGAGTTCGCAACCCCGCAAACCATCCTGGCCCATGCCAGTCATGATGAGGGCGAGGGTGGCCGGGCCATACACGGCGGCCACGCTGCGGAAGAGGACATCGACGGCAGGACGGCAGGAATTTTCCGGCGGATTATCCGTGAGATGGATCTTAACCCGCGTGCCCTCCCGTACGATTTCCATATGTCGGCCGCCGGGGGCGATGTAAATCGAGCCGGGTTCGACGAGTTGACCCTCTTCGCCTTCGTAGAATTTATTGGGGGAGTCCTTACTGAGTCGTTCCGCGAGCATCTTGGTAAAGAGTGGCGGCATGTGCTGCACGATGACTCCGGGAATGGGGAGCGGCGTGGTGATGCCGCTGAAAAGGGTGGCGAGGGCATTGGGTCCCCCCGTGGAGCAACCGATGCACCAGATGTTCGGCGGAGTACTGCCGCTTTTCGGTGGGGCGAGTTTGATGCCGGTCGAACCGACGACGCGGGGCGGCAGAGGCTGAACGGCTCCGGAGGGAGGGAGGACGTGCCGGCAGTGCAGTTTGATTTTGGGAATCAGCTCGGCTTGGAGCCGGGCGAGACCTTCGGTGACGTTGCCCACATTGGCGGGCTTGGTGATGTAGTCAGTCGCGCCGGCAGCGAGGGCGTCGAGGGTGGCTCCGGCGCCTTTCAGCGTGAGCGTGCTGAACATCAGCACGGGGAGCTTCGGATAAATTTTGCGGATTTCGCGGACGGTTTGCAGGCCGTCCATCTCCGGCATTTCCACGTCGAGGGTGATGACGTCGGGATTGACCTGCGGAATCTTTTGGAGCGCGATTTTTCCATTTGCCGCGGAGCCCACGACTTCGAGATCGGGGTCGGCACCGAGTACTTCGGTGATCATGCGTCGCATGACGACGGCATCATCGACTACGAGCACACGGATTCGGGGCATGGGAGAGAGGGAGGTCCGCAGTTAGTCGGCGAGACCGAGCAGGCGGATCTTATCGACCACCATTTCGCCGGTCATGGGTTTCATGAGGAAATCGCTACTCCCGTTGGCGAGCGCTTCGCCGACGTCTTCCATCGAATTATGGGAGGTGACCATCAGAAGTTTCATATTATTGAAAGCGGGGTCGGCGCGCACGGCTTTGACGAACTCCAAGCCATTCATCTTGGGCATGTCCCAATCGACGAGCGCAAGGTCAATGGGGGTATGTAGCTGGAGTTGTTCGAGGGCTTGCACGCCGTCTTCGGCTTCATAAATATCCGTGGCGAATTCCGCCAGATACGATGCAAGCAGACGCCGCATGGTGCGGGAGTCATCGATGATTAGTGCTTTCATAGTCCAAGGGCTGCCCCGGTTAATAATAGGCAATGAGTTGCCTTGAGGGCTGCTCGTGTATCGGCACGCCGGGATCGTAGTTTAGGGGAAACTCGGCCGAGCTGTTTCGGTGCTCTTGCGATGAAGGTGGAATCCGGTCTCCGGACGGGTGGGATCGACGCCGGAAAAAACGCTCAGAGCGGGCGGATTAACGCACAGTATATTACAGTAACCCGTCCTGCTTGTCAGTCGTAGCCTTGGCGAAGTCGGAAGGCCGGTTCCACCATCGATCATGCTGCAATTCTGACTTTGTCCTCACTTTGCCGCACGGTCGAAACGATAGTTGCCGTTGAAGATCAGCTCGATGTCGTCCACGCCGATGCGGACCTTGATTTTCCCTGACGCGCCTTCGAGTCGATCGGCCCGGCCGGTGATTTTGCGGGGCTTGTTTTTCTGGTTGAAGGCTTCGCCGGTGAATTCGATACGTTCACCTCGGGCGAGCTTTTCCAGCTCGGCGAGGGGGAGGGTAATGGTGATGCGCCCCGTCTCGCCCCAGAAAAACCAGGGCCACACTTTTGCATCGTAGATGGAAGTGAACTGTTCGCCTTCGCGCCGGAACAACCCGGTGGTCAAGACCACGCTGCCGACATAGATGGAGGTCTTCATCGGGGCGACCGTCACGGAATCGTAGTCGCCGATGGTTTGGGTGGTGTCGGCGCGGAGGCCAGCGACAACGCCCAGCATCAAGAGTAAGCACAGAATCGTTCGCGATATCATTGGGATCCACGATGCGTGGTCCTCTGCCGCAGGCAAACCGGAAGTCGGTTCTGGCGAATCAAACCAAGGAAATTCTTGAGACACAGAGTGAACGGAAGAGGAGCACAGAGGTCATAGAGTAAGGCAGGGGTGGCCCTGCGAAACACGCGAATGACGCGAAAGGAAAACCCAAAGTCGGATACCACCCAATCATTTTCAGCAGATATCGCGGATCAAGGCACGGATGAAAGGTCGGTGGGCTCGTTGGCATTGCCGTATCGGTGTATAGCCGAGATTCGCGGGAGAATCATTTCCCCAAGCCGAGAACGAGCAGGAGCAGGAGAACGAGAACCATCCACCCTTCCTCGTCCCCGATTTTGTTCTTTCCGCTCTTTTTTCGCGTCATTCGCGTGTTTCGCGGGTAACACTCGGGAATCATCGCGGGTTCGAGACCCGTGCCACGCTGAGGTTGCCCTCTCGGTGGTCGCGCGCTTCGGACTAAATTCTCGTTGCCAAGATCGACGCTGCGCCGTTGCTTCGGCCCCTATGGCAAAGAAGGCACAAGTCACTTGGGGCGGGCGTTTTTCATCAGCTCCCGCCGATCTCATGCTGCGGTTCAGCGAGTCCGTCTCGTTCGACTCGCGCCTCGCCCCGTTCGATATCCAAGGGAGCAAGGCCCATTCGGCCATGCTCGCCCACGTCGGCCTCATCACCAAAAAGGAACGCGATGCGATCCACACCGGACTCGACGCCATCTTGGTCGAGATCGAGGCGGGAAAATTTGTGTGGGAGACGCGACTTGAGGATGTGCACATGAACATCGAGCAGGCGCTCACGAAGCGTTGCCCGGCCGCCGCCAAGCTGCACACCGCCCGCAGCCGGAACGATCAGGTCGCGACCGATATGCGGCTCTATTTTAAGGCCGCTTGCTCGGATATTTTTGTCCAGCTCGACGCCGCCCAGCGCGCGATTCTCAGCGTGGCCGAGGCCCATGCCGATGTGCTCATTCCGGGTTACACGCATTTGCAGCGGGCCCAGCCGGTCTACCTCGCGCACCATCTCCTCGCTTATTTGGAAATGTTGCAGCGCGATGCCGAGCGCATCGTGCTCGTCGCGGATCATGCCAACTGGTGTCCGCTCGGTTCCGGTGCGATCGCCGGCACGACGTTGCCCATTGATCGCGAATTCACCGCGAAGACGCTCGGCTTTGTCGACGCCAAGGGGAAGCCGCGGGTCACGCAGAACAGCATGGATGCCGTGAGCGATCGCGATCTCTTCATCGAGTTCGCCTCCGCTTGCGCGCTCATTGGGGTGCATCTTTCCCGGATGGCCGAGGACATGATTCTGTGGGCCAGTCAGGAGTTTAAATTCGTCGAACTTCCCGATGCTTTTTGCACGGGTTCCAGCCTGATGCCGCAGAAAAAAAATCCGGATTCGATGGAATTGATCCGCGGCAAATCGGCCCGGCTCCAGGGCAATCTCCACACGTTGCTCGTGCTGGCGAAGGGCTTGCCTCTCACCTACAATCGCGATTTGCAAGAGGACAATCCGCCGGTATTCGACAGCCATGACCAAACTGCGCTGTGTCTCGCGGTGCTCGCGGGCACAATCTCCGGGATGGAAGTGCATCGCGTGCGTTGCGCCGCAGCCGTGGCCGATCCCGCGCTGCTCGCCACCGATCTTGCCGATTATCTCGTGCGGGCCGGCGTGCCGTTCCGTGAGGCACATCACGCCGTGGGTGCCGTCGTTAAGCTCGCGGAAGAAAGTCTGCTGCCGATCAACCAGCTGCCTTACGATGAGGTGAAGAGAGTGCATCCTGCGATCAAGCCGGATTGGGTGGAGTCATTCGATCTCGCCAAGGCGATGGCCCGGCGCACCGGCACCGGTATGCCCGGCCCCGCGCAAGTGAAGCGCCAGCTCGCCCGCTGGAATAAATTACTCGGATGAGAAAACGATCGCCGACCACGTTGCCAACAATGCTCCCGTGCGGCTACTATACTGCGCGATCAGTTGGGGTAGGTTGCGCGCTTGCCGCGCAACGCGGCGTGGCGGCGCGAATCGTAGCCGCGTTTGAGGGCGCAGCCCGAAAACGTGGACGAATTACTGCCCCGACCACGTTGTCGCTTGCGCTCCAACGCGGCTACTTTGCTGGAGGAGTGGCTTTACGCCCCGATGGGGAACGTCTTGGTCCGACAGAATTTTTTATCGGGGCATAAAGCCCCTCCTCCCGTTTTCCCATGTCATCCATCCGCATTCTTTCTGATCGCGTCGCGAACCAGATCGCGGCGGGCGAAGTCATTGAGCGGCCGGCGGCGGTGATCAAGGAACTCGTGGAAAATTCTCTCGATGCCGGCGCGACCCGGATCGAGGTGGAGTTTCGTCACGGCGGTCGCAGCTACATGCGCGTCGAAGATAACGGCAAAGGCATGTCGAAGGACGATGCGCTCCTCTCGCTCGAACGCCATGCCACGAGCAAAATTGTCGAGACAGCGGATCTCGACCAGCTTTCCTCCTTTGGGTTTCGTGGCGAAGCCTTGCCCTCCATCGCGAGCGTGGCGCGTTTCGAAATGCAGACGCGTCCCGCCGCCGCCGTGGTGGGTACCGAGGTGGTGATCAACGGCGGGAAACTTATCCATGTGCGCGAGTGCGGCCTGGCTCCGGGTACGAGAATAACCGTCACCCATCTGTTCAACGCGGTGCCGGCGCGCCGGAAATTTCTCAAGAGCGACGCCACGGAATCGGCGCACATCATTCAGGCGGTGCGGCTCTACGCGCTGGCTTGCCCGCAGACGGCGTTCACGCTGATCGAAGACGGACGGGTGTTTTTTCAATCGCCGGTTTGTCTGACGTTGCAGGAGCGCGTGGCGGAAATTTTCGGGCGCCAACTCGCGGCGGATTTGCTCGCGGTCGAGACGATGGAGGAAGGGCTCAAGCTCACCGGCTTGATCGGGCGGCCTGGCGTGTCGCGCACGGCGCGGCATGAGATGATCACTTTCGTCAATCGTCGGCCCGTGGATAGCCGCACGCTCAACTACGCGTTGATCGAATCGTATGCGACGACGCTCGCGAAGGGGCGTTATCCGGTGGCGGTGTTGTTTCTCGAGCTGAATCCGGCGGAGGTCGATGTGAACGTCCATCCCGCCAAGCGCGAAGTGCGCTTTCGCAGTGAAGGGCAGGTGAGGGGTTTCGTGATCCGCGCCGTCTTGCAGAAACTGCGGGAGACGGGCCACGCGGCCCCGGTGGCGCCAGACCAAATACCAAATCCCAATACCCAAATACCAAATACAAATTCCCAATTTCCAATTTCCAACTCCCAAACCCCAACTCCCAACTTCCAACTCCCAGCTCCTGCTCCCTCGCTCCCTCCAGTAGCTCCGCCCGCTGCCAGCTTTTCCGTCCCGCCGTTCTCCGTCTACCGGGCGCCACCGGCGGTCATTCTTTCGACGACGGCTTCGCCGTTTGCAGTGCCGCGCACGCTTGCTCTGACGGGCTGGCGGTTTCTCGGCACGGCGCATGGTGATTACGCGCTGTTCGAATCTCCGGCCGGCCTCGTGGTGGTGGATCGGCGCGCCGCCCACGAGCGCGTGTGGTTTGAGCGGTTGCAGGGTCAGTTTGCGCGGAATGAATTGGCCAGTCAGCGTTTGCTTTTTGCGATTCCGGTGGAGCTCGATGCCATCGGCAGCGCATTGTTGTTGGACCGGTTGGATTGGTTGGCGAAGCACGGCATGGAAGTGGGGGAGTTTGGCCGGAATTTTTTCCGGATCGAGGCGGTGCCTTCGTGGCTGGAGCCGGAAGCCGCGGAAGATTTTCTCCGCGATGTGATCGGTTTGATCCGCGACGGCCAGCTGGATGAGAAAAATCCGCGGCTGGCCGAAGAAGAATTGGCCCGGCTTGCCGCGCAAAAAGCCGTGCGGTTGCCCGAATCGACCAATGAAACCGATGCGCTCGCGCTCTTGGCGCGGCTTTTTGCCTGCACCCAACCGCACACCAGCCCGGCGGGCCGGCCCACGCATTTCGAACTCAGCCGGGGTGATTTGGCGAAGCGATTCCAGCGGTGACGACACAAGTTTAACTTACTTTAAAGCAAAATTTGCGCAGGAAACTTTACTTAATTGCCGCTATTCACGACTTGCCCGGTCGGTTGGCACGTATCTTGATACTAAGTTGCTATGTCCGCCAAACCTATCGCCGCCTCCGCCCAGATATCATCAGCGAAAGCCAGCAAGGCTACGAAGCCTGCGACTAAGGCCCAGACTATCATGCCAATCGAGGCGGTGCCCGGTATCCATGGGCCGCATGGGGATAATCCGGTGCAGATGTTCCGGACTTTGGTGCTGCGCCACCTCACCTCCACGCTGGCCCGGCATGCCGCCGGCGCGACCACCCGCGATTGGTGGACTGCGACGGCTCTGGCGGTGCGCGATACCATTCACGAGCGGATGATTGCCACGCAGGAGGTGCACAACGAGCAGAACGTCCGCCGCGTTTATTATTTCTCCATGGAGTATCTGATCGGCCGGCTCTTCGGTAATAATTTATTGGCAACCGATCTCATGGATACGGCGCGCTCTGCACTCAAATCACTCGGCCAGGATATCGAGGTCATCCGCGAGGCGGAAGAGGACATGGGACTGGGCAATGGCGGCTTGGGCCGGCTCGCGGCCTGTTTCATGGATTCGCTGGCGACGCTGGATTATCCGGCGCTCGGCTACGGCATCTATTACCAATTCGGCCTCTTTAAGCAGGAGATCATCCACGGCTACCAAATGGAGCACCCGGATCACTGGAATATCTTGGGCGATCCTTGGGCGGTCGTGCATCCGGAATTTATCCAGGTCGTGCAGATCTACGGCCAGGTGGAAAATATTTTCGACGATCTGGGCAACAGCCGTCCGCTCTGGACGGGCACGCGCAAAGTCCTCGGCGTCCCGCACGATATTCCCGTGGCGGGTTACGGCACGAAAACGGTCAATCTCCTCCGGCTCTGGGCCTCCCGCGCCACTTCGGATATCGATCTGAAGGTCTTCAACGAAGGCGGCTACATTGAGGCGGTGCGCGAGAAATCCCTCGGGGAAAGTATCTCCAAAGTTTTATATCCGAACGACAAAACCGAGACCGGCAAGGAACTGCGTCTCGTGCAGCAGTACTTCTTTGTGAGTTGCTCGATCCGGGATATTCTGCGCCGGCATTTCCGTAATCCGAAAAACACGTGGGATAATTTCTCCGACAAAGCGACCGTGCAGTTGAACGACACCCATCCGACCGTGGCGATCACGGAGCTGATGCGGATTCTGCTCGATGAACAGGGCAAGACGTTCGACCAAGCCTGGGCCATCACCACGCGGGTCTTCGCTTACACCAATCACACGCTGCTCCCGGAGGCGTTGGAGAAATGGAGCGTGCCGCTGTTCAACCGTGTGCTGCCGCGCCATCTCCAAATCATTTACGACATCAACGCGGTCGTGATGAAATTGGTCGAAGCCAAGTGGCCGGGCGACGACGCCAAGAAGCGCACCTGCTCTATCATTGAAGAGAATCACAACAAGCTCGTCCGCATGGCCAATCTGGCGGTGGTGGGCAGCCATTCCGTCAATGGCGTGGCCGCCTTGCACACGATGTTGCTCAAGGCACAGCTTTTTCCGGAGTTCAATGCGTTGTATCCCGGGAAATTCCAAAACAAGACCAACGGCATCACGCCGCGCCGCTGGCTGCTCAAGTGCAATCCCCGGCTCTCCGCGCTGGTCAACTCCAAGATTGGCGACAGTTGGGTGCGCGACCTCGATCAAATGCGTGGACTCGAGCAATGGGCGGACGAGGCCAAGTTTCAGGATGAGTTCATGGCGATCAAACGCGCGAACAAAGTGGATCTGGCTGCGCTCATCAAACGTGAGTGCGGCGTCGAGGTGTCGCCCGATGCCATCTTCGACGTGCAGATCAAGCGCCTCCATGAGTACAAGCGCCAACACCTGAACCTGCTGTACATTCTCGCGCTTTACCGCCGCATTTGCCAAAATCCCGAGCTGGATATCGTGCCCCGCGTATTTCTTTTCGCCGCCAAGGCTGCGCCCGGTTACGATTTGGCCAAGGCGATCATCAAGGCGATCAACGCCGTCGGCGCGCACATCAATACCGATCCGCGCGTGAAAGGCCGGTTGAAGGTGGTCTTCCTGCCGAACTACCGTGTGTCCCTCGCGGAAAAAATTATTCCGGCCGCCGATCTTTCGCAGCAAATCTCCACCGCCGGCAAAGAAGCCTCCGGCACGGGCAATATGAAACTCGCACTCAACGGGGCGGTTACTATTGGCACGCTCGATGGCGCCAACGTCGAAATCAAAGAAGAGGTGGGTGATGATAACATCTTTATCTTCGGTCATACGGTGGAAGAGGTCGATGCGCTCTGGGCTATGAGTTACAACCCTTGGTCGTATTATGAGAAGGATGAGGAACTCCGTGCCGTGCTCGATTGGCTGGGATCTGACTACTTCGTGAAGGGTGAGCCGCACAATCTGCCCGCGATGGTCCGCCATAGTATGCTGGAAGGGGGCGATCCGTATCTGGTGCTCGCCGATTTCCGCGCGTACAGTGACGCGCAGGGCCGGGTTGACGCGGCGTATCGTGACAAACGCCGCTGGGCCAAGATGGCGATCATGAATACCGCCCGCGTCGGCAAGTTCTCCAGCGACCGCACCATTCGCGAATATGCGAACGATATCTGGCGCATCAAAGCAGTGAAAGTCTGATACTCCACTCCGCTGCTTTTCCCCTGTTCTTGTAGGCACGAGCGCCAGCGAGTGGTCTGCCGTTTGCCCACTGGTGCTCGCAGCTACCCCATCCAGTCGGTAGCTGCTCGTACCGGTATTAATCGCTAGAGAATAAAAAATTTGCCCGGCCGGGAATTTTGATTTGATTCCTGCGACATGAAAAAACTTATCGCTCTATTGGCCTCGCTCCTTCTTGCCTGCACCGTTTTTGCCAGCGGTTATCCCGATGTCAGTATCAAGGAAGTCAAAGCCTTGGTGGTCGCGAAGTCTGCCGTCATCATCGATGTCAACGGCTCGGAATCGTACGCCGCAGGCCATGTCCCGGGAGCACTGGATTTTGATAAGATTGAAAAGAATTTGGCCGCCGCGTTGCCGGCCGACAAGTCGACTCTGATCGTGGCGTACTGCGGTGGCCCGATGTGTCAGGCCTACCAAGCTGCGGCTTCTGCCGCCGTGAAGCTCGGCTATAAAAACGTGAAGCACATGTCCGCCGGCATCGCCGGTTGGACCAAGGCGGGTGAAGCCACCGAGCAGGCTCAATAAGTACCCTGGGCTGCTTTGCCGATTACCTCAATGGTCACCCTGCTCATTTATTGGGCAGAGTGATCCTGTTAACTCGTATTTTTGCCCTTGTCCGCTGGGGCTGGTCCCGTAGCTTGCACCTCTCATGGCCGTACGATCAAAGCGTATCATCATCAAGTTCGGGTCCGGTATCCTTACCAACCTGAAGGGCAACACGCTGGACCGGCGTCAATTCGCCCGGCTCAGTGCCGAAGTCGCGGCCCTCGTCAAACAGGGCCACGAATGCCTCATCGTCTCCAGCGGCGCGGTGGCGGCGGGTATGTCCGTGCTCGGTCTCACCGAGCGGCCCAAAAATCTTTCGGCCCGCCAAGCCTGTGCTGCGGTTGGCCAGACCAAGCTCATGCACCTGTACGCGGTGATGTTCGCCCGTCACGGTTTGAACGTCGCACAGCTCCTGCTCGCGCATAGCGACATCGATAGTCGCGCGCGCCACGCCAATGCCCGCAACACGCTGCAACATTTGCTCGAACAGCGGACCGTCGTTCCCATCATCAACGAAAATGATTCGGTGGCCGTGGAAGAATTGAACTTCGGCGACAATGACCGACTCTCTGCAGAGGTCGCCCTTTTGGTCGGTGCGGATCTGCTCTTTCTCTTTACCAGTGTCGATGGCGTGCTGGATGGGGCGGGGCAGCGCGTGATCCAAGTGCGGAATTTCGATACCGTGGCAGGACTTGTCCGATTGGATAAGGGGCGTACCTCCGTCGGCGGCATGACCACCAAGCTGCAGGCCGCGAAGATCGCCGTCGAACATGGTGTTGCGACGCGAATCTTGAATGGTCGTACGCCCAACTTGCTTGCGGCCGCGTTGGCCGGAGAGAAAGTCGGGACATTTTTTCCTGCCCAGCGGCGTTGAACATGTCCGATCTTCAGGCCCAGATTCTAGAGCTAGGTCGTCGCGCCCGCAACGCGTCGCGTCTCCTCGCGCGGGCGCCGACGACGCAGAAGAATGCCGCCCTTCTCGCCATGGCAGACGAAATGGTGGCCGCGCAAACTGAAATCATTGCCGCCAACGCGCGTGATCTCACATTGGCTCAGGCCAACGGTCTCGCCACCGCCATGCTCGACCGACTGCGGATTGACGAGAAACGCCTTCACAAAATGGCGGACGATGTGCGTGCCGTCGCGGCCTTGCCTGATCCCGTGGGGCGCGTGCTGCGCGAATGGTCACATCCCAATGGCATGCGCCACACCAAGCTCAGTGTGCCGCTCGGGGTGATCGGCATTATCTATGAATCGCGGCCCAACGTCACCAGCGACGCCGCTTCGCTTTGCCTGAAGACGGGCAACGCGGTGATTTTGCGCGGCGGTTCCGAATCCTTGCAGTCCAATCTCGCCATCGCGGCTGCGCTCAGTCGCGGGTTGGCGAAAGCCGGTTTGCCGGCCGAGGCCATTCAGCTCATTCCGGTCGCGGATCGCGACGCGGTGAAACATCTCTGTGCGATGGACCAATTCGTCGATCTCATCATGCCCCGCGGCGGCCGGGGGTTGATCGAGACGGTGGTCAGCCATGCGCGCATGCCGGTCATCAAACATTACGACGGCATCTGCATTCTCTACGTCGATCGTGAGGCTGATCTCGCGATGGCCGAAGCGATCGCCTTCAACGCCAAGTGTCAGCGTCCGAGCGTGTGCAATGCGATTGAAACCGTGCTGGTGCACCGCGACGTCGCCTCGCAATTTCTCGCGAAAACCGGTCGCGCCCTGCTCGAGCGCGGCGTGCAACTGCGCGTGGACGATGCGTCCCGCGCCGCGTTGGGTTCGCTCGCGGCACGCAGTGCGACGCTCGTGTCGACGGCGCAGCCGGCCGATTACCGCACGGAGTTTCTCGATCTGATTTTAGCCGTGAAAGTCGTCGGCAGTATCGACGAGGCGCTGGAACATATCGCCGCGAACGGCTCGCATCACAGCGATGCCATCATCACCGCCAATGCGGTGACAGCGGAGCGATTCCTCGCCGAGGTGGATAGTGCCACGGTGTATTGGAATGCCTCGACGCGTTTCACGGACGGCGGTGAATTTGGTTTCGGGGCCGAGATCGGCATCAGCACCGACAAACTGCACGCCCGCGGCCCGATGGGGCTCGAAGAACTCACGACCTACAAATATGTGATGCGCGGCACGGGTCAGGTGCGAAGCTGATTCGTAGGTTGCGCGCTTGCCGCGCAACGTCGCGCGGCAAGCACGCAACCTACATTTGTGACGCCTCACCGCTTGCCTTGCTCCTCATCACCCTGCTAGCTCTGCGTTGCCATGAAACTTCGCCGTCGGCTCAGCTTACTTTGTGCAGGTCTGTTGTTGGGTTTGCTGACGATCTATTTTATGCGTGGCCCGCTGACCCATGCCGCCGTGACTTCGGGACTCCAGCGGGCCGGGGCGGGGGATATTAAAGTGGAGGTGGCGCATGCGACACCGTGGTCGGTGCAGCTGGATAATCTGGCTTTCAAAATCAAGGCGCAGTTTTTTGCCGCCAGCCGCGTCACGATGGAGCGCGCGCATTGGTGGCAGCCGACGCTTGGCGTGGTGCGCGTCGAAGGGGCACGGGTGCCGGTGACGATTGATGGCTCGGGCACGAATCCCTATGCATGGACGAGCTATGCCGGCGAAACGCGCGCCGACGGGGACGTACTCAAAGTGCCAATCGATACGCTCAGCATTGATGGCCAGTTGATCGTGCGTGCGGCCAGTCATGAACAACCGTTGACCTTGAAATTTGAGGCCAAGCCAGCGGAGAAAAATACTTGGAGCGGAACGCTGCAGGCTACGGGACCCGGAATCGTTTTTAACGCGAAGGCGACTTATGGCTTGCGCGATCAACGGCTCGCTTTTCATACCACGGCGATAACGGTGGAGTTGAAGCCGTGGCAGGATTTTATCCAGCGGCTGATGGTTTTACCACTCGGTCCGTGGACGATGGAAGGGCAGCTCACCGGGGCGATTAGCGGGACGTACGTGGAACAGAAATTCGCGATGGAGGGCCGGATTCAATTGGTCCAAGGCAAACTGCAGAATGCTGCGGGCAATATCATTATCGCGGGCATCGCTGCTGATTTTCCATTCACGGATCTCGTCCATCTCCAATCCAGCCCGGGGACGTTTCGAGTCCAGGAATTGCGCGTGGGTGAGATTGTGGCTAATGCGGTGGACGCGGAATTGACGTTTTTGAGCTCGGAGCATTTGGCGGTTAAGCGGATGACGTTAAATATTCTGGGCGGCACGATGGCCGCGGAACCGTTCAATCTTGCCCTCGAACGCCAAGAGTTGGAAGCAGTGGTGCTCGTCGACAACCTCGACGTCGAAAAGATTCTCGCGCTATCGAAGGACGTGCCGGCGAAAGCCAGTGGGCGGGTCGATGGCCGGTTGCCGCTACGTTTGGACGAACATGGGCTGCGCTTGGGCACAGGATGGCTGCAGTTGAAGAAAGGCGTTTATGCCGAGATGCGGCTGAGTGCCGCTGGGCTGATCACCAGCGGAATGTCACCGAACAATACCAGTTATGTCGTGATGAAGCGGGTGGAGAATGGCCTGTTGCAGTTGAAGCTCGGGGCGCTCCGGCTCGATGTCCGCCCGCCCGATGCCCAGCGTGGGCAGACCGCCCGCTTGCACTTGGAGGGTGATCCGGTTGATCCGAGCGTGAAAGCGCCGGTGATTCTCGACCTGAACGTCAACGGCCCGCTCGAACAGCTGCTTAACTTCGGATTTAAGAATAATGTCAGCTTCGGTCAAGGGAAGTGAGGAAACAATTTGCTCATCTGGCGGACTAAAGTTATCTCGCACCTATGAAACGCCTGTTCAGCCTGATTGTTTTTTTGCCATTTTGCGTGGGCGCCTGTATTAATGTGAAGACCGCGCCCATCGAAGTGAAACCCATCCACATCACCGTCGACGTGAATATTCGCGTGGAAAAAGCGCTGGAAGACTTCTTTGGCGATCTCGACAGCAAATCTTCCACGTTGAGTACTGCTAAAAAAGAGGAGACCAAATCATGAACCTACGATTCTTTATTTTACTTTGCACCTTGTGCCTCGGCACCACGGTGGCGTTGGCGGAAACGCCGGCTGACATCCAGCATCGCATGGCCCAACGCCTCTCGGTCGTGGACGATTTAAAGGCAAAGGAAGTCATCGGGGAGAACAACCGGGGCTTTATCGAGGTGAGAAAGGCCGCGCCCGGCGCCGACAGTGTGGTGAGCGACGAGAATCGTGATCGCGAAGCGGTCTACGCACTTATCGCGCAGAAGACCAGTGCGACGAGTGATACCGTCGGACAAGCCCGCGCGAAGCAAATCGCGACCAACAGCCGCAGCGGGGTGTGGCTGCAGGACGAGGCGGGGAAATGGTATAAGAAGTAGGAGTGTGTTTTCGATGCGTGCGGTCTGGCGGGTTATCCTTACCGGCCGTTCATGTGTTGAACGTTCAGCGTCGCGTTACCCCGAGTTCGTCAGTTCGAAAGGTGGTAAGTTTGGCGTACAAGTATTTATAAATAGAGGGTGCTTTTCGGCACTCCATTGCTGATGAGACGCGTGCCTTGGAGCAGGCGTAACCCGAGGTACGCGAGTAATTGGGCGGGTGTGGTCACCACGCGGAGGCGGAGTTCGGTGACCACTCTGGCGCGCTTGATCGGCACCACGATATCCGCACTCTTGATGCTGGCAATTTGTTTGACCAATTGCCGCGCACAGGTTCCCAGGGCCTTGGTTTGCATCCATTGTTCAAGGGTGCGCCACAGCGCCAGCGCGAGGAAGCACAGCAAAATGTGCACCTGCACCCGGTCTTCTTTTTGATGAAAGACCGGACGCAGGCCCAAGTCGCTTTTGGCGGTGCGAAACGCGGCCTCGGCCTGCGTGAGCTGGATGTACCACCGCCATAATTAGTGGCAATCAGTGTGGATTAGTGGTGAAGAAATCCCAGTATTGCAGCCTGGGTTGATCAATTCATCCGAAGTTTTGTCGTCCATCGTCACACTTATCGTATCATGAAAATTCACACTATCCATCTCGCCTCGGGTAACGCGCATAAGGTGCAGGAATTTCAGCGGCTGGCGGATGATTCGGGATTGTCCATGAAGATGGTGCCACCAGTTAAAATGCCCGTTGTCGTGGAAGACACCGGGACATTCATCGGCAATGCTCGCAAGAAAGCGGTGGCGCTTCGGGCTGCTTTGCCACCCGATGCGTGGGTGTTGGCGGATGATAGCGGGCTGTGTGTCGACGCACTGAATGGTGGGCCTGGCGTTGAGTCGGCCTACTACGCCGGGCCTCAAGGCAACAGTGCGGCGAATCTCGCGAAATTGGTGCAGGTCCTGCACGACGTGCCTGACGGACTGCGCGGCGCGCATTTCAGATGTGTGCTCGTCTTGATTGACGGCGCAGGTCGCGAGCAGGTTTTTGAAGGTCGCTGTGACGGACATCTCTTGCGCGCACCACGCGGCGGCGCCGGCTTTGGCTACGATCCGCTGTTTGTTCCCATCGGCCATGAAAAAAGCCTCGCCGAAATCGACGAGGCTTCGAAAAACCAGCTCAGCCACCGGGGCCGAGCTTGGGCGAGTTTATGTAAGGGCCGGCTTATGGATTGGTGAATCCTGCTTTGGTCAGCAACGCTGCGTCCGTTGGATTGCTCCAGCTCAGCAGAGCGAATTCCTTTTGGTCCGTGAGATAGGCCTTGGGGGTGCCGGGAGGCATGATCCCATCGGCCAAGTATTGAGTAAACCGGGTGCCCGCGATGGCATATTCACCATGCTGTTGCCAGATGTTGTTGTCTTGGACGTTATCCGTGATGCTTCGTCCATAGGCTTGTTTGATGTGCTGGATTTCACTATGGAACATGCCCACCATCGATCCTTTGAAGATAATCGC
>JANYCF010000247.1 GCA_025360455.1 Opitutaceae bacterium | reverse complement strand
CCTGGAGGCAAGGAGATCACGGACCACGCTTTCGCCGGCGGCTCAAGCGCGGCTACTAAAGCTCCGGCCGCCGGTGACAAAGTAGTCTGTTAAACTACAATATTCCGCCCGATCACTTGTAGTCTAATAGATTACTTTGTCGGCGTGAACTTTGTTTCTGCAGTGAACGTGCGCTGAGCGGCGTCGCGTATAGTCTGCGCACGCGACAGAGCACACGGCAGGCTTGTTCGTCGAAGCCCTGTCGAACGGAGCGAAGGCGGAAAGCCGTGCTCCACCTGAGACCACGTTGTCGCTGCGTTCCAACGCGGCTACCTCGTTCTGGAACGGGCAGCAGCGCGGCGGCGAGCGATGGCCCTGCGGGGAAGCAAAGACCACGCTTTCGGCTGCGCTCCTCGCCATGACAGGGTAAAAGGGAGCGAGCGCGTTGAGGGCAACACGCTCCACCTTTTCTGGATCGGCTCAAACCAGCGGGGTGAGGGCACACCACCTCCATGCAACCAAAGATTTAAACAGCTTGGTGTGAGCGGAGATGATTTCTGGGGCGCGCGATGGGTGATACCGGCAAGAGGGAGAGACTTGTTGGGGTCCGAAAAAGCGAAGGCCCCGGCGGTGAAACCGGGGCCTTCTCCAACTTTTCATCGAACGATACTGCACCTGCAGCACCCGTTTCAGAGCGGGGCCTCCGCTTGCGGTGGCTTTGGTCCCCTTTCTCCGGGCCGTCTTGCGACGGCCCGGATTAAGCGAATCAGAACTACCACTATGGAGACCTTTTACTGGATCAATCTCAGCGCGGATTGGGCGCTTTGGTTGGCCTGGGCGAGCATCGACGTACCGGCCTGCGTCAAGATATTGAAGCGGGCGAGCTGCGTGCTCTCCTCGGCCACGTCCACGTCGAGGATGCGACTGGTAGCGGCTTCGAGGTTGGCCTTGTTGGTGGTGATCAATTCAGCGGCAAAGCCAAGGCGGCTTTGCTCGGAACCGTTCGTGGCGCGCATCGTCGCCACATTTTCGATCGCCGTGGAGATTTGGGCCACAGAGATCGAAGACAGGGACGTGGCGGTGGAGACCACGCCGACACCGGTGGAGGTGCTGGTGAGATCGCGAGCCGCGACGGTGACCTGACTGGTGGTTGCACCACTTTCGACGACCGACACGCTGCCAATCGCGGAGGAACCGAACAGGGAAACCCCGTTGAACGATTCCGTGGCGTTGGCGGTTAACTGAGCCGCCAGAGCGGTGAACTCAGTGTCATAGTTCGCCTTATCCGTGGTACTCTTGGTGACATCGGCGTAGAGGGTCTTGAGTTCGCTGATACGTTCAAGCACCTTGCCGCTGACTTTGAGAGCACCATCCTGAGTTTGCAGAAGCGAGACGGCATTCCCGATGTTATTGTGCACCGCGCCTTGACGGCGAGCGGCAGCAGACAATTTCATCGAGACGGCCAGACCGCCGGCATCATCGGAAGGATTGACGATTCGAGTGCCACTGGAGAGCCGATTAAGGCTCTTCTGCAGCATTGAGTTGGACGAGGCCAGGTTGTTTGCAGCAACCGTGGCCGAGGCATTTGTATTAATCACGACTGACATGGTATCTATCCTTGATTTATGCGACCTTCCGTCGTCGCCACGTATCCGGTAGAAACAGCTCCGGATCGCGCTGTCTGCGGTATGAACCGCAAAGGGGTTCACGCTTGTAGGCGTGAGAAGTGGGAAAAGTTTTGATTAGCCAGTCATGGGTGAGAGAAGGGGGCCGCGCCAGAGGAGGGCGGCGGCCCCGGTGAGGTGTTCCGGCAAGGCGTCGGAACCGCTTACTGGATCAACTTGAGCGCGGATTGGGCGCTTTGGTTGGCCTGGGCGAGCATCGACGTACCGGCCTGCGTCAAGATATTGAAGCGGGCGAGCTGCGTGCTCTCCTCGGCTACATCCACGTCGAGGATGCGACTGGTGGCGGCTTCGAGGTTGGCTTTGTTGGTGGTGATCAATTCGGCGGCGAAGCCGAGGCGGCTTTGCTCCGAACCGTTCGTGGCGCGCATCGTCGCCACATTTTCGATCGCCGTGGAGATTTGGGCCACAGAGATCGAAGACAGGGACGTTGCGGTGGAGACCACGCCGACACCGGATGAGGTGTTGGTGAGATCGCGCGCCGCAATGGTGACGGCACTGGAGGTGCTGCCGCTTTCCACCACTGATACGGTGCCGACGCTGCTGGAACCGAACAGGGAGACGCCGTTGAATGTTTCCGTGGCATTGGCGGTCAACTGGGCGGCCAAGGCGGTGAACTCAGTGTTGTAGTTCGCCAAATCCGTGGCGCTCTTGGTGACATCGGCGTAGAGGGTCTTGAGTTCGCTGATGCGTTCGAGGACCTTGCCGCTGACTTTGAGGGCGCCATCCTGCGTTTGCAAAAGCGAGACGGCATTCCCGATGTTATTGTGCACCGCGCCTTGACGGCGAGCGGCGGCAGACAATTTCATCGAGACGGCCAGACCGCCGGCGTCATCGGCTGGATTGACGATTCGAGTGCCACTGGAGAGCCGGTTAAGGCTTTTCTGCAGCATTGAGTTGGACGAGGCCAGGTTGTTTGCGGCAACCGTGGCCGAGGCATTGGTATTGATTACGACTGACATGGTAGGGATCTTCCTTGATTTAGTTTTGCGACATCCGTGTCGCATTCGGCTCCGGAATAAAATCGGCTCCGGGGCAGGCCGTCGCGGTTTGCACCGCAAATGGGTTTACGCTTTTTGGCGTGAGATTTTTTTTGGGTTTAAGTTACATGAGTGGGTTCAGCCGATCGGTCCCGGAGGCGGTGCCGACCCTGTGGGAGAGCCCGTGTGGTGATGCTTCGCTTACTGGAGGAGCTTGAGCGCGGATTGAGCGCTTTGGTTGGCTTGGGCGAGCATCGACGTACCGGCCTGGGTCAGGATATTGAAGCGAGCGAGTTGCGTGCTCTCATCGGCCACATCCACGTCGAGGATTCGACTGGTGGCGGCTTCGAGGTTGGCCTTGTTGGTGGTGATGAGTTCGGCGGCGAAGCCGAGTCGGCTTTGCTCCGAGCCGTTGGTGGCACGCATGGTCGCCACGTTTTCGATCGCCGTGGAAATTTGGGCGACGGTGATCGAGGAAAGGGAGGTGGCGGCAGAGATCACGCCGACCCCGGTGCTGGTGCTGGTGAGATCGCGGGCGGCGACGGTCACTGCGCTGGAGGTGCTGCCGCTTTCCACCACCGAAACTGAGCCGATGTTGGACGAGCCGAAGAGAGCGACGCCGTTGAACGATTCCGTGGCATTGGCGGTCAACTGGGAGGACAGAGCGGTGAACTCGGTGTTGTAGTTCGCCAGATCCGTGGCGCTCTTGGTGACGTCGTTGTAGAGAATCTTAAGTTCGCTGATGCGTTCGAGCACCTTGCCGCTGACTTTGAGGGCGCCATCCTGGGTTTGCAGGAGCGAAACGGCGTTCCCGATGTTATTGTGCACCGCGCCTTGACGGCGGGCCGCGGCGGAGAGTTTCATCGAGACGGCCAGACCGCCGGCATCATCGGCCGGGCTGACAATTTTGGTGCCGCTGGAAAGCCGGTTAAGGCTCTTCTGTAGCATGGAATTTGAGGCGGCGAGGTTGTTTGCGGCAACCGTCGCGGAGGCATTGGTATTGATTACGACTGACATGGTGATCTTCCTTGATTTTAGTTTACGACGTCCGTGTCGCATTCGGCTCCGGGAGTTGCGGCCCCGGGGCGGGCCGTAGCGGTTTGCACCGCAAAAGGGTTTGCGCCAATGGCGCGGAGAAATATTTTTTTAACGAGTAAAGGATCGGTCCGGGATTAGGGGGCGAGTCCGGGGGGAGAAAAAAGCGGCGGCGAACTGTTTACTGGAGGAGCTTGAGCGCGGTTTGGGCGCTTTGGTTCGCTTGGGAGAGCATCGAAGTGCCGGCCTGCGTGAGGATGTTGAAGCGGGCGAGCTGCGTGCTCTCCTCGGCGACATCCACGTCGAGGATGCGACTGGTCGCGGCTTCGAGGTTGGCCTTGTTCGTGGTGATCAATTCGGCCGCGAAACCGAGGCGGCTTTGTTCCGAGCCATTGGTGGCGCGCATGGTCGCCACGTTTTCGATCGCCGTGGAAATTTGGGCGACGGTGATCGAAGACAATGAGGTGGCGGCGGAGACGATGCCGACGCCGGTGCCGGTGCTGGTGAGATCGCGGGCGGCGACGGTGACCGAGCTGGAGGTGCTGCCGCTTTCGACAACCGATACCGTGCCGATGCTGGACGAACCGAAGAGAGCGACGCCGTTGAACGATTCCGTCGCATTGGCGGTCAACTGGGCGGACAGAGCGGCGAACTCGGTGTTATAGTTCGCCAGATCCGTGGCGCTCTTGGTGACGTCGTTGTAGAGAATCTTGAGTTCGCTGATGCGTTCGAGCACCTTGCCACTGACCTTGAGGGCGCCATCCTGAGTTTGCAGGAGCGAAATCGCGTTGCCGATATTGTTGGCGACTGCTCCCTGCCGGCGAGCGGCCGCGGAGAGTTTCATGGATACGGCCAGACCACCGGCGTCATCTGCCGGACTGACAATTTTGGTGCCACTGGAGAGCCGGTTCAGGCTCTTTTGCAGCATGGAGTTGGAAACAGCTAGGTTGTTCGCAGCCGTGATGGCTGAAGAATTGGTGTTGATTACGACTGACATGGTTATCTTCCTTGATCTAAATTTGCGACGTCCGTGTCGCATTCGGCTCCGGGAGAGGCGGCCCCGGTGCGGGCCGGCCGGAACGGTGAATTCGCGGCAATTATAGTATCGGTTCACTTCGGCTAAAAATTTAGCGAAATGGTGCGGAATTATATTTTTTGGGCAGTTCGGGGCAGGGCAACCCCGGGTGTTTTCATTCGAAAAGGGGGCTTTGGGGGGAAGGCTAAAAAATCCGAAATATATCTGGCATCCCCTAAAGTTTAACCCGGGGGAGCCGATAGATGAGTGGGGCAGTGTCCCCCTTATAATTTATGCCCGGCTTACAACTTTCAGGTCTCGCTTCCGGTTTTGACTGGAAAACTCTCGTCGATCAATTGATGACGGCGGAGCATGCCCCGGCCGATAAACTGGCGAACGAGAAATTAACCAATACCAGCAAGAACACGGCTTTCACCACCCTGGCAGCCAAATTAACAGCCCTGAAGGCGTCCGCTGTTTCCTTGGGGAGTGCCGATCTTTTTGGCACACGCAAGGCGGCGTCGGCTACCCTCAATTCCACCTGGCAGCCGGTCGCCGGGGTAGGTACGGCGATTGGCATTTATCAAATCGCGGTAGCCAAGTTGGCGACCACCTCCCGGCGCACAGGCACGTCTGATATTGGTAGTGCGCTCAATACCACCGATGATGTTTCTGGGTTAACGATCGCTAATTTGCCCACCTCCAGCGCCGTCTCGGCCGGCACTTTCTCGGTTAACGGCAAGAAAGTGACGATCGCCTTGACGGATACGCTTGATCAGGTGTTCACCGCCATTTCCACGGCGACGAGTGGCGCGGTGACGGCGAGTTATGATCATCTGAATGACACGGTCACGCTGAGCGGGGGCTCACTGGTGCTTGGGGCGGCCAACGACAGCAGTAATTTTTTATCGGCGATGAAGCTCGCCAACGTGGACGGATCCACCGCGACCAGTATCAGCAAGCTGGGCTCGGTGAATAAATCGGCGGCGCTCTCCAGTGCGCGCTTAAAAACCCCGATCACCGCGGTCGATGGCTCGGGCAACGGCACCTTTGCGATCAACGGCGTGAGCATCAGTTATAATGTCGGCACGGATACCTTGTCGGGCATCCTGCAGAAAATTAACCAGTCGGGGGCTGGCGTCACGGCCGCTTATGATGGGAGCAATGACCGGATCACAATTAACAATAATGTCACGGGTGATATTGGCATCGGCGTCAGTGAAACAGCTGGCGGCCTCATGGATGCACTCGGTATTAGCAGCGGCCTGACTCTGGCGCGCGGCGTGAACGCAGAGTTCACGGTCAATGGCGGGGCCACCCTCACCAGCACGAGCAACACCCTCGACTCGGTGGCGCATGGCATTGAAGGTTTGAGCGTGGCGGTTGACACCGTGGCGACGCAGACGATCACCGTCAGCGCGGACACGAAAAACATGCGCACGTCCATCGAGGATTTCATCGCGAAATTCAACGATGTGCAGAACTACATTGATGAGCAGACGAAAATCACGACGGCCAATGGCAAGGTTTCAACTTCTTTGCTCAGTGATAATCATGAGATTCAGGCGTGGGCGAGCAGTCTGCGCGCCAAGGCTTTTGGCACGGTTTCGGGTTTGTCGGGTACGATCTCGCGGTTGGAAAATATGGGGATCGATTTCACTGCGGGCACGAGTAATTTGAGCATTAAGAATGGGACCAAATTGGATGCGGCTCTCACCAATAAAGCGGATGATGTGGCGAGCTTTTTCCAAACCACCGGTACGGGGCTGGCAAAATCGATGGAAAGCTATGTCACCCTCTTGGGGACGCAGGGTGCCGACCAACAGAAACGGTTGAACAAGGCCAACACCGACATTGACACGCAAATTGCCACCATCGAGCGCCGCCTCGCGGCCCAGCGTACAGTTTTAGAGTCGAGTTTCATCGCGATGGAGTCGGCGCAAGCCAGAATGAAATCACAAGCGGATGCCTTAACCAAAGCGTTTCCTTGAGCGGTCATAGTATGAGCAATCCAGCATACGCCCGGGGGCAGCGCGTGATCGCCCACTTCCTTGCCGGCGGATTGCTCCTGCTTGGTGGCGGATGCCAATCTTGGCGGGAGGAAATGATGGATCAGGTGAAAGTTAAGCCGTATTTTCGGCCCGCGAATTTCAATGGCGAAACCCAACTGCCGGCAACGCTGCGCCGCGTGTTGGTTTTACCCGTTTGTGGCGGGCGAGTCGCCGAGGTTGAGGCTACGCTGGCTTTGGATGAGGTCTTGCTCAGTGTTTTGCAAAAAAAGGCGCGCTTTGAGGTGGTGACGATTTCGCGGGATGAAATTCAGCGGCGGTTCCACCAGCCGGAATTCTCTTCCTCGGCCATATTGCCGCGGGATTTCATGGAAGAACTCGGTCGGGCTTACGGGGCCGAAGCCGTGTTGTTTGTCGATCTCACGCTTTATCAACCCTACCCTCCGTTGGCGGTGGGATTTCGGGCCAAGCTAGCCACGGTCCAGGAGGTCCGGCTGGTCTGGAGTTTTGATGACTCTTTTTCTTCCATCGATCCGGCGGTGGTGAATAGTGTGCAACATGCGAGTCATAAAGATAAGTCATCCCAGTTGCCGGTTGATATGACGGTGGGAACTTTTCAAAGTCCTCGACGTTTCGCGGCTTATGCCGCAGATGCTATGTTCGATACGCTCCCCCCCCGGTGATCACCTCCACTTTTCCACCCCATTTAATGCTAAAGAATGGCCGCCATTTGACGATGGTAAGGATAACAACCAACGGCGTTCCCTGTGTCCCAGTCAGAGGCGGACCGTTTTTCATAACGAAAAACCATGATTAATTCCACTTCTCCTTCAGATCGGACTCCGCGTGCGGAGTCCGTTGAACTAACCCGTCCTAAGGTGGTTATTCGCCCCCCGGACAACAGCGATCAATTCTCGACCGAGAATTCCTCCGCTTTGCGGGTCGCTCTGTCTCGCCAACCCGAAATACGACCGGAGGTCGTTGAGCGGGGCCGCGCTTTGGCCGCAGATTCATCTTATCCTTCGGCGGATATCCTCCGCAATGTGGGTAAGGTCATTCTCAACTCGCCGGACTTCTCGGAAGACGCGAGCTAAGCCTTCCGACCATGGTCGCCTCAGATTGCGCGCGCGCATATCGCACGAACTCCGTTGTCACCGCCAGTCCGGGCCAACTCGTACTGATGCTGTTTGACGGCGTGCTGCGCTCCCTGGCGATTGCCCGAGATGCGTTTAACCTGCCACCGGAAGACATGCGCCGGATCGCGGTGATCAACACGCAGCTGATCAAAGCCCAGAATATTATCTCGGAATTGCAAGGCACTCTTAACTTGGAGGCCGGTGATGGCAAATTTGCCCATGAGATGTACCGGCTCTACGATTATTACACGCGCCGGCTCGTCGAGGCCAACCTGCGCAAGCAAGTCGAACCCGTGATTGAGATCGAACGACTGATCGGTGATGTGCGCACTGCTTGGGCGGAAATGCTCAAGCAAAACGACCGGAATTCCAGTCCGGGCATTAGGAATGTAGCCTGATGGAAACGCCGCTCCAGACTGCGACCCGGTTACTCACGGTGTTGGAGGATTTGACGGCGCAAGAATCAATTTTGCTGCGCACGCTTGATTTTGTGGATGCGGTGGCCGTGCAGGAACGGGCCGCACCGTTGGTCGATCAACTTTCCGCCTTGGCGATTCATCCGGAGGTCGCCGCGCTCCGCGTCAAGGTCAAGGCCTTGGTCGAACGCCGGCTGCAAAGCCGACATTTTTTGGATGCGCAGTTGGGGCGTTTGCAATCTGAGTTGCGGCGGATTGATGAAGCGCGGTCCCGCTTATCGCGGGTCGCTCCGGCCTATGTCACTTCGCCCCGGTTGGTGGAATCGAAGTTGAATACGGCCGCGTGAACGAGGCGTCATCCGACGCCAATGGTGATCGGGAGATTAACGTTTTCGCCGCCTGGCGAAGTTAACCGGCCGCAGCAATATTGCCCGTCAGTGCGCCCTGTTCTTCCGTGAGAGGCTCGACCTTGGCCGGTGGGCCGGCCATCCATTCGGCGGCGGCCTTGCGGGCTTCTGAGACCCAGTTGATATCTGGCTTGGCGTAGATTGAGCGGGTGATTTTACTTTCCGAGCCGGCCCAAGTTAACACGGCTTTTAGGCAGGTGGATTCATCGGCGAGCAGGTAACTCTGCAGCATGATGCTCCCTCTTGGTTCCATTTTCTTGTCAGGCAGGCGCACCCCGAGAATGAGTCGGGCGAGGCCTTGGTTGTAGTTGACGGTGCGGCTGGTTTCCCAGGAGCCGTCGGAGGGGGCCGGATCATCCGCCGCCAGTGAACATTCGAAATCGGAAAGAAAGGAGAGGAGGCGAGTGTGCATGGGGAGAAGGTTCAGGCCAATGGAGCTGGTTATGGTTACATCGGTTGGGGCCGGGATTTCTTTAGAAATTTCATTCAAGAAAATGAGAAATCTACCGATGATCTGACGTGCCGCGCTTATCTCTCGCATGGACTACCCACCCCAAACACCGTTTACTTTAGGATCAGGGCTCTCGACCCCGCCGTTTGGGGCGAGAGATACCGCCTTGATCATCGAAGATAACGAAGGAATCGCGAGCTTGCTGATGATTTTGTTGCGCAAAACCGGGCTCCAGATCAGCTGGAGTCAGACGGGATTGCAGGCCATGGCCCAATTTACCGAGCAGCGCGAGCACATCGCTTTTGTGCTTTCGGATTGCCGGTTGCCGGATTGTGATGGCCGCGCGATTTGTCAACGGATGCGCGAACAGCGGCCTGATTTGCCTTTGCTGCTCAGCAGTGGGAGTGCCGCTTTTCTGAATTTGGGTCCGGTCACTTCCGGTCGACTTGTCCGGTTTTTGCCCAAGCCCTACACTCCGCTGGAAATGATGGCGCAGGTGCGGCTGTTACAGGCCGAGTGGTTGCAGGCGACCGCAGAAGTTTCTGTAGGATTTGTTTGAATCCGGCGGCGGGGTCATTACGACTAGTGGTCCACCTCCCTTATTTTGCCCGGCGCGAGCCGCTGCCCGATGTCATTCGAGAAAATTCTCATAGTTGAAGATGAGCCAGTCGTCCGGAATCTGCTTTCGGAAATTTTTTTGCGACGCAAATTTGTGGCAGCGGTGGCGGATTCTCTGGCTGCGGCCGAGGCCCAACTGCTGAAAGAGTCGTTCGATCTGGTGATGCTCGATATCCGACTCCCCGATGGTGATGGTCAGCAATTTCTCGAGCGTCTGGCCACTCTGCCCGAGCGTCCTCTGGTGGTGATGGTGACGGGCTACGGTTCCATTGAATCGGCGGTGGCCTGTATGCGCGCCGGAGCCTTCGATTATGTGCTGAAACCTTTCAGTCCCTCGCAAATCGATATTTTGCTCAAGAAAGCCCAGTCCTACCGGCAGCTTTTGTCGGTGAACAAACTCCTCAGCGATCAGCAAGGAGAAGACGAGGGCGCGATCGTCGGCAAGAGTTCCGTGATGCAGCGGCTGCGCCAGCTGATCGAGCGGGTGGCTCCGACGGATGCGACCGTGCTCATCACCGGAGAAAATGGCACCGGCAAAGAAATGGTGGCGCGCGAACTTTATCGGCGCAGTCCGCGCCGGCAGAATCCTTTTATTAAAGTGAACTGTGCCGCGGTCTCGGAGAACCTGATTGAAAGCGAATTTTTTGGGCATGAGCGCGGCTCGTTCACCGGGGCGACCGAACGGCGGGAAGGCCGGTTCGAACTCGCGAATCAAGGCACGCTACTGCTCGATGAGGTCAGCGAAATTCCTCTCAATTTGCAGGCAAAATTATTGCGCGTACTGCAAGAACGCGAGTTTGAGCGCGTTGGCGGCAATCGCACCATCAAGGTGAACGTGCGGATTTTGGCCACGTCAAATCGCGATTTGCTCAGCCATGTGGAGAAGGGTGATTTTCGCCAGGATTTATATTATCGGTTGAATGTTTTTCCGGTGCATGTGCCGGCGTTGCGCGAGCGGCCGGAAGATATTCTTCCCTTGGCGGAGCATTTTTTGACCAGGTCGGCGCGTAAGATGGGGGTGAAGGTGGCGGGTTTTTCCGAATCCGCTATTAAGGCTATGCTCGCTTACCGCTGGCCGGGCAATGTGCGGGAGCTGCAGAATACGATCGAGCGGGCGGTGATTCTCACTGAAAGCGGCTGGTTGATTTCATCGGCCGCTTTGGGCCTGCCGATGGTCAACGGGGTGGGCTCAGGCGAGGCTCTGCTGGCCAGTGCCATGCAAAATTTCGCGCAAACAGAAACGGCCAAACAGGAATTTGATGCTTCGTTTGCCCCCGGCGCGACTGTCGGCGGGGTGGCCTCGGGCACCGGCCCAAATGAGGCGGTTTATAATATCGCCGAATTGGAAAAGCAGGCCATCAAGGCTGCTCTGGTCCAGACAGTGGGTAATCGCACGAAGGCGGCTGATCTTCTCGGAATCAGCATCCGCACCTTGCGCAATAAATTACAAGAATACCGGGATGCCGGCGATCAGGTCGAGGTGGGCGCTGATTTGGCCGAATAAGTCGGTTTTTTCGTCGGCGGACGGTTTTGTATAAAAATAGCGGTTAAGTAGATGGCTGGGTGCGCCGATGAAGGCGGAAAGGCTTTTTATGGCCGAGCCAAATAACCCTTATGCCCGCTACACAGGAAATTTCCGAAACACTTATTCGTGAGAATATCACCCGCGCCGTTGCCGAGGTTTTTAAAACGATGCTTGGCCGCGAAGCTGAACTTTGTGTGCTTACCGACTCCACCAACTGCTGGCCCGCGAGCGCCGTGGATGAACAGAATACTATTTCCCAGATTGTCGGCACGGTCGGCTTTCTCG
Source organism: Opitutaceae bacterium (assembly GCA_025360455.1). Classification (GTDB taxonomy): domain Bacteria; phylum Verrucomicrobiota; class Verrucomicrobiia; order Opitutales; family Opitutaceae; genus Didemnitutus. The sequence continues at coordinate 3,481 of JANYCF010000247.1, read as the reverse complement.
GCGATGTGAACGGCCTGATTTATCTCTACCTTGATGTGCCCTTCTCGCGCACCGCCACCTGTCAGATGCTCGGCATGACCGAGGCGGAAATTGATGAGGCCGGCGATGAAGTCATCAATGACGCCATCGGCGAACTGACGAATATGACCGTCGGCAGTTTTAAGAATGGCCTCAGCGACGCCGGTTTCCCCTGCAAACTTACCATCCCGACAATTTTGCGGGGCAGTAATTTCTCCATCGAGCCCATCGCCGAGGTGCAGCGCTACATCTACAAATTTCAAAGTGCCGGACAAAGCATTGTGACCGACATTCTCCTTAAGGTGGGCGACTAACCGCCTCTGCAAAAAATTCAACCGATCAGCCATGCGCAACAAAATCCTCACCGTCGACGATTCTAAAACCGTCCGCATTATTGTGCGGAAAGCATTCAAGGCCTTTGACTGCGAAATTCTCGAAGCCGCCAACGGCGTCGAGGGTCTCGCCATCGCGGCCAAAGAGATGCCCGATCTTATTCTCCTGGACGTCACCATGCCCGTCATGGACGGCGTGGAGATGCTCACCAAAGTTAAATCGGATCCTCAGCTCAAAGGCATTCCGATCATGATGCTCACCGCCGAAGGCGGTAAGGACAATGTCCTGAAGGTCGCCAAGATTGGCGTCCGTGACTACATCGTGAAGCCCTTCAAGGAGGATGTGCTCATTGAAAAGGCCGGGCGCATCATCGAGCTCAAGCCTCTTACCGATTCCCGCACCAAGGCCCGCTCGATTTTTGATCCGGCCACTTTGCTGGTGGTCGAGGACAAACCGGCGATTGTGCAACAAATCCAGGAAGGCCTGAAAGCTTCCCCGTGGAAAGTCCATGGCGTGAGCTCGCATGGCGAAGCCATCGACTTTTGTTCAAAGACGCCGCCCGATCTCATCATGATCAGCTTGTCGTTGCCGGAAGACGCTGCCTTCACGCTTTTCCGCCTGATCCGCACGAATATTAAAACGAAATATACCCCGGTGTTCGGTCTCGTCGTCAAGACGGAGACGGGGGCGCAGCAACAGGCCCAAACGGTCGGCTTCACGACGGTGATTACCAAGCCTATCGACGTGGGCGATCTGGAATCGAAAATCGCGAAGGCCATGAATCTCGATACCTCCCAACGTTACTTCACGATTGAAAGCGGTGTGCTCGTCATGCGGGTGCCGGAGAATTGTTCACCCGGGATCACCGCGGAGATCAGTACTTATTTGAAGCCGAAACTTTCGGAGGCGGTGGATGCCGGCCACAATAAATCGGTGATCGATGTGCATATGCTGCGATCGCTCCACATGGGCATTATCAAATTGCTTGTGCAAGCCATGCAGACTTGTCGGGAACTCGGGGTGCACTACGCCTTGGTGGGCAATCCCAATATTGTCGCTGAGTGCAAAGGATTCGAGGACACGCGCACCTGGGCTTTCTACGACACGCTCGAAGAAGCTAAGGCCAGTCTGACCAAGATTCCCGCCCCCGCCCCGGCACTCGCCAGCGCGACGCCCTGAGATTGCGTTCAGGTTCGCCGGTCAACTTTCACACCGCAGCACTTGCTGCGGTGTTTTCATTGGTGCGCCCGGTCGGGCGCACCCGCTGGACAGTGAACATGAACAATAAAAAATGAACGTGTAAGTCTGTGGACCGCCTTGCAGAAGGAAGGTCTAGCCGAAGGGCACTGCGACACCGCGAGGTGATCCGCGAAAACTGGCAGCAGATCGAAACGCAACTCTTGGGCGGAAACTCCGTTTCGCGCCGGTGCGTCGCGTGCAGATCGCGAAGGCGAGCCGGGGAACACGCAAGCTGGGAGTACAGACGGTACAGGATCGGTTCATCCAGCAGGCAATGCCTCAGGTACTCAGCCCGCTGTTTGAATTCCACTTCTCCGAGCACAGCCCCTCGGCTCCGCTCTGGGTCTTGAGCTTGTCGAACAGGCTACGTGTTTCGGCCCGGATGCAGTGCACATCTGGCGGTGCGCGCGATACGCGAGCACCAGCGGAAGGCGAAGCGGTGGGTCGTGGATCTCCGCCTCGCGAATTTCTTCGACAAGGTGAAGCACGACCTGCTGATCGCCAAGGTGCGCCACCGGGTGAAGGATGTACGAATGATTAAACTCATCTGCGCGTATCTGAGCGCCGGGGTGATGAGCGGTGGACTCGCGCAGCCCACCGTGAAAGGGACGCACTCGACCAGGAACAGGAAAGCCGAGGTCACGCATTCTGTCGCTACGCCTACGACTGCAACATCTACGTGGGCAGTCGCCGTAGCGGCGAACGAGTGATAGACTCGCTAACCGGCGTACGGGAGGAGCAAATGAAGCTGAAAGTGAACCGCGAGAAAAGCGCCGGGGACCGACCCGTGAACCGGGTTTTCCTCGGCTACAGCTTCGCGATCCATCACGAGACGAAGATCCGAGTGCCGGAGAAGACGTGGCGGAAAATGAGGGACAAACTCAAGGAAAGATTCCGCGCGGGATAGGGGCAGAATCTGGAGAAATTTATCCGGCAGCCCTTCTATCCTCTCCTCTGCGGCTGGATGAACTGTTTTCGCCTCAGCGAAACCGAGGAACAGGACAACTGGATCAGGCGGCACTTACGCTGCATTCTCTGGCGCCAGCGCGAGTACCGGACGCGGGGCATATTTCAACCTGCACGTCCGGTGGGGTGAGAGCTGGGGGAGGATAACCTGCCCCGGCTACTCGATTCATACTGCACCCTTTTGACGACAAAATCCATTCATGTTATGCTCATGTTAGCTTCCCCGTTTACGTATTGGTCAAACAATCGATCGGTTATTTCGTGTCCAATAATCTCTACAGAAACTGATCGTTAAGCTATTTTAATTCTGACATCGGCAATCAAGCTGTATCCGTCGCACTTGAATTCAAATAGGTGACAGACCGTCGATTTGCTCGGTGCGACGCTCAGTTTGCTCCCGCGCAGAATAGTGGGTAATGACAGCATGCAGGGGAAACCGATATCGCAAAGTTGGTTTTTGAACCCCCCCACTGTCATATTGGTTAGTTCACCAATGGCGTCTTTGATTACATCGGGGCCACCTAATTCAACTTCGCGTTGAGTCATGCCGAGCATCAGCCCGATGGCATGGAAAGCAAATTTCTCCGACAGACAGAGATAAACGGCACCGCTGATGTCGCCGGCAAATCCGACGGTATCAATGATTTCAAAACTCGTCCCATGGGACGGATCGTGGCTTTGGCTTACCAAGGTGATATCACGACTCAACATCGTCTGGCTGACATTTCTGACGGCCTGGAAAATGGATTTCTGGATGATGGCGTCGGTGATTTGCTGGGTAGCTGCCATGCGGTTAGCTTAGGTAAAGACATTTACTTTGAAAAATTTCATAACGATTTAATGAAATTGGACAAAGAACTGGGAGAAAATCGAAAGGAGTATTTACCTGAGATTTATTATCTCTATGGAATGTATCATCTATTTA
>JANYCF010000236.1 GCA_025360455.1 Opitutaceae bacterium | reverse complement strand
GAGATGTCCGTCGGCCGACACCACAATATTGTTCCGCCCGTTTTCGACGCAGGCCATGCCGCGCAGAATATTGCCGGCAGTATCCTTGGGATGATGCCGGGCAATGGCGGTCCAAGAACCGACGTCGTCCCACCCGAAGTTCGCCGGCACCACGAGCACGTTCTTGGATTTCTCCATGAGCGCATAGTCGATGGAAATTCGGGGCAGCTCGGGATAAATCTTTGCCAGTGCTTTCGTTGAGTTGCCGCGAGCGAGCACTTGCTCCAGCTTGGCCAAGCCATTGGCGAGCTCCGGCGCATGGGCCTTCAGCCCGGCTTCGACCACCGGCACCCGCCAGACAAACATCCCGGCGTTCCAATAATAACGCTTCGATGCAATATAGGCCTTCGCCTTTGCGAGACTGGGTTTCTCCACAAAGCGCTTGGCCCGCATAATCGCAATGGGTTCGGTATGCCAGGTCGCTCCGCGTTCGATGTAGCCAAAACCGGTCGCTGGCTCCGTGGGCTCAATGCCGAGAGTGATCAGTTCATCCGCGGACTCCGCCGCCTTGAAGGCCGCGTTCAATACCGCGCGAAAACCACGCACATCGCCGATCACATGATCGGCTGGCAACACCGCGAAAGCCGCATCGGGACTTCGTTGTTTGACGAGTAACATACTCAAACCAACGGCCGCCGCCGTATCACGCCCCACCGGCTCGACGATGATGTTTGCCTTCGGCAACCCCCGGCAAGTGGCGCGCGCGGCCGTCAATTGGCTCTTCGTGGTGATGACAAAAATATTTTTCGCCGGCACGAGGGGCAATACCCGCGCGATGGTCTGGGTCAGCATCGGCTGCTTCCCGACGATGGGGAGCAGATGCTTTGGTTTTTTCAGACGGCTTTGGGGCCAGAAACGTTCGCCCCGACCCCCAGCCATGATTACAACAAATCGTTCAGTCATGGCCGGAAGATTTTGCACCCTCGGCTGCGGGTCAACGGCGAACTGGGCATTGCTTTTGAAAAATCCTTGGCCATTTTTTGGCCGCAACGATGGAAACACCTCTCGAAATCGACGTCATGACCGCAGTTGATCAGCTCCGCTCCGGCGCCCTGCTCCTCGATGTGCGGGAACCGCATGAGGTCGCCCTCTGCGCCATCGCCGGCAGCCAGCGAATTCCCATGCAGCAGATTCCCGCGCAAATGGGCGCACTGCCCCGCGACCAGTTGATTCTCGTGCACTGTCACCATGGCGGCCGCAGCATGCGCGTCACCCAGTTCCTCCGCGCCAACGGCTTCACGCAGGTCAGCAATGTCGCCGGCGGGATCGACACCTGGGCTGAACTGATCGATCCGACATTAGCGAGATATTGAGCAACATGAAATATTGTATTCGGGCGGGTTGTCCCTAACCCACCGTTTGAGAATCTTGTAGGTGGCGCACTTGCCGCGCCACGTTGCGTGGCAAGCACGCCACCTACAACTATCTCACGGCGCGAGGGCACCCCGCCTCCATCAATCTGCCGCGCCCCTCCTCATACCATTTACTATGAGTCTTTGGACTTCTGGTGACAGAGCGCGCCGTAAGAACATTCGCGGACGGCCCAGCGGTTCGTCCCTACCTTAAGTCCAGAACCCTCGCGTAATGGGTATCACACATCGATCACATCATCTTTCTTCGCTTCCTGCCGCGGTGATCCGGGCGGTTTGGGCAAAGCGGAGCCAAGGAGCATGCGGGTTAAAATCAGATTCGTCACACTCACAATCAACGCACCCCACAAAGCCGCACCAAAGCTATCCACGTGAAACCCCTCCACGAGTTTACCGGTAAAGTAGAACAGAAATGCATTGATCAACCAAACCCCCAGCCCCAGCGACAACACGATGAACGGCAGCGTGAATAACAGGAGCAACGGCTTCAAGATGGTGTTGAACAGGCTCAAAATCACCACCACCACCGCGAGGGTCGTCTCCGTATCATAGTGGATACCGTGAACCAATTTGGTGCTTAACACGACGCCCAGTGCCAGCACCAGCCAGCGCACGAGCAGATTGACGAACGGAATTTTCATGGATTGATAAATGTTGCCGCACCCATTCGCGGAGCAATGAAAATTCTCATCATCCAAGATTATCTCCGCAGTGGCGGGACAGAACGCCAGGCCGTTTTCCTCGGCGCCGCCGCGGCCCGGGCCGGCCATGAGGTCACTTTGCTGACCTTCCGCCCGCGCGGGGCCCTCGGCGACGATGCCGAAAACCAGCCCTTCGCCTTCAAATCCCTCCAACCCTTCGACTGCCATCTCGATTGGTTTGCCCCCGGCCTGCTCAAGTCGGCAGAAGAAGCCGCCCCCGCCCTCGTCCTTTGCATGGGGCGCATGGCGAATTGCTACGCCGGTTTCATCCAAAAACGCCTGCCGCGCGCCGCCGTCGTCTGCACCATGCGCACCGGCCGGACGTTGCCCTGGCTTTTCGTTCGCTCGCTCGGGCTTTGCCGGCACATCATTGCCAACAGCCATGTGGCCAAGCGTGTCCTCACCGACCAACACAATCTCCCTTCCCCCAAAATCACGGTCATTCATAACCCCGCGCTGCGCTCCCATGATACCGAGGGCACCCGCAACACCGCTCTGCGCAAATTCTACGGGGCCAATCCCAACACGGTCGTACTGCTCAACGTCGCGATGTTTCGTCGTTTGAAGAACCAACGCGAACTCATCGAACTCTGCGCGAAACTCCCCGTCTATCTGGATTGGCAACTTTGGCTCGCGGGCGACGGCGTCACCCGGAAAAAATGCGAGAAGCTCGCGCACGACCTCGGTCTGAGCGGCCGCGTACGCTTTCTCGGTTACCAGCCCGACCCCACCCCACTTTACCTCTCGTCCGATATCGCGCTACTCGCTTCGCAAAGCGAATCGCTCTCTAATTTCTTGATTGAAGCCCAGCTCCATGGCCTGCCCGCCATCGCCTACGATATCGTGGGCGTAGGCGAATGTTTCTCTCCAGGACTATCCGGCCACCTCATCAAAAACGGTGATCAAACCGATTTCATCGCCTCCCTCGATAAACTCATCCGCGCCCCCGCGCTGCGGAAGCAATTCAGTGAAGCCGCCCGTCGCCATGCCCGCGACAGCTTTACCGCCGAACGCCAGATTCAAGCCCACCTCTCGCTCTTCACCCAGATCGCCGGACGCTGACTTGCTATAGCCGGGGTCGCTGACCCGGTCCGACATCCTCCCACTCCTGACACCGTCATGTCAGCAGATCCGGCCGCCCGCATACTCCGGTTTGCTTTCCGCGGAATTCACCTGCATTCGTGCTCGCCGTGCCACCGACTTCCTCCACCGCCCCTGAATGCATCCGCCTCCGCGGCGTGCGCCAAAACAATCTCAAAGGCTTCGACCTCGATCTGCCGTTGGGCAAGTTTATCGTCGTCACCGGTCTGAGCGGCGCCGGCAAGTCGTCGCTCGTCTTCGACACCCTCCACGCCGAGGGCCAACGCCGTTACGTCGAAACTTTCTCTGCCTACACGCGCCAGTTTCTCGAACTGCTCGACAAACCCCAGGTCGACTCCATCGAGAACATCCGTCCGTCCATCGCCATTGATCAGACCAACACGGTTAAAACCTCGCGCTCAACCGTCGGCACGATGACCGAGCTCACGGATTTTGCCAAAGTCTGGTTCAGCCACGTCGCGGAATGCTACGATCCCGCCACCGGCGAAAAAGTTGAAGACGACACGCCGCTCACCATCTGGGCCAAAACCCACGCCACCCATCCCGCCGCCACGCTGCTGCTCTGCTTCCGGATCACGAAGCCGGAGAATCTTTCTTGGACCGAAATCCTCACCAGCATAAAAAACCAAGGCTACACGCGGGTACTCTTATCTGAAGGTGGAGCCCGGCCTCCGGACGGGCTTTCGCGAACTGACACTCTCGCACTCCACAAAATCGACGAGCTGCTTGCTCTACCCGCTACTCACTACCCGCTACTCGCTACTTCTTCCATCCACGTCATCCAAGACCGTCTCCGCATTGCCGCCGACAACCAATCTCGTTTCCTCGAGGCCTGCGAAACCGCCCTCCACTTCGGCAAAGGCGAGGTGTTTTTCTTCAGTAATCCAAAATCCGAAATCGAAAATTTCAAGAGGCCGGCCACTACTCCCGCGGCCTCCACTCACCCAAGACCGGCCGCACCTTTCGTCCCGCCACGCCCGGCTTGTTCTCCTTCAATTCCCCGCTCGGCGCCTGTCCGAAATGCCGAGGCTTTGGCCGCGTGATCGACATCGACTACCGCCTGGCCCTCCCCGATCACAATCTCTCGATCAACGACGGCGTCATCAAACCGTGGGAAGGAGAAATCTACGGCGAATCAAAACGCGATCTCCTCAAGTTCACGAAGAAACAGGGTATCCCCACCGACGTACCCTTCGCCAAACTTTCCGCCAAACACAAAGAATTCATCATCGAAGGTTCCGCCGGCTATGACGGCAAAGAAAAATCCTGGCCCACTTACTGGTACGGCCTAAAAGGTTTCTTCCGTTACCTCGAGACCAAGACCTACAAGATGCACGTGCGCGTCTTCCTCTCGCGCTACCGCACCTACAACGTCTGTCCCGAATGCCACGGCACGCGACTCCAACCCGAAGCCCTCTGCTGGAAATGGCGCGGCTACTCCCTCCCCCAACTCTACCAACTCCCCGTCGGCGAACTCTTGGCTTTGGTTCAGCAATCGAAAATCAATAATCCAAAATCGAAAATCCCTGAAGCGCACAGCGCCTCGTTGGCCTACGATTCCATTGTCACCCGCCTCCGCTACCTCGAGCAAGTCGGACTCGGCTACCTTACACTTGATCGTACCTCCCGCACGCTTTCCGGCGGCGAAGTCCAGCGCGTCAATCTCACCTCCTGCCTCGGCACCTCGCTCGTCGATACGCTCTTCGTTCTCGATGAACCCTCCGTCGGCCTGCACCCGCGCGACCTCAACCGTCTCGTCGGCATCATCCGCACACTCACCGACGCAGGCAACACGGTCGTCGTCGTCGAACACGACGAGGCCATGATCCGTTCCGCCGACCACGTGATCGAAGTCGGTCCCGAGCCCGGCGCTCGCGGTGGTGAAATCGTTTTCCAAGGTGACCTCAACGGCATGCTGCGTTCAACCAAGAGCATCACCGGCGCCTACTTCTCCGGTCGCGAGCAAGTCATCACTCCCACCAACCGCCGTCTGTGTAGGAGCCTGCTTGCAGG
>JANYCF010000230.1 GCA_025360455.1 Opitutaceae bacterium | reverse complement strand
TGCCAGCCGAAGGCCGCGTCGCGATTCAGATTGCGCGCTGACCGGTCAACCCGATCGGAGCTGACCGGATACGCCTTGAGCAAACTGTCGGCGAATTTCCCGTAACGGGTTTTGACCCCGGCAATATGCTGTTCGGGAGTTGCCGCGGAAAACAGGTAGGCTGCTTCGTCGGAGTTGTACCCGACAATCACGTTCACGTCGTTGTAGCGGCCTTTTTCATATAGCTTGTATTGATCGTCGGGAATCAGCCCCCCGTCGATATTTGGCCAGCCCCAGCCGACCTCGCGGCCTTGCGGAAGTTTGTCGGGCGAGAGTTTTCGGAGCTCCGCGATCGAAGCTACACCGGCGGCTTTGGCATACGCTTCACCGGTTTTTTCCGCCTCGTGCAGGGGCTTCATATTTTCCCCCGGGTAGACGGTTTGCCTCGAAGGACCAAACGACCCGCCGCTCTGCGAAATGGCCCCTCGAAAGAGGCCCTTGGCCAAGGGCGAGGCGCAGAGCATGCTGACGGAAATGCCGCCCGCCGACTCGCCGAAGATTGTGACTTTCGCGGGATCGCCGCCAAACGCCCCAATGTTCTTCTGCACCCATTGCAACGCGGCGATTTGATCCAGCAGGCCGTAGTTGCCTGAGACGTGTTGGTCAGATTCTGCGCTGAGTTCGGGGTGGGCCAAAAAACCAATTTGCCCGACGCGGTAAGTGATGCTGACGAAGACAACGCCCTTCGTGGCGAGCTTCTCGCCTGTATCCCACCGCGTTCCCCCGCCGTTGAAGCCGCCACCATAAATCCATACGAGAATGGGCAAGTGCTCATCGGCGGTCTTAGCCGGCGTCCACACGTTCAAGTACAGACAATCCTCGCTCATATCCGGACCCGTGCCTGCGCCTTGAATGGGATCCGGAGCGAACTTCGTCGTTTGGCGCACGCCCTCCCATTTTTCCGCGGGCTGCGGCGGGCGCCAGCGGAGATTGCCCACCGGTGGCGTGGCAAACGGAATGCCGCGATAAACGATCAAGCCGTTCTCGGCGACGCCCTGCACGAGTCCCGTTAGCGTCCTGACGGGTGTTGGCTGCGGGGACTGCGCGCGAACGACGACGGTGGAGATTAGGGCCAGCAATGCGGCCGTCGTAATCACTGATGCGAATCGTCTCATGGTTTAGAATTTAAAAGGATGTCCTGGGGGAGAGAGCGCAGCGCGCCGTGGCGATAAGGCAGGTGGCTTCGTCACCCGGCTACAGAGTCGACAAAAACTCGTTGAGCACTTCCATCGTCCGCTTCAATTCGTCGTGGTGCAGGTTGTGGCCGGCGCCGTCGATGTGGACGAGCTTGCCGTGCTGCATCACGCGCGCGGTTTCTTCGTTGAATTTGCAAACGTCAGGAGTCGCGTCAGCTTTCAAGATGAGGGCAGGGACCGTGATCTTCGCCAGCGAGTCGCCGATCCTCATTACGCCAGACATGACCTCCTGCGCTTCCGTGGTGTAGGCGCCATGGTACTGCTTTTTCGAGAGGGCCCAGTACTGGCAGTCCACGATGTCCCACTTCGGAGTTTGGCGGTGACAGGTCGCGACCAATTCGTCGAAAGAACTGTTGTTCGTCGCGATCAGTGATTCGGGCGTACCAAAACGTCCGCCCGGACGGCGATCGGGCGCCGGTGCCGGTGGAGATGGGGTGGACGAGGGTTTAGGTTGGTCGCTGGCTGCGGTCGAAGGGGCGGGCGCGGGGGGCGGCGGCGGCGGCGGACCGAACGGCCGCAGGATCGGATCCAGCATGATGATCGCTTTCGCCAAGTTGGGCTGCTCCGCGCCCAGCTTCATCACCGTCGCCGCGCCCATCGAATGTCCCATCAGGATTGGCTTCTCGAACTTCATCGCGTGAAGGAACGCTACGACGTCCTTCACCAGCGTGTCGCCATCGTCGCTCGGTGTGAACGGATCGCTCAGACCGTGACCGCGTGTATCCATCATGTAGATATCGTAAGCGCCCTGCAGTTTCCAAGTGAGCGTGGTCCAGGACAGGCCGATATCCGAGAGGCCGTGCACCATGACCATCACCGGTTTTCCGGGAGCGGGCGTCGCGTGATAGTAGTGGATGCGAATTCCGTTGGCGTAAACATAACCGTCCGACCAACCATCAGGAATGCCCGGCGGTGGAGCAGCCCAGATGATCGCAGGCAACAGTGTTAGCAGAAGAATCTGTCTTATGAAGTACATGGTGTGGGTTCCTTGGATTGGGTAAACTATCGCGATTTGCGGCCGGCCGACTTCGCCCGTGTGATGGATTTTTTCGGCCGGTCACCTCCGGCGACATAGGTGCGCATCCCGGCGGTGGCTTTTTCGAGCAGCTGGGTCAATTCGACCAGCTCCCCTTCGGAGAGCATTTCGCGGAAGGCGGCCATGACGAGCTGATGACGGTCCTGTAATTTTGCGCAAAGGCGGTGGCCGGCGGGCGTCAGCTGAACCAGCCAGGAACGCCCGTCCTCCGGGTTGGCGACGCGTTCGACCTGTCCGTTTTTCTCCAGCTCGTCCAGCAAGCCCGTCAAGGTTCCGTTCGGCAGGTGGGTCATTTCCACCAGCCGATTGACGTTGCAGGCGTCCTGCTCCTTCAAGGCGTGCAGGACGCTGGCCAATCCCGGGGCGAGGGATTTTAGGCCAAAGGCGCGCAGGGTGTGGTCATTAAACCGGCGGAAACCGAGCGACGCTCTCGCCAGGCAAAATGGCAGGTCTTCCAGAACGGTTCCGGAAAGGGGCTCAAACGGGGTAGTGGACATTTATTTCGAAACCGAAATAAATCGGGCAAAGTGTCAATCGGATTCTTGCTTCGCACCGGCGCCAGGCTCTCCGGGACTGACAGTCTGTGGTCAGTAGTCTTATGGTCCGTGGTCTGCGTTCATGTGAAGGCAGGCCAGCCATCGCCGAAGCTCGGCAAAGTCCGCTTGGGCGCTGAGCGGTGGCTTCGCGCTGTTTGGTGGGATGCAGGAGCGGCTTTATGCCGCGATTCAGGATTCGACAAACCATCGCGGCGTTACTCCTTCTCCAAGGCTATGGAGGACACGAAAGCCGCTCCTGCACACAACCGAGGGCGTCGATCGCGCGCACTATTTTTTTGAAGTACTGATAGGCGCGGAACTTCGCCGACTTCCCCCAGCAGGGATTAACTGCGCGCAAAAACGAGCAGGGTACCAAAGTCTCCGGCATCGGCCTTCAAGAGCGCGGCGATATACTGGATGCGCAGTTGCCCTGTCGTAACCAAGTCCGCCCTGGCACCCCACGTCAGTTCGGCTCCGTCGCGCGACTGTACCAGAACATCGGCCATCAACCGGGCATGCCGCCCGCTGCCGTTGGGCCATGGATGTACCCGTACCAACTGGTGGTGCAGGCGGACCGCGACCTCGTGCAGAGAATAGGTATCGTATTGCAGCCTTGCCCGGGCATCGGCGAACGCATGGTAGATTCCTTCTGTCAGGCGGAGCACCTCCCAACCGAGATTTCGTTCCGTCTTCCGATAGTTGCCGGCCCATTTCCAAACTCGCTTGAACATTCGATGGTGCAATTCCCGACCAAAAATATCGGTGGCCAGATCCTCCCGCTTTAACGTCCGCCGGCGCATCGCCCAAATCCGCGCTTCATGGATATTGGCTCGCTCCACCTCGTTTAATTCCGCCCGCGTGCTAAGGCTGGGTATGAGAGCGAGTTTCTCCTCCTCGGTGAGTGGAGTTTCATGCTCCTTCGTTTGGAAGAGGTCGCTCACGGCTTTGGCTTGAGGTCGCCCACCGCTTGGTCCTCCAGCGCCATCGAATGCTCGCTGGCCTGGAGGTGCTTGAACTTCGGATCGTGCCTTCGCGCGAGTTCCACATAGCTTTTCGCGACGGACTCCCGGGGCACGAGGTAATAGACCACCTCGCAATCCATCGCCCCTGCGGCTTTTTGCAGAGTGCTAAGACTGATCGAATCTCGTGCTTCCGAGATCTCCATACGCGCATAGGATTGCCGCTGGACGTTCATCTTTTTTGCGATGGCTTCCTGCTTGGCACCGATGGCCACTCGCACTGCTCGCAACCACCCTTTCGATGGCCGGATAGCCGAAGACCTTGCCTCCCGCAGAAGGGGAAGACGTTCGTCGAGACCCTTGCGAACAATGTCTTTTATGGTTCTCATGCAGCTTATAAACTGCATTTATTTAACATAAAGCAATCTAAAAGCTGCTAAATTATAGTGCTAGGCACCTTTAAGACTGCTTTCATGAAATGGGCGTTGTGGTGAAATATAAGGGGCCAGGTTGTACGTTTTCTCCTCTTCGCCCACCGCGTTCTCCGCGTTTCAACTGCCGGTTTTAGGAGAAGGTAGCCGACAAAGTTGAAGCCAATCAGCCGACTAATCACATGGCATATCGTCCCTGGATATTCGATCCGTGGTCAGCGCGCCATCTAGCCACCCATGCGACTCGCATCAAAAAGAAGGCGCAACCGTTGAGCTGCGCCTTGCAAGAAATATTATCGAACCGGATTAATCTCCGGTCTTCGCGTCATCTTTCTTCTTCGGGCGCGCTTTCTTCGCGACCGAAGCTTTCGAGGCTTTGGCGTTCAGCCAGAGCTCGCCCTTCGGATTGCGGTTCAGCCAGAAAATCTCGCCGGCATTCTCGCCAAATGTGGGTTTCGAATCGGCATCGGCGGGCTCTTTCACTCCGGCGGCCGCGAGTGCTTCCACCAAACGCTCAGGCGACTGGCCGAGTTGTTGTGCGACCTCGACCACGAGGGCCGAGACACCTTCGCCGCGTTTCTTCGGCTGTAAGAGTAACCGCACGGCGGCGAGTGTGTGGCCCGTGGGCGAAGGTGGTTCAACCGGAGCTGAAACCGCCGGCGCAATCACGGCCTCAACCACTGGTGCTGGGCTGGACGCTTCGGTGGCGGCGTCGGGACTAGAGGCCCCGTCAGACGGAGCGGGAGCATCCGCCCCCCCTTCATTTTGATTATCCGAAGCTTCGCTATTCACCAAAGGTCCACCGGAAGTCTGGCGACGTTCCTTGCGGGCGTTGATCCAGATCTCGCCGCGCTGGTTTTTATTCATCCAGTAGAGAAAATCGCCTTCCTCATGAAACGCGGGCTTCGGGTCACGCTCATCTTGCAACACCAACCCAAGAGCGGCGAGTTGCTCCAGTAATCCGGCTTCGGTCGTCTTCAGCGCTTTGATCAAGAAGGGGAAACTGCCGGACATCCCGTTGCCGCGACGATTGCGACGCATCATGCCGCGCACTTTGTCGAGCAAGGTGCGGGTCTGTGGCGCTTGCTGCTCACGAGGCTGCGCTTGAGGCGCGGATTGCATCGGTGCGGCCGGCCTTGGCTCGCGATGCTGCGCGGCCTCCGGCGGAACCGACTGGGACTTGGGCACGAAATATTCGCGCGACGGTGCCACGGGAGCGGATTCTGTCACCGGAGCTTCTTCGTCGGTGAGACGTTTGCCGGGAACAATTCGGAAAACCGGCTCTGGTTTTTCGCGCAAATTGATCCAGATCTCGCCGCGCCGATTGATGTTCACCCAATAAAGTTCGCCCTCGTACTCGACGTAAACCGGCTTCGCATTCTCATCGGCCGGGATCTGCATGCCGCACTCCACGAGAGCGGTCTTGATGTCGGACTCTTCCAACCGCCACTTCTTGGCGAGGAAATCGGTGCCCACGCTCATGCCGGGACCGCGCTGGTTGCGGCGCATATGCGGACGCAAGGCATCGAAGAACGTCGGCAGCTCATCCTCGGAGGCGAGCTTGTCCCAATCGTTTTTCGGCGCGGCGCCGCTCTCGTCTTCCGGCGCATCGGGATCATCGTCGCGCGAGGTATCACGCAGACGGCGGATGCTGCCTTCGGCACCGGGCTTCTCATCAGCGAGAAAAGTTTCGCCCTGTTCTTCGGCAGAGGCAGGTTGCGGCACGCCGGAAGCGGCTTTAAACTTGGCCTCAAATTCGGCGCGCAGTTTGTCGGCTTCAACGCGAGCGGCCGCCTTGACGGCGTCCTCGAGTGTCCAGTCCTGTTGCGTAGTGCGGCGCGCGAGGCCGGTGAAGGCCAGGGCATTATCGGGCGGTTGCTGGAAGCTGATAATCTCCCAGTTTCCCTGCCCGAGGTCGTTGATAAATTTTTCCATCAGTACCGGCGAAGCGAATCCGCCCTTGCCGCTGCTGATGACTTTGTATTCCCAGTTAGCCATATGGACGGGTAGGTTTCCCGCTAGCCGACACCTGCGCGAGACTAAACTTCGTGCGATGCTGCATGTCGTTTCGAACACTTGCCCTCAACCCCAACACCGACACGCTAACCGCACCCATGCGCCCAGCCGTCCTTCCCTGCCTCACGCTCCTGCTCACGCTGCCCCTCGCCGCCCAAGTCACCTTGCCGACGATGGTGATCAGTGCCTCCCGCGCCCCCTCCGCGCCGGCCGAGATTCCTTTTTCTGTTACGGTTCTCGACGGCGAAACGCTGCGTGCCACGCCCACCGTGACCCTCGACGATACCTTGCGCTCGATCCCGGGCTTCAGTCTTTTTCGCCGCAGCGGCAGCCTCACGGCCAATCCCACCGCGCAAGGCGTGTCTCTTCGCGGATTAGGCCCCAGCGGGGCCAGCCGCTCGCTCGTTCTCCTCGACGGCGTACCACTTAATGATCCCTTCGGCGGCTGGATCGCTTGGAGCAAAGTACCGCGCGAGTCTCTCTCCTCCGTGGAACTCGTACGCGGCGGCGGTGCCACCGCCTGGGGCAACGCCGCTCTGGGTGGCGTCGTGCAGCTGTTCTCCGCTGAGGGAGGGCCGGCGCTTGCCGGCGCGCCGTCTGAACGGTCCGCCGACAAGCGGCGACCCGACGAAAACACCGGACGCATCGCGGCCAACTACGGCGAATTCGCCACGCGCAGCGCCGAGCTCTCCGTCGCCCAAACCCTCGGACCAGGCACGCTGCAAATTTCCGGACGAGATTTTGCGACCGACGGTTTCTCCCTCGTCGCGCCCGAAGATCGCGGCCCCATCGATATCGCCGCTGCCAGCAAGCATCACTGGCTCACCGCGCGCTGGTCCCAAGCAATCGGTGCCAACGGCAAACTGACCGTCTCCGCGCGCACCTTCGCCGAGACGCGTGGCAACGGCACGCCCTACCAGCGCAATTCGTCCCGCGAAAATTTTGGGTCTGTCGCCTTCACCACCCAGCCCACGGAAAACTTTTCCTGGTCCACGGTCGCCTACGCCCAGGATCAATCGTTCGCCAGCACCTTCAGCTCGGTCAACACCACCCGCACCGCCGAGACGCCTGCGAGCAATCAGTACGCCGTGCCCGCCACCGCGCTCGGTGCGGCGTGGACGGGCGTTTGGCAGGGGGTTGATAAATCCCGCACCAGCGCCGGTCTCGACTACCGGCAGGTGCGCGGCGAGACACGCGAATATTTCACTTTTGCGAATGGAAATTTCACCCGCCAGCGCATCGCCGGTGGCGCGCAAGCGATCACCGGTCTCTTCGCACTCCACGAGTTTCCGCTCGGCGACAACTGGCGCGGCACCCTCGGAGCCCGCCTCGATTCTTGGCAAGAACGGAACGGCCACCGCCGGGAAATCACCCGCGCCACCGCCGCCGTATTGCGCGACGATCTTTATCCCAACCAGCAGGGCGTCGAATTTTCGCCCAGCGCCGGCCTCGTCTGGCAACCTACCTCCAACTGGCGCCTCCGCGCTGCCGGCCAGCAGTCATTCCGTCGCCCCACCCTCAACGAACTCTACCGCCCGTTTCGCGTCGGCAATGTCATCACCGAAGCCAACGCCGCCCTGAAAACCGAACGCGCCACCAGTGCCGAACTCGGTGCCGATTACACGCAAGGATCGCTGACCTTGAGCGCGGCTATTTTCCGCAACGATCTCCGTGATGCCGTCGCCAACGTCACGCTCGTCCGCGGCCCCGGCTCTTTCCCCATCGTCGGTTTCATTCCGGCGGGCGGCCTCGGCCGTCAACGCTTGAATCTCGACCGCCTCCTCGTGCAAGGCGTCGAACTATCCGCAAAATGGCAGCCCTCCCGCACGCTCTCGCTCAGCGCGGATTATCTCTACAATGATGCCACGGTGCGAGCCGCGAGCGTGGCTCCGGGACTCATCGGCAAACGCCTCGCCCAAGTGCCGCGACACTCGGCTTCCTTGGGTGCCTCCTGGCAGCCACTGAAAAATCTTACCCTCACGCCCCGCGTCCGCGCACTCGACCGGCAATTCGAGGACGACGAAAATCTCCTCCGTCTCGGCGCGGCGCTCGTCATTGATTTCGGCGCGAGTTATCGCCTCACCCCCGGCTGCGAGATTTTCCTCACCGCCGAAAATCTGACCGACGCCCGCGTTGAAACCGGGCGCAGCCCCGACGGGATCGTGAACACCGGCACGCCCCGCCTCGTCCTCGGCGGCGTGCGTTGCACCTGGTGAAAGCCTCACTCGTAGGTTGCGTTACCCGAGTGAAAGCGACATCGACCACTTGCCTCGCATGCTTGCACTGGTGGGTTGCGAGCTTGCCTCGCAACGTGGCGCGACCAGCGCGCCACCTACCCAGCCCAGATTTGAGAAGAAACCAAATACGGGGATACGCGCTAACTTAGAGCGCTGGCTCCACTACACTTGTCATTGCGAGGAGCGCAGCGACAAAGCAATCCAGCCGTTTCGACAAGCTCAAGGTCCCGAGCAAAGTCGAGAGACTGGATTGCCACGGTCAGCAAGCTTCCCTCGCAATGACAAATAATAGAATGCGGTGTTAAGTGAGCGCCTATGGGGCAACGCCCTCACCCCTCGGCTTGCGCGCAGTCAAGAATAGTGCTTTATTTCCTTCATTCTTTTCTACCCATGAAATTATCCCTTGCAGCCCTGACTTCGCTGTTGCTCGTCCAAGGTTTGCTAGCCGACGTGCCCACGCCGATCATCACGATAAAAGAAGCGGGCCCGGTACCAGGTGCCATCGAACCCCACGACCCGGCAAACAATCCACTCGGCTTAGTCCTGCTTACGACTACGCCTCCGCCCGCCGGAATCGTCTCACTGAATGCGCCGTACCCTGCGGTCGGCTCCGTCGAACGCCTCGACCCCGCGCTCGACACGTTGCTCGCCGCCGACGCGACCTTGGAAAAACTGGCGGAAGGATTTACCTGGTCCGAAGGCCCTCTCTGGGTCGCTGACCCAGCTCATCTCTTATTTAGCGACGTGCCGGAGAACCGCGTTTACCAGTGGCAGGACGGCGCCGGCATCTCCGTGTTTTTAGAACCCAGCGGTTTCACCGGCACAATCTATAAGGGCAAGGAGCGAGGCTCCAACGGTCTCACCTTCGATCGCCAAGGCCGACTGGTGCTTTGCCAACACGGTGATCGCCGCGTGGCCCGTCTGGCCGCGGACGGGAAAAGTTTCTCGACGATCGTGGACCGGTTCGAGGGCAAACGCTTCAGCAGCCCGAACGACCTGTGCTTCGACCGCGCCGGAAATTTATTCTTCACCGATCCGCCCTACGGCCTGCCTTCCGACACGAAGCAGCAAATCGCATTCAACGGCGTCTACCGGTTAGGTACCGATGGGAAGCTCACCGTGATCACTCGCGAGCTGGACCGGCCCAACGGCATCGCGCTTTCACCCGACGAACGCACGCTCTACGTCGGCAGCACGCACGACCCCAAACCAGTTATCATGGCGTTCACGCTGAAACCCGATGGCTCGGTGGCCAGCAGCCGCGTCTTTTTTGACGCTACTGAACTCATCGCCCGCACTCATCGCCGCGGCGGTTTCGACGGGATGAAAATCGACACGCACGGCAATCTGTGGGCGACCGGTCCCGGTGGGCTGGTCATTCTCAGTCCGGCGGGCAAACACCTCGGCTCACTCCTCACCGGCCAGCCCACGGCCAACTGCGCCTTCGGCGGAGCTGACGGCAAAACGCTTTTCATCACCGCGAATCACTGGCTGCTCCGAATCAAAACCAACGCGACGGACGCCGGGCGCTGAGCGGGTTCTCGTGGGTGGAACTCGGCCTCCGGACGAGTTTTTCCTGCGCATATCGAGCCAACCCGTCCGGAGGCCGGGTTCCACCTTCCCATCCACGCCATCCGATCAATGTCTGTAGCCGCGCTTGAGCCGAAGGCGAAAGCGTGGTCTGCGCCAGCGACCACATTGTCGCTGCGCTCCCCGTTCGATATGCTCAGGGCCTTGAGCAAAGCCGAAAGGCACCGCGGCTACGTCAGAATCAAAACCAACGCGACGGACGCCGGGCGCTGAGTTCTCCCAACTGTAGGAGGGGCTTTATGCCCCGATCAAATAGGCACGGGCGCAACTGAATGTTCGAATCGCGGCATAAAGCCGCTCCTACAGTTCAGGCACTGGCCGTCGCTGCCTATTCACCGCGCCACGCTCTTCATAAAATTCTCGATCGCATAATCCGCCAACTGACCGCCGGGGCCGTTTCGATTATAGTCGAAGCCGTGCGTCGCCCACGGCAGGCGCAAATAATAATGCGGCACGCGCAGTTCCTCCAGTCGGGCTGTCAATCGCTCACTGTGCCGATACCACGCAAGCGTGTCGTGGGTGCCGTGGATCAACAGTGTCGGTGGCGATCCGGCACGCGCCAGCGATTGCCCACTCGCTGATTCGTAACGCGCCCGATTCCCCTCCTCGGGCGAACCACCAAACAATTGCCGCAAGAGCAGAATGGAATTCAGCGTGTCATCCTCCCGCGACACCGACCAAGTAAACACCATATCGTGCGGCGAGTAGAGTGCGATTACCCCGCGGATCGCGGGATCATTCGCGCCATACGCCACCGCCGTCGCAATTTGTCCGCCCGCCGAACGCCCGAGGAGAACCAACCGTGTCGGGTCAATCCCGAGAGTATCCGCGTGCGCTTTCAACCAGACAATGGCCGCCAGCACATCATCGCGTTGCGCCGGCCAAATCGAGCGCGGGGCGAGTCGATAACTCACCGCAGCCACCGCGTAGCCTTGCGCCGCCCAATGCTGATTCCACTCGGCCAACTGCGTGCGGTCACCACTGTCCCACCCGCCACCATGAATCACGATCAGGCAAGCCGGACGCTGACGGGTGTCCTTCGCCAACGGTGGTGCGTAGAAATCCAACTTGAGTTCCACGCCTTCACTCTGGGCGAATGTCTCGGTCGTCACCTTCACTTCGCTGGTACCAGCACCAAAATAAAGTCGGCCAAAATCAATACCCGACCGAGTCGGCGCGGCGCCACCGAACGCCGCCTGCATTTCACTCGGCAGACGAGTGGCGATGCTTCGCGCACTGAATACCGGCCGAAGGAAACCGATGGTGGCCATACCACAAAACAACAAAGTGGAAATGCGCCACGCGCCCTCCGTACTCACCCAAGCCAATCCCGCCAAGCCCAGTGAAAACAAGATCAGCCAATGGCCGTATTCGCCAACTACGATGGCCAGTTTCCACGTCCAACGCCAGTCGGGCGCGAGCACGAACGATAACAGCGAAACCGCCGCTGAACAGGCCGCGAAGAGAAGGAAAAACCATTTCATGGAGGAAATACGTCTCATCGCCACAGAATGACGCAACCGGCGCAAAACATTTTCCCCGGAATATTCGTGTCTTTCGCCCGTTTCGCGGTTTCACCATTGGCATGCGCCGACTCGATCAACTCCTCGCCAATCTCGGTTACTGCTCCCGCCGCGATGCGCGCGCCTGGATCGCCGGAGGCCGCGTCACGGTCGCCGGGGTGGTCGCCGATTACTTTGGCGAGAAAGTCGACCCCGCCACCGTGCAGGTCGATGGCGAACCGCTCGACCGATTGGAGGGTTTGCTGCTGATGCTCCACAAACCCACGGGGCTCGTCTGCTCGCACGATAGCCGGGAAGGCCCAAGCGTCTACGGCTTGCTTCCGCCCCGCTGGCGTCAACGCAATCCCCAGATCACCTCCATCGGCCGCCTCGATAAAGACACGAGCGGCCTGATTCTCCTCACCGATCAAAGTGAACTTGTCCACCGGCTGACTTCGCCGAAGCACAAGGTGCCGAAAATCTATCGGGCGACCGTGAGCAGCGATTTATCTCCCGCGCTGATCCCACTTTTTGCCAGCGGCACGTTAATGCTGAAGGACGAAAAAGAGCCCTGCGCCCCGGCCGAATTAAAAATTATCGGCCCCCGCGAAGCCGAACTGACCTTGACCGAAGGCCGTTATCATCAAGTGCGGCGAATGTTGGCCAGCCAAGGTTGCGAAGTCGTGACGCTCCACCGCAGCCGCTTCGGCCATCTGGAATTAGGCGATCTCCCCGCCGGCCAATGGCGCGAGCTGCCGCTGGAAGAGTTCGCCCGCACCTAGCTGTCCAATCGAATTTTTTAACCACGGAACACACAGAACACACGGAACCCTATGCTAAGTGTGATCATCGATAACGACAGCCTTCCAAGCAGATTTTCCGTGTATTCAGTGTGTTCCGTGGTGACCTCCCTTTTCGTTGATAGGATTCAGGGATATTTTCTTTTCAATTTGCCCAAATTCGCGTCTCTAACAGGCCATGACTCTTCCTTCCCTCACCGGTGCCCAAAAAACCAAGTTGCGCGGACTCGGCCAAACCATGGCTGACGGCATTCTTCTCGGCAAGGAAGGCATGACGCCCACTTTCCTTTTCGAACTGAACCGGCTGCTTGATGCCCGTGAGTTGGTGAAACTCCGTTTCACTGGCGGACAAGATCGCCACGCCCGCGCCGCCCTGTGCACGCAAGTCGAAGCCGCCGCCCCCGCCCTGTGCGTCGGCAGCGTGGGTCACACCGCCCTTTTCTGGCGCGCCGGAGCCGACGGCTCAAAGTTACTGACGGAAAGCTGAGCGTCCTTAGCGACCGATCTCCTGTTCTTGTAGCCACGAGCGTCAGCAAGGAGTCTTTCGTTCTGCTCGCTGGCACTCGCCGCGACCCCAGCCCAGCCCGGAGCCATTCGACCCTGCTCATGATCTCCGCACCCAAGCTCCGAGGTATTAGAGGGCGTCTAAAAAGGGAGGGCGCGACCGCTGGGCGCGCCGTTTTGTGGGTGCACTCACTGGCAAATCGCGGCGGGCCCAGCGGTCCCACCCTCCCAATGGACCCTTTTTAGACGCCCGCTTAGACCCACAGGAAACAAAGAGAGAGAGGAGATTACCCACTAAACACTTTATTCTGGAATTGCGAAACGGATGATCCGAAAGTACGGTGGTTTAAATCGAACCCATCATGAAAAACCGCCCTCTCGCTCTTTTTTGCGCTGTTCTCCTCCCGACCGCCCTGTTCACCGGCTGCACTTCTGCCGGGACTGAAGCCCGAGTTACCAATCCCAATCAGCCCGGACCAGCGGTCAGCAATGCCGTAGGTACGGTTGTCGGAGCGGTGGGGAGCAATGTGGTTGGAGTCGTGGTCGGTGGCGTCGAAGGAGCCGCCGCCGCGACGCACGCTACCTTCACCAATGAGCGCCGGATCGTGCGCACCTGGCGAATTGAAAAAACCTCCGATGGACGCACCATTAGAATTCCGGTGGAAATCGAAGTTGATGAGAATGGTAAGCCAATCGAACGAGCCCCATAAGCCGGATTGGCCCGAGCTCCAAGCGGACGCAAAATTTGTTTATCCTGTCTTTTAAATAAAAAGCGCCTTCCGTATAGGAAGGCGCTTTTGCTTTAAAGGAATTGCGCGGGCGATTACCAACCGATTGCGCCAGGCCCCTTGGTCTGCTTGGCGATTTGCTTCTCTTCTTCCCACACGGTCAGCCCGGTTTTCACCTGCACCAGGGACATCTGGAAAGAATAGGTGTTTTGCGTGACCTTGCCGTTCTTGTCGGATTGCTGAATGAGTTTCGCGTAGAGCGTATAATCCGGCACGAGCACCTTCGCTTTCTTGCCACTCTGCATTTCCTCGAGCTCGGCCGCCTCGCTGGCCACGACGGCATGTTCGCCCAACCCGAGGGTGTTGGTGATGGCGATCTTGCCGGTCTGGGTGAGCGCAACGCGGATTTTTTTGATCAACAAATCGGTATCAACCATCAGCTGGGTATTATTGATCACGCGATCCACAGCCAGAATGGCGGGAGTGCGCGGAGCATTCGCCAAAGCGCCGCCGGAAAGAAGCGAGTTGATTAATTGATCCGCCGCGTTCGCCCAGTCCTGCGAATTGATCGCGGAGGTGTTGATTGCCTGCGGCCCTTTGGCATCTACGGTACGGGTGTCGGTTTCGGTTTCGCAACCGGAGAGCAGCAGCATGGCGCCAACCGCAAGGAGACCGGTGAGTTTGGATGAGATGTTTTGTTTCATAAGGAGTGAAGAGGGAGGGTTTATTCGCGGAATTTTAGTTTAAAATCTACAGCACGGGGCGAAATCGCCACCGTCGAGATAGTGGCCGTTTCCCGGCCCTGCAAGGAGATGATCTTCCACGTTTCATTCGGGGAATCGATCGCCATCCCATCCTCGCCGATCCACTCGAACTTGTAGTTGATCGTCTGAAGCGAACTCCGACGATTTTCTATTGTCGCCTGAATCTTCAGCAGGTTTCCCGAAACGGTGCTCTGATTGATCCCCGTCACCCGGATGGTCGCGGCGAGGGTGTTATCGGTGATCACCCGCTTGTCGGGAATGTAGTTCGGCGTGGCTTGCGAATCGGCCCGTTCATAGGTGTTCACGTTAGTAGCGCAACCCGCCAAAATAAGCAGGGCTCCGGCGGCCAGCAGACTGCAGGTGGCCCGAATAGGATTAAGTTTGGTTTTCATTTGATAGCGAACTGCGAGACGAGGAGGGAGGAGTGGGAGGAAATGCTTTTCACCAACACAACATTGATCGCACCGGGGACCAAGGTGACCGTCTGGGTGTGGTTACCGGCGGATAAAGTGAGCTGGCGATCAGCGGGTGTGCTCACTCGCGCATACTGGAATTCCTTGGGCAGGCTGCTCCAGACGCGGGTGTCGGCGTGAGTCGTGGAGGCATTGAGGGCAGTGATTGCCACCTTGCTCGCCAGACCAGCCATCAGGCCCATACGGTTGGTCGCCTTCTGCGCCTGCGCCTGCACGATTGCCTTGGTGGCGGTGGCGACAATCGTCTTGCTCACGACGACGGGCCATTCGTTTTTGAAATCGTTGGCGACCACGCTATCCATGCTGGCGAGCGTGGCGGTAGAAAGTGATTGTTCACCGGCTTTGACGCCGAGCGCGCCAATAAAGTCCGTGTTGAAAATCAGCTTGGGAAACGCAGCCCCGACGTAGGCCACCTTGCTCGTGAGCAAGAAAGTAGGAATATCGATTCTGGTTTCGTCCCGATCAGGACCGGTGCCGGTCTCGAAGAACACATAGGTGACGCCTTCCGGGGCTTTGCCTTCAGCTGCGGCGGTCGCGAGCGCCAAGTCTTCCTTCACGTAAGGATTATTCGGCACCATGAGAGCCACGCGCTCCATGGATTTGCGGCCACGTTCCCAATCAGAACCGCCTTCGCCATCCGCCATGAAGAAAATCGCGTCGAGAAACACGGCGAAAGGATTCACGTAGTCGCCATAGCTGACGAGATTGGCTGTGGAGGCTTCCAATACGGCGCTCAAGGCGGGCCCGGTCTTGGGATCGCTCTTGGCTTTGTCCGCATCGTAGGCGGCAGATTTGCCTTCCTCATCTTTCACTTCGCCCTTCTTGGCTTTTTCCGTGGTCTCCTGCGCTTCCTGGATATGCTTTTCATTCTGGGCCACGGCATCGCGCTGACGTTGCAGGGCGCGATTAAGTTCGACGCGGGCATTATCCTTTTTGCCCAGCTGCATATAATTAAGCGCCTTGTAGGTGTTCATCATGACCTTGTCGTAAGCATGACCGCGGTAAGGCAACGCGCTGAGATTCGTGAGGGCGGCGGCGGTTTCAGAGCCCATCTTCACCTTGGCCTGCTCCTCGTAGGAATTCACTTTCTCCTCGGCTTGGTCAAAGGCGAGCAGACTGTGTTTGAGATAAGCCCCGGAAACATCGGTCGCCGCCGCCGGGGCCTCGGCTGACTGCGGAGTGACCGGTTCAGCGATCGCCGGGACGGTCCCGGTTTCAGCCATTCCGGCCGTGCGCAACGTGGCCCCTTGTTCGAGCCGCCAGAGCACAGTATCCTTGTTGTTGGCGTTGACCGTGGCTTCTTTATTCACCGAAGTCAGAGCGGCAGGAATATTTCCCGACTGATAAATACCGGGGAAATCAGAGCCTTTCTTTTTGAAAATAGCGGCCTGACTCGTGACGGCGAGCAGCAGAAACGCACTGCCGGTCAACAATTGAGCGGAGGGGAAATAACGGTAGCGGGAATTCATTCTGAATGGGTTGAGATGAGGGATGAAAAAACAGAGAGTGATAACGGGTGAAGCTTACTCTTCCGCCGCGACGTCATCCTTCAGGCGGACGATGGCTTTAACGTCGATACCGGTGTCTTCGATCGCTTCGGCTTGGGAATTCTGCGGCGTAACGCGCGTAACCTTCACCTTGCCCACCAGGACTTCTTCGCGGCTCTTGTCGCCGGTGTCGGGATCGACCATCTCGTCGCCCAAGACAAACACTTCCCAAACCTGGCCGACCTTGATGCCGGATTGGTCATTGCGATTGATCGTCACCATCTTGTCGCGCTTACCAATGACGCGGGCGGGCGAAACGACATCGGCGGCACGGGTGGCGATTTTCTGCGCCATCTCACTGACGGCCTGAATCAGCAGATCGTCCGAACCTTCGCCCACGCGAGCATTGGTACTTTCGGAACGGCTCTCGGAATCGTGTTTCTTGACCTTGAAGTTGGTACTGGCGATGGCGCGCTGAGTGGAAACTTCCGTGATCTTGGCGACGGCGGAAAGCTCGATGGTACGCGAACGCATGGTTTTGCCGAGAGCGGCGAGCTTGCGCTCTTCCATGCGGTCATTGAAGGAATCGACGCGAATCGTGAGGATGTAGTCAGCCTTATTGAAAGCGAAAGTTTCACCGGCGGCGGAGCTTTCCTTGGCGAGAGCATCGGCATCGGAGCGCTCCAGGATTTCAAAACGCTTGGTGTTGAGCACACGGTCATACACTTGGGAATCGAGGGCCTCGATCACGCTGTCGAGCGAGAGGCCCACGCCCTGTTTGCTCATGCGTTTACCGACAGCGTCGGTGGCGATGATCTTGGTGATCGCGAGTTTCTTTTTGCCGGGAGCGTCCTGCGCCTGAAGGGCGGGAGCGAGCAACAGTGTAGTGAAGGCGAGGAGAAGGGAGAGGCGTCCTGGTTTCATGGCGGGAATAGGTGAGGGTTGGCGAAAGTTCGGCTTAGAGATCAAAGAGGGAATGTAAGCCGCCCACCAAGGTTTTGACGCCTTGTGTGCTGTTCACCTTGTAGCCGCTGTTTTCAAACATCTTGGCCTTGCCTTCGAGGAGCTTGACCTCGGCGTCGGTGAGTTTGGCGTTATTCTTCAGGTCGTTCATAAAGGCGGTGGCATCCTTCCAACGCGCATAACCGGCTTCGCTCATCTCCAAACCGACGTTCAGCTTTTGGCCGTTCGTGAAATTAACGGTACGTTCCCACGGCTTAAAGCCTTCCCGCACGACACGGAGCTTATGAAGACCGGCTTTGACTTCGAGTTGACCGGGCGCGGTGCCGACCGCGATGCCGTCGATTTCCACGGTCGCGGCGAGCGCCGATACTTTGAATTTGCTTTCGGAAATACTAACGGTGTTTTCCGCGCTGATGCGGACATCGGGCACGAAGACATCGGTGAGTTCGGTGGTCAGCGTGATGGCAACCGTGCCTTGCGCGGCGGAAGTGGTGATGTGGCCGCGGTCGATCTGGTTTTTCAAGCTGGCGGCGACTTTCTGCGCGGCTTCATCGAGCAGGGAGTTCAAGACGCTGGAACGTTCTTCGCCCAAACCCTGATCGCTTTGCTGAAAAGTTTTGGTGACGCGTACGGTGTCGGCCGCGAGACTGCCACCGGTCGTACCATCGAGAATCTTATAGGTAACACGCGCGGTGCGCTCGTCGTTCGTGGTCTTAACGCCGTAAGCATCGATCGTCTTCTTATTGGAATCGAAGCCGGCCAACGTGACCTGCAGGAGGTGCGTGGCGCCCAAGGTCTGGGCGAGACGAACCGCCGAGGTGCTTTGCGCGAGTTGGGCATCGAGCGCGTTTTCCTTGGCTCCGGGAGCCATGCTGCCCACCGCATTCAACGCCGTCTCACCGCTGATGACGTGGACGTTCAGTCCCGTGACTCGTGCGGTGATGTAATCTTCCAGTGCGCCCAGCTCGGCATCGCCGATCTTGCCGGCACGATTCGCGACGAAGATCGCCACAGTGTACTCCGTCGGCTTGGCCACTTCTTCCTTCACGACGGTGGTGAGCGTGCGCTCCGTCATGGTTTTGCCGCCCTCTTCGTAGGTTTTGGTTTTAACGGTGGTGTTGGCGGGCGCGGTGGATTCGGCGAGCAACGTGCTGGCACCGAGTACGACAAGAGCGAGAACTGACGTTAGTTTTGTTGGCATGGCCG
This sequence comes from Opitutaceae bacterium, assembly GCA_025360455.1. GTDB lineage: Bacteria > Verrucomicrobiota > Verrucomicrobiia > Opitutales > Opitutaceae > Didemnitutus. The sequence continues at coordinate 21,796 of JANYCF010000230.1, read as the reverse complement.
TTGGAGGATAAGTTTTGGTTGATGCACGCGAAGCATCAGCGGGTGGCTTGAGGTGGGAGTTGTTGGTCAGAAAAAATCACAAGCCACAGATAATTGATGCCGGCGAGGTAAGTGGATTCGCCCGATGTGTAGCAAGAAAATACAAGGAGACCCCCTACTTCCGGCCTACGCATTCCTACGTAAGCCGACGACCTGGCCAAAACGCAGCGTTGCACCGCGCCGGACAAAACGATCAACCTGTCCGAATGACCCTCGCCCAGCTCGGCTGGAATGAACATTTTTCATCCGCATTCGCCCCTCACGCCGGGAGCGGCTGTCTGCCTGCGCGGATCACGCTGGAGTTGAAAGGTTACTTTGAGGTGACAGGGGAATTCGGCGCCAAGCTCGGCCAGTGCACCGGGAAATATATCAACGCCGCGGTCAACCCCGCGGAATTTCCCGCCATCGGCGATTGGGTGACGGTCTCGCCTCAAGTGGGTGATGAAAACCGGATGAACATCCACGCGTTGTTACCACGCCGCACGAAGTTTTCCCGCAAAGCCGCCGGCGAACAGGATCTCGAACAGATCGTCGCCGCCAACATCGACACAGTATTTTTAGTCAGCGCGTTTGATGGCAATTATCACCTGCACCGCGTCGAGCGTTACCTCGCCGCCGCTTTTGCCAGTGGCGCCCAGCCCGTGATCTTACTCAACAAAGCCGATCTCGCCGACGACACTGAAACCTTGCAACACGAGCTCGCCGGTGCCGCGCCGGACTTGCCGGTGTTCGTCGTCAGCGCGCAGACGCGTCGCGGCCTGAAAGCCCTCGCCCCCTACCTCCAACCCGGCAAGACCGTCGCGCTCCTCGGCTCTTCCGGCGTCGGCAAATCCACGCTCATCAACCGTCTCGTCGGCGAGAATCTCCAGTTCACCCAGGAAGTGCGCGAGCACGACAGCAAAGGCCGGCACACCACGACGCAACGGGAGCTGCTGGTCGCCCCGGGCGGCTTCATCATCATCGACACGCCCGGCATGCGCGAAATCAATCCGTGGGTGGCCGAAGCCAGCGTGCGCGCGGCTTTCGCGGATATTCTGACGTTGACGACGCAGTGCAAATTTCGCGACTGCTCGCACACGGTTGAGCCCGGTTGCGCGGTGCTCGCCGCGATCACGGCCGGGAAGCTCGGCAAGGCCCGTTGGCACAGTTGCCAGCGCATGCTGCTCACCACCGTGAAAGCGCCCACCTACGGCGACCGCCGCGCGGAAATGGAAAAGAAGAAAGGCGTCAAAAAAGCCAACAAGTTCCTCCGGCAACGCGTGCACGAGAAATCCGGGGACGAATAAGACAACGCGCGCTGCGTCGTGAGAGTAGCGCAGGCTTCGCAAATGCAGGCTGGAAGCCTGCGCTACCCAGGATAATGTGAAATACCCTCCGACCCACGCCACTTCTAGCCAAGCCGCAGTTGACCTCAGGCCTGTTTGCGAGTGAACATACCCCTCCATGTTTAAAATCCTCGGCACTGACGGCAAAGAATACGGTCCTGTTACCCAGGGCAATGTGATCGAATGGATCCGGGATGGCCGCGCCAACCTCTCGACCAAAGCCCGCAAAGGCGATGACACCGAATGGAAAACGCTGGCTGATTTTCCGGAATTTGTGCCGACCGGTACCGCGCCCGCCTTTGCCCCGCCTTCCCTCACGGCTCCGCCGATCAGTCTCGCTCCGGCTGAACCCACGCCAACCGCCCTCCCCTTGGCCGGCTTGAGAGCCCGCTTCGCTGCGGCCATGATCGATGGCGTGCTCCAGTGGCTCTGCTGGATGCCCGCGAGCATTGCGGCCGCCCGCATCATTTCCGAGCGCATGGCCAATCACGACACCCCGTCACTCGAGATGTTTTTCCAAGCGAGTGCCGAATCATTCAGCAAATCTCTCCCCTTCCTCGCGGTGCTGGTTGTAGTCCAAACCATTCTCCTTTGCCGTCGCAGTCAGTCGGTCGGCAAACTCCTTTTTGGTCTCCGCATTGTCACGGTGCGTGACGGTGAACCCGCCGGCCCGCTCCGGGCTTATTTACTACGCGGCCTGTCGATTTGGGTGCTGGAGCAGGTGCCGATCCTCGGAAAATTATTCTGGCTGGTCGATTCCTTCTGCATCTTCCGCGAAGACCAACGCTGCCTCCACGATCTGCTCGCCGGCACGAAAGTGGTGAAGTTAAAATAAGGTGCGCTCTAAGCCAAAAACACGCAGTCGAGAGCAAAGGGTCGAGTATCCAGAGCCAGACAAAAAGGGGCATAGTTTTTGTATCATTCATTAAATGCTCTCGCTCTGAGGATCGGGCTCCTTGCCGGGCCGTAGCCGGGTGAAGGTTGGTCAGCTCTCAACTCTTGGCTCCTAGGAAACAGCATTTCGTAGGGCTGGCCCTTGTGGCCATGCCGACAGATTGCCGCTGCAAACCGGCACGTCGACAAGCGACGGCCCTACCTAAACCAACGCATAGACGCTCTCGGTTTCTTCCCTTCACAAGCAAAACGCGTTTTGCGGCCGAGGCTGATTTATTCCGGCTAAGACTGGCCGTGTATTGACCCGATGACCAGCGCCTGCATCATGCTCAGCACTATGTTCACCATCATCGGAGCAGACGGCAAAGAATACGGACCGGTCACGAGCGCGAATATCACAGACTGGATCGCCGCGGGTCGCGCCAATCTGCAGACCAAAGCCCGCCGCGAGGGCGAGACGGAATGGAAACCGCTCGGGGACTTCCCCGAGTTCAGCGCCCCGCCCCTGCTGGCCAATCAGGGCCCGCCCCCGATTCCTACTCTGGCCGTTGCTCCGGCTGCAGCCAATCCCAGCCTCGGTCTCGCTCCCGCCAGCCGCTGGCTTCGGTTCGCGGCCAGACTCATTGATGGCGTCATTGGCGGTCTGTGCGTCTCACCCGGCTTCGTTATTTTAGCCTCAGCTGGCGTTTTCTCCACACCAGATCATCCCAACACGGCGCTCATGCTCGGCGGTTTTGCGGCGATGGGCGCCATCCTGTTACTCCTGTTGGCGGTTCAAATCTATCTGCTCGTCACCCGCGGCCAGACGATAGGCAAAAAAATGCTCGGGATTAAAATCGTGAATTTCGATGATGAAGCCAACCCCGGCTTCGTGAAAGTTTTCTTACTCCGTGCGGTCGTCAACGCCTTCATCGGTGTCGTCCCTTTCTACTCGCTCGTTGATGCTTGCTTCATCTTCCGCGATGACCGGCGCTGCCTGCACGATCTGATCGCAGGCACGAAAGTGGTCATGGCCGGTTGAGCCGACCCAGCCGTTTCTCCAGCGCCACCACACTGAGCAGCGGTGACGAACAGGCACCGTTGGCGCAAAGAAACGCGGCCGCATGGTCGAGCTCGGGGAAAATGGCCTCGCCGCGCGGAGGCGGGCCTTCGCGCCGGTCCCACCACTCCACGAGTTTGTGCTGGATCGGCAGCCGCAACGCCGTCGCGAACATCGCCTGCGCCACCTCATCGTCCTTGCCGCCCAAAATCATGATATGAACCGGCTCGGTGCGCGCTTCCTCCTCGGCGAGCAATAAGCCGCCCACATAGAAGCCGCGATTATCCGTCACCCCCGGAGCCAGCAACCAACGCAAACCATGCCCCGCCATGGCCCGCCATTCTGCCTGCCCGGTCACCTGCGCCAGCCCCGTGGCGAAACGCACGAGATTCACATTTTCGTCGAATTGCGGACGCGGCCCGGGAAAACTATTCTTCGTCGCGTCGCTGGCCGTATAACCCGCCGTATCGACCCGGCGAAAATGCGTCTCGATAAATTTTGCCGCCGCTTCCGCACGGGCGAGCCACGCCGGATTCTGCGTCAGCTGGTGCAACGCGAGAAACGCGCGGCCCATAGCCAAGGTGTCGCCGAGGTACGGGCCTGCCGTATCGTGTTCATCGTGGCGAAAACCTCCTTCGCCCAGACCACGATGTTCGATCACCCAGTGGGCGGCACGCTCGGCCTCGCTGCGATCAGCGGCCTCGCCCGTCACCGCCGCAAGTTGAACCAGCGCACTGATGAACCAACCATTTTCCCGGGCATAGCAGTGCGGATCAATACGCGGCACCCCGCGGGCGCGACGACCGGCATCATCGAGTAAGAAATAATCCGCACTGTGCTCTCCGGGCACGAGGTCGACATCCTGGCTGGCGTAAGAGACGCCCTCCGGGCTGGTGAGAAATTTTTTCAGGTAGCCGTGAATGGCGCGGGCGGTTTCAAGATAAACAGGATCGCCCCATTGCACGGCGGCCAAAGCACAGGCGCGCAGATTATCGGCTTGGATGGAAATGATTTTTTCAAAATGCGGCTCATCCCACGTGCCACCGGCAGAGTACTGGTAAACTCCACCCCAGACCGGATCGAGAATCTTGCGCTGGAGCCGGAACGTATCGCGCGCCATCTGCTCCACGCGAGAGTCACCGCGCGCCGCTTCATGCAACGCGAACTCAAGGGTATCGGCATCGAGAAATTTGTGGCTGAAGCCCCAGCCGCCTTGCTGGTCGTCGTAACCGGCGAGCCATTGCCGGCGCAACTGGTTCCGGTGTTCGAGGCTCAATACCGTTTCACCCGTGGCCGCGCGATCCGGGCCGATATTTTGCGTGGCGACGGGCGAAGGATCATCGATCACGGCCTGGAGCAGTCGACGCATGCCCGTCGGCGGGACGTAGCCTTGTTTTTTCACGATCTCCGTGCCGTCGGGCGCATAAATGACGGTCGCCGGCCAGCCATAGTCTTCGTACCGGCTCGCCAGATCGGGGCGCGAATCCTGATCCACGCGCACCGTCAGATAGCGTTCACCCAGCAGGGCCACCACCGCCGGGTCGCGATAAGTGGTCGCCTCCATCACATGGCACCAATGGCACCACACCGCCTCCAGATCGAGCAGGACAAATTTGTTTTCGCGCTTCGCCTGCGCGAAGACTTCGTCCGACCAAGGTTGCCAGATGATCGCAGCCGTAATCTCGGCCGTCGCAGCCGAGACGCGGCCAACGGCCAAGAAGATGAAACAAAACAGAAGCCGCGCTAGAATCATATCGCTACTACGCCGCCGATCATTTGCCGGATGCCGTTTTCCGAAAAAATAACGCATCCAGCGACAGCTTGCCCGGGCCGAAAACGAGGACAAGCAGTGAAGCCAGCAAAAACAGAAACGGGGTGGCGGTGACAAATTTCTCCGGATCACTCGTGATCGCCATCACCGCTTCGCGATCTGCCGTCCAATAAGCGACCGCCATCGTACCGATGAGCGGAAGCGAAGCCGGCCGCGCAAATAGCCCGAGGGCGAGCAACGCTCCACCCAGACACTCGGTCGAGCCGGCCATGATGGCGTTGAGCTTGGGCAGCGGAATGTGCAACGACTCGAAGTATCCGGCGGTGCGGTCGAGATGCGTCAGCTTGCCCCAACCGGTCTGGGCGAATGAAATCCCCCAATACAAACGGATCACCAGCAGGAGCGGAGATTGGAAAAACGAGGCGACAGTATCGAACTTGGCGAGGAGTGAGCGTGGATTCATGGAGGGATTAATTGGTGAAGTGAAAGTGAGAGTATGATGGAGTAGTAATATTCCAACGCAGTTGTGCGATAGTGTTTCGTCGTAGAGGTCGGAAAGTAGCGCAGGCTTCCAGCCTGCATCGTCAGTCGGCAGGCAGGATGCCCGCGCTACGCTGTTTCCATGTTACCACATCACCTCCGACAAAACCAGCCGAGCTCCATCCAATTTTTAAACCACCCTTGCACTTTGATCGCCCAAGCTTCGCGGCCTTGGTTCGAACGCGGCAAACCCGTGGCCAAGGCTTGGGCGAGCGGTTGGCCGGCCTGGATCGCGAGGAGAACTTTGCAGGCGGCTGGCTCCAGTCGCTTGAAATAAATGATCCCGCCAAAACGGTGCACCGCGATTTGCCGTCGTCCCGGCTTGGGGCGGGCCACCCGGCTGCGCCGACTCTTCGAAACGCCCGTAGGCGCATTGCTCGCATCACCGCGCAACAGGGCTGCGCGTTTCTTGATGGTGATCAGATAATCATCCACCGGGTAGCCGACTTCCAACAATTGGAGATACGGTTGCAGACTGAGGCGTAATTTTTCGGGATTCGCATCGAGCAAGTCGTCGATCGTGAACAGCGGCAGCGCGGCGCCGTCGTACACTTCAATTTGCGCCCACTCGAAGCGCGCCAGATCGTAGCAAAGCTTGGCGTGCGGCCGGGTCCAACGCGGCTCCTCTTTAATAAACTGCGCCAACCGGTCCGGCAAATTCCGCAGCGTAAACGAACGCGAAGGATACTTGATCATGTACGCCTCGATGAGCCGCATAAATTGTTTATCCCCGAGCACGGCGCGCAAACCGGGGCAATCCTCGTAGAGACTGTCGAGCACGCGAAACCAATACATGCGATTGTAGATTTCGAGCCGCTCAAAGGAAGTGAGCCGGTCATTGGGTTTGATAATCTCACCCACCACTGTGCTGGTGGCGCGTCCGTCGGCCGCGCGTTTTTGCATGCGGTTGCCGGGTGCCAGCGGTCGCGAAATCAACTGCCAGACGGAACGCTGCAAATCAGCCAGATCGCGGGTCGAATCGACGCGAACGGGAGCCGGGTGGGCTTTCGTACTCGCGGAGTTTTTCTTTTTAATCGCCATGAAGTGAGCCAGTTTTTGTGGGCGGGGTTCCCCCACGCCGCGAGTTTAGATTCGCGCGGTCCATCCTTAGCCGTATCCATACAGTTGAACGGGGTGGAACCCGGCCTCTGGACGGGTTTCCTAAAGCGTGCGCCAAACCAACCCGGCCGGAGGCCGGGTTCCACCTTTCAGCGCATGTATTCTGTGCGGAGAAGTTCATTTCAACTCTATGGTTACAGCTTAGCGGGGTGAGGGCACCCCGCCCACACGATTCTTGTTTTGCGCCCCCTGCGCTTCCCGCGCTTGCGCGATGAATTCGTTGGCTTTGAGCGCCTCGTCGTGGACCTCTTGAAAGGACGGAATCTTATCGTCCCATTCCAGCAGCGTCGCGGTCACCCCGCACTTGCGGATGGTTTCGGCATAAAGCTTCCACACCGGATCGAGCACCGGATGATCATGCGTATCGAGGAGATATTTTTCGAACTTGGTGTGCCCGGCAATATGGATTTGCGCGACGCGGTGGGCCGGCACGCCGTTCAAGTAGTCGTACGGATCGAAGGAATGATTCTTCGAGGAAACATAAATATTGTTCACATCGAGCAGAATGCCGCAGTCCGCCTGCTCGACCACCTCGGCAAGAAATTCCCACTCGGTCATCTCGGAGACATGATACTCCGTGTAGGAGCTCACATTTTCCACGGCGATGGGCAGCTCCAGAAAATCCCGCACCATCCGGATTTTTGCCGCCGTATGCTTGGCCGCCGCATGCGTGTACGGCATGGGCAAAAGGTCGTGGGAAAAAGTGCCATCCACGCTACCCCAACACAGGTGATCGGTGAGCCAAGGCGTCTTCGTGCGCTTGGTGAGCGCCTTGATCTTTTTTAAATGGGCCCGATCCGGCGCATCCGCCGAGCCGAAATAAAGTGAAACCCCGTGCTGGACGACGCGATACTGCGCCAGAATCCGATCCAGCACCTCCAAGGGCCGTCCGCCCTCGACCATGAAAGTCTCCGAGATGATCTCGAACCAATCCACCGTCGGTTTTTCCGAAAGGATATGGTCGTAGTGCGGTACCCGCAGGCCCAGACCGATTCCATAATCCGTGTAACCGTTAAACGCGTTGGCAGGCATGAAGAGAAAAAGTAAGGCGATTGATCAACCAAAGTCTGTCGGTGTATTTGTGCGAGCGAGCTTGCTCCCACAACACCAAACCAAGCATCGGAAAACAAAGGAGGCCGGACCAGTCGGCCCGGCCTCCGCGAAATTCACGTGGGTCAACTCCCCATGGAATCGAACACCGCGATAAAATTACTTGGCTGGTGCTGGTTCTGCGGCCTTGCAGCCATCCTTGCCCTTGCAACCGTCTTTGGCATGGCAGGTGTCCTTACCATCGGCGCTCTTGCAGGTGTCCTTGCCCTTGCAGCCGTCCTTGGCGTGACAGGTGTCTTTGCCATCGGCGCTCTTGCAGGTGTCTTTGCCTTTGCAGCCATCTTTGCTCTTGCAGCCATCTTTGCCTTTGCAGGCGTCCTTGGCTTTTTCGCCAGCAGGAGCAGTGCTACCGGCTTCGGTAGCCATGGCTTTGACAGCGAGGGAACCGGCATAAAGGCCGGCAATAGCGGCGGCCATGAGGATTGTACGGGTGGATTTATTCATCTGGATTTTGTGGTTTTGGTTTCTTTCATCCACCTCAACAAGCACCATGCCCGCCGGGTGTAGAGAAAGAGAAATTGAAGTTTCGTCCTGTTAGGAGCGGGGTGGCGTGGAGTTTATTCCCTGAAATATACGGCGGGGAGGAAAGGACGGATGCACGACATTAAATACATCGTGGGGCAGGCCTCCAGACAATTCCTACCGACCATGGTTCCGCTGAATGAATTCAACCGGGAGAGCAGCGCAGGCTTCCAGCCTGCTTCGGAGGTATGCAGACTGAAAGCCTGCGCTCCTAAAAAATCCGGTCAACCAACGGCTCCGCCTGAATAAATTTTCCCAGATTGGCGAGGAAGTGGCGCACGAGATTCTCATCCTGTTCGCGATGGCCGCCAGCCACATGCGGCGTAATCTGACAGCGGGGTTCACGCCATAACGGGTGCTCCGGCGGCAACGGCTCCGGATCGAGCGCATCGAGATATGCTCCGCCCACCTGTCCGCTCTGCAACGCCGCAAGCAAAGCGATTTGATCAACCGTGACTCCCCGTCCGACATTATAAAAACACGCGCCCTGCGCCATGTTCGCAAAGAACCGCGCATTGCAAAAATTCCGCGTCGAACGGGAATCCGGCAGCAGATTCACCACATGCTGCGCTAGGGGCAGCATGCTCGGCAGTTCGGACTCCCCCACGATTTCAATCCCCTCATTCCCCTTCGGCGCCCGCCGCACCCCGATCAATCGGCAATGGAAGGGCGCGAGTAATTCCGTCAACCGCCGGCCAATCGCGCCATAGCCCAACATCACCACTGTTTTGCCCGTGAGCAAATCCTTGCTGTAGCGATCAGGCAAATATTCCCAACCGTGCGCGCCCACCTGATTCAAAACGTATTTGGGCAACTCGCGGTTAAACGCCAGCATCATCGCCAGCACATGTTCCGCACAAGGATTCGCGAACACCTGCGACGCGTTCGTCACCACCGTGCCTCGGGCGCGCATCGCCGCACGAAACTCATCATTATCATAGCGCGTATAACCCGCCGTCGACAGCGCCACCCAACGCAGCCGCGGATAACGGATCAGGTCCACCGGATCGGGTTGCCCGTAAGCAATGTCCGCTTCCGCCAACGCCGGATCCAACCCGCCCTCAGTGAGGACAGAACGCGACGATTGGTCAGATTGGATAATGCGGCAGCCGAGGCGCGCAAGACTGTCATAAAACAATTCGCGCGCAGCGGGACGAAGCTCGTGGTTGGCCCAAACCGTGAGACTCATAAGATGGTGAAAATGATTTGCTGGTACAACAGGTGACGCGGACATGACTAGGAAACGTAAGTTCCGCGGCAAGCCAAACATTCGATTTTCCCGCCCTTGCCATCCGCCAGAGGGCGCGTCATGCAAAACCTGTCCTCCCCTCCCCCTCTCCCTATGGTAGTACTCCTTTTCTGGCTGTTATTTCTCATCGTGGTTCTGATCATTCTCTCGATCACCACCTTCTTCAAAATCGGAGGTCTGCGCAATGACCAGCAAAGACTGCAGAACAAACTCAACCAGCTCGAGCTCGAGTTCGGAACGTTACGCACCGCCGTGCGCAACATTCCGGTAGTTTCACCCACCAAACCGGAAGCGACCGCCATCATCGCTCCACCCGCCCAAACTGTGGGAGCGAGCTTGCTTGCTCCCACAGAGACAATCTTCGTCGAAAAAATTACCGCACCCTTGGTCCCACCGGCGCCCATCGCACTGCCACCACCTCTGCCAGCCGCGATTCTGCCTCCGATTCTTCCTGCCACTCCCGTATTCCAACCCACCCCCACCCCTGCACCCGTCCGCGTCCCGTACACGCCGCCACCCGTCGAGCCCAGCTGGCTGTCCACCATTGATTGGGAACAGTTCATGGGCGTGAAACTTTTCGCCTGGCTCGGTGGCATCGCCCTCGCCCTCGGCGTGGTTTACTTCATCAAATACTCGCTCGACCAAGGCTGGATTCCCGACTCGGTGCGCGTCGCCATGGGGTTTGTTTTTGGCGCCGGGCTCATTGTTGGTGGTTTGAAAATATTCCGGAAAGCCTACGCGGTCCTCGCCCAATCACTCATGGCCACGGGCATCCTTTCACTCTACGCTGTGACATTTTCCTGCGGAGCCAGTCACTATAATTTCCTCGGCTCGGGTGCGATGGCACTGCTCATGTCGCTGATCACCGCGACCGCCTTCATTCTCGCCGTGCGACTGGAGGCCCAAGTAATCGCCATCCTCGGTATCCTCGGCGGATTTCTCACGCCGATTTTGCTTTCCACCGGCGTCGATAATCCCGGTGGCCTCTTCGGCTACCTCACTTTGTTGGATATCGGTCTCGTCGCCGTCGCTCTGCATCGCAGCTGGTTCTACCTCGTGCCGCTCGGTGCCACGGGCACGGTCATCATGATGGTGGGATGGGCTGGGAAATTTTATGCGCCGGAGAAAACCGGCACCGCGATGATCGTGTGCCTCAGTTTCAGCGCGCTCTTTCTCGGCGCCGTCGAAGTTGCGCGCCGGCTCGGCCGCAGTTCGCCTCTCGTCACCCGCTGCGCCATCGTCCTGCCCGCCGTCGCCTTTTGCTTTGCTTTTTTCTTTCTCGGCTACCCGGAGGCCGCCGCCGACACCACCCAGTTTTTCGGCTTCGTGATTTTGGCCAGTGTCTGCGTCTTCGTTCTCTCCTGGCGCGAGGAACTCGGCGGACTCATCGCCGGAGCTGCGGGCTTCTCCGCTCTACTCCTCGTCCGCTGGGCCGCCAGCACTTTCCAACCTGAGCAAGCTCTCGTCGTTGTGACCGTGTGCTTGATTTTCTCCGCGCTGTATTTCGCGGTGTATCTCCTCGCCCGCCGGCTGGATCGCGCCACGCCACCCGTGTTAGGGTCGGCCATTGGCCTGCCCATTGTCTCCCTCGCCTTTGCGTTATTCTTAATCGAACGCCATGCCTTGAGCGAGCAGCCCGGGCTGCTGTTCACGTTTATCTTTGTGAGCGACCTCTTGCTCCTCGCGCTGGCGTGGCTCGACGACCGCCTTGCCAAACTTCATCTGGTCGCCGGTCTGATGGTTTTCGGCCTGCTCTCGATCTGGACTGCGAGTGAACTCACCCCCGAACTCCTGTCGTGGGCCCTCGCTATTTATCTCCTGTTTGCTGCGCTCCACACCGCCTTTCCCCTGCTGTTGCAACGGCAACGCCCCAATGCCGCGCCCACGTGGTGGAGCCAGCTGTTCCCGCCGCTCACGCTGTTAATGATGCTGCTGCCGATTTTCAAACTCGAGGTGATCTCGCTGCTGATCTGGCCGGCAATTCTCCTCGTCGATCTCATTGCGGTCGCACTCGCCGTCCTGAGCGCCTCGCTCGCCGCGGTCGCCACCGTGCTGGTGCTCACGCTCCTCGCCACTGGCCTGTGTATTTTCAAAGTGCCTGTAGCCGCCGTGGTATTCGCCCCGTCGCTCCTCTTTATCATTGGTGGCTTCGCTCTATTTTTCTTCGCCGCCAGTCTTTGGCTTGTGCGCAAACTCGGCGATAAACTCCCGCAAGCCGATGGCCAACTCGCCGCCCTCTTCGGCGATGCCCGCGCGCAAATTCCCGCCTTTTCTTCGCTGCTGCCCTTCTTGCTGCTCATCATGGTGTGCCTGCAGCTACCGATTCAGGACCCCTCGGCCGTCTTTGGCCTCGGCCTTCTCCTCGTGGTGCTGACGCTGGGTTTGGCCCAGATTATTAAAATCGAATGGCTCCCGGCCTGCGCCCTCGCCGGCATGACCGCGCTCGAATTCGCCTGGCACTCCCGCCGCTTTAATCCGCAGGACGCCACCTTGCCCCTCGTCTGGTATGTCACCTTCTACACCGTGTTCGCCGCGTATCCGTTTCTATTCCGCCGCCATTTCGCCAAGCTCACCGGACCATGGGCCGTCGCCGCACTCAGCGGACTTGCTCATTTCTGGATGACCTATCAAGCGATCCGACTCGGTTGGCCCAGCACGGAAAACATCCTCGGCTTCGTGCCCACCCTCTTCGTCCTCGCCCCACTCGCGAGCCTCGTCGTGATCTTGCGCACGGTTCCGGCCGATGTGCCGCAACGCCTCAACCAACTCGCTTGGTTCGGCAGCGTGGCGCTGTTTTTCATCACGCTGATTTTTCCAATCCAGTTCGAACGTCAGTGGCTCACCGTCGCGTGGGCGCTCGAAGGTGCCGCCCTGCTGTGGCTGTTCATTCGTGTGCCGCATCCGGGACTGCGCGCTACCGGCGTGGTGCTGCTCTTCACCGCCTTTGCCCGCCTCGCGCTGAATCCCGCCGTTTTAAATTATCATATCCGCAGCGACACCGCGATTTTCAATTGGTATCTCTATGCCTACGGCCTCGCCACCGCCGCGCTCTTCCTCGGCGCGAAACTGATTGCCGCACCGCGCGAGCGTGTGCTGGGCCTCAACGCTCCTCCGATCCTCAACACTCTCGGCGTCATCCTCGCCTTCATGCTGCTCAACATTGAAATCGCGGATTACTTCACCGCCCCCGGTGCTCGCTCCCTCGCCTTCAAGTTCTCCGGTGATCTCGGTCGTGACATGACCTACACTATCGCGTGGGCGCTCTTTGCCCTCGGCTTGCTCACCGCCGGCATCGCCAAGCAACAACGCACCGCCCGTTACGCCGCGATCACCCTGCTCTGCATCGCCCTGCTGAAACTTTTCTTCCACGATCTGAAGCATCTCGAAACCCTCTATCTCGTCGGCGCCCTCGTCGTGGTGGGCGTCATCGCCTTCCTCGCCTCCTTCGCCTACCAACGCTTTTTGCCCAGCCATGAAAAATCTTCTCCACCCCAACCGTAATATGCGCGATCTCGTTTCTTTAGGTGGAACTCGGCCTCTGGACGAGTTTTCAAAATACCCGCAGCAAGAAACCCGTCCGGAGGCCGGGTTCCACCTTTCCCTCTTAACGCTGCTTCTCACTCTCTGCGCCGCCACCAGCGGCTTCAGCGCCCTCGCGCCCACCGAGTGGTCGCAACGGCAATCCCTTCCCGTCGCCACCTCCGGACTCGTCAAAGTCGCCGTACCCGCGACCACCTTCGACGCCAATTTGCCCGGCCTCTCCGATCTGCGACTGATCGATGCCGCCGGCCAGGAACTGCCTTTTTTGCTGGATACGCCTCCGCTCCTCGGAGAAGAGGAACGACAAACCCGTTCTCACCGCCCGCAGTCCTTTGTGACCACTCTCGGCGGAGATGACGCGAGCGAAATCATGATCACGACCGGCACCACGGAGAGAATTGAAGCCGTCGATCTCGAGTCATCCGCGCCCTTCTTCCTGAAAGCCGCGCATATCGATATCTCCACCGACGGTAAAGAATGGCAATCGCTCGGTGCCGCCGTACCGCTGTTTCGCCAATTCGGCGCGGAACAACTGCGCCTCGCGCTCAACGGTCAACCCGCCGCGTTCGTCCGCGTGACACTGGATGATTCCCGCTCCCGCCCCGTGACTTTTACCGGTGCCCGCATACTCCGCACACCCGCCGAGGCCAGTCCGCCCCCGCTCGTACCGCTCGGCGCCACCATCACCCGCCGCGATGAATTTGCGGGCGAGACCGTCCTCACCGTCACGCTTGACGGCCGCCACGTGCCGCTGGCAGCGCTCACTTTCGCCACCAAAGATCCCTTGTTCATGCGCCGCGTCACCGTCGCGGTGCGCGAAGTCCACGGCACTGTTTCTACCGAACACACGGTGGGCTCCGGCACCCTTTACCGCGTCGCCCTCAACGGCGCACCCGTCCGCGCCCAACTGGAACTGCCGATTGAGTTCACTCCGCTCACCCGCGAATTGCTCGTGCATTTCCACAACGGCGATTCTCCACCGCTGACCATCGACGGCGTGCAAGCCCGGCAACACCCGATCAACTTGCTCTTCATGGCCCCGGCGGCCGGCAATTACACGCTCCTCTCCGGCAACCCGCAAGTCGCGGCCCCACGCTACGACCTCGCGGCTTTCGCCGGAGAAATGCGCGGCACTACGGCCGCCGCCGTTACTCCCGGTCCGCTGGAAGCGATGCCCAATTACCGTCCGGGCGAATCACCCGGTCCCGCCCCGCTGCCCGACGTGCCCCTGACTGGCGCGCCGCTCGACACGAAAGAGTGGACCCATCGTCAACCGATCCAAATCACCCGCGTCGGAGTGCAGGAACTGGAGCTCAACCTCACCGCCCTCGCGCAAGCCCAGCCCGATTTTTCCGATCTGCGCCTGCTTCACGCCGGCAACCAGATTCCCTACGTACTTGAGCAACCTGCCCTCGCCCGCTCGCTGACCCTCACGCCCGTCGCCGCACCCGACGCCAAACGTCCGACCGTCAGTGTGTGGTGTCTTTCGCTCCCGCAAGCCAGTTTGCCCCTGCGCCGCCTCGTCCTCGCTTCGTCTACGCCGCTGTTTCAACGTCAATTCCGTCTCTACGAAAAGCTCACCAACCAAAACGGTGTGGTCCGCGAAACGACTCTCGCCGGCGGCCCGTGGAGCCGTACGCCCGAACCAGGCGTGCCCGAGAATCGTATCTTCGAATTATCCGAGCAGCCCAGCAGCGACACCCTCTGGATCGAAACCGACAATGGCGACAACCCCGCCATCGCACTCAACCCAATCCAAGTGGTTTATCCGGTCGTGCGTTTGGTTTTCAAAACTGCCGAGACCGACGGCTTCACCCTCGCCTACGGTAACAAGCAGGCCCACGCCCCGCGCTACGATCTCAGCCTCGTCGCCGTGAAGCTTCTCACCGCCAGCCGCCAAGTCGCGCAGTTGCCCGCCGACATGCCGAAAACCGTGAATGCCGACTCGAAGGCTATTTTCCCCGGCATCGACAACACCCACATTTTCTGGGCCGCCCTCGCCCTCGTCGTGGTGGTGCTACTCGTGGTCGTAGCGAAGCTGCTGCCGAAGCCACCGACGGGTTGAGCGATAGCGAAGCACGCTGCATAGCAGGGCCGTCCCTTGTGGCCGCGCCTTCTTCAAGCACGGCACGGCCACAAGGGCCGGCCATCTACAAAATGCGTTTTGTCTAAAAGTAGCGCAGGCATCCTGCCTGCTCTGTGCAGGGAAAGCAGGCTGGAAGCCTGCGCTACAGCGGTAAACCTGTCGCAACTTAGCCCGCGCGATTTTTCTTCAGTAAGTACAGTCCTCGCCTTGCCTTTCAAAGTACACGGGCTAGTTTTTGAACCGCATGTTTTCTCCTTCCGTTCGTTCCACCCCGGGTCGCTGCGCACTGCTGGTCGTCACCCTCCTCATTCTCGCTTCTTTCACCTCCCGCTTGCACGGCGCCGAAGTCGTGGAAATGGAAACCGATCTTCACGGTGCCCGCGGCAAACTCAAGCCTGCCGACCGCCAACTCGCTGCCGATGTCGCGCCCGCCTCCGATGAAGGCAAGCAAGCGCTCACGCGCATGAAGCTGCCCGCCGGCCTCACCGCCTCCCTCTGGGCCGCCGAGCCCATGCTGGCCAATCCCGTGGCCTTTAATTTCGACGAACTCGGCCGGGTTTTCGTTTCGGAAACCCATCGCTACCGCACCAGCACGCTCGATATCCGCGATTACATGTGGATGCTGGAGGACGATCTCGCCGACCGTAATCAGGCCGATTTCATGGCCTCCCTCCACCGCAACTTCGGTGAAGCCGGCGTGAAGGATCTTTCCAAGGAATCCGAACGAATCGTCCTCATCGAGGATACGAAGGGCGCCGGCGTGGCCGACAAATCCAGCGTCTATGCCGACAACTTCCGCACCCCGCTCGACGGGATCGCCTCCGGCGTGATGGCCCGCCACGGCGAGGTCTGGTTCACCAATATCCCGTCGCTCTGGAAATTCACCGGCCGGGACAAGGCCGAGACCCGCACCGAACTGTTCCAAGGCTTCGGCGTACGCTTCAGTTTCACCGGCCACGATTTCCACGGCCTGATTTTCGGACCGGATGGCCGCATCTACTTCAGCATCGGTGATCGCGGTGCCAGCGTCGCCACCAAGGAAGGCACGATGATCGAAACCCCGGACACCGGCTCCGTGTTCCGCTGCTTCCCCGACGGCTCCCACCTCGAACTCTTCGCCACCGGCCTGCGCAATCCCGAGTCGCTCTTGTTTAATGAATACGGCGATCTTTTCACCGGCGACAACGACAGCGATCAAGGCGACGAAGAACGCCTCGTGCACATCGTCGAAAACGGTGACAGCGGTTGGCGCGTCGGTTACCAACATGCCCCGCAAGGCAACGCCGGCCCATGGAACGCCGAGAAACTTTGGCTGCCACGTCACAAGCAGCAGCCCGCATACCTGCTCCCACCGATCTGCAATATTGAGGACGGCCCGTCCGGCATCGCGTACTATCCCGGCACCGGCCTAACGCCCGCGTATGTCGGCAATATTTTCATCACCCACTTCAAAGGCTCTATCACCCGCTCCGGCATCTACCGCTACAAAGTGAAGCCCGCCGGTGCTACCTATGCAATCGAAGATGCCGCCCCCTTCTTAACGAACGCTCTCCCCACCGACGTCCGCTTCGCCCCCGATGGCCGCCTCTACTATTCCGACTGGGCCGAAGGCTGGCCGAAGTCCCGCAAAGGCCGCATCTACGCGATTTCAGATCCGAAGTTTGCGAACGATCCGCTCATCAAGGAAACCCAACAGCTCATCGCCTCGGACTACACGAAGAAAACTGACAAGGAACTTGTCGCGCTCCTCGCTCACGCCGATTGGCGCGTCCGTCTCGACGCCCAATCCGCCCTCGCTGAACGCGGGGCTGACGGTATCAAAGCATTTAACCAAATTCTCTCCTCTCAGGATAAAGATGTCTTCACTCTCGCCCGTCGCCACGCGGTCTGGGGGCTCGGCCAGTTGACCGAAAGAAATCCCGCCACCATTGAAGCTATTCGCCCGTTGTTGAAATCAACCGATGACGAAGTCCGTGCCCAAGCCGCCAAACAACTCGGCGACCACCACGATGCCAACTCGGCCGAAGCCCTCCTCGCCGCCTTGAACGACCCGGCACCTCGCGTGAAATTCTTCGCGGCTCAATCGCTCGGTAAACTAAAAATCGCCGCCGCCACTCCCGCCCTCCTCACCGCGATCCGCACCAACAACGACACCGACCCCTACCTTCGCCACGCCCTCGTCATGGGCCTTGTTGGCTGCGCCACGTCTGAGCAACTCGCCACCACCACCAAAGATGAGTCTCGCTCCGTACGCCTCGCTGCCGTGCTCGCACTGCGTCGACAAGGCAGCGCCGAGATCGCGAAATTCCTGACCGATACCGATCCGCTCATCGTACGCGAAACAGCCGAAGCCATCAACGACGCGCCTATCGTCGCCAGTTATTCCGCGCTCGCGGCCCTCATCACCCAGCCTCTCACTGATGCGCCGATTATGTTGCGCGTACTCAATGTTCACTTCCGTCTCGGCACTCCAGAAAATGCCGCCGCCCTCGCCGCTTACGCCGCAAATACCGCCGCACCTGAAGCCCTGCGCAAAGAAGCGCTCACGCTGTTGGCCCTGTGGCCGGCACCGCCCGCTCGCGACCGTTTGGTCGGCATTTACCGTCCTCTCGCCGAGAAATCCCGCCCGGCAGCAGTCGCGATCCAAGCTCTTGTTCCTCAAATCAGCGCATTGATGTCTGGCTCCACCCCGGAATCCGTCCAAGCCGCCACGATCACTGCGATAAACTCCTTAAAAATATCCGCTGCCTCGCCCGCCCTTCAAACCGTCATCGCGAATAACAGCGCCTCAGCCGCAGTGCGCATCGCCGCCCTCACTACTTTGGATAAGCTGGCCGATCCGCAATTATCCTCAGCAGTGGGAATCGCACTCGCCGCCGAAGCCCCGGAGCTACGTCTCGCCGCTCTCCCTCTCTCCAGCCGGCTCCATCCTGAATCAGCGATCACCACTTTGACCAAGCTGCTCGACCACGGCACGGCGCTGGAACAACGCGCTGTTTTCCAATCCCTCGGGGAATCCAAAGACTCCGCCGCTGACGCCATTTTGCTCGCTCAGCTCTCTCTGCTCGCCACCGGTAAAATAGCCCCGAGCGCCCAACTCGAATTGCTCGATGCCGCGGCTCTCCGTACCAATCCACGCATCAAGCAAGCCTTGGCCGGTCGCGACGCCGCTCTCGCCAAAGATCCCGATCCACTCGCTGCTTTTCGGATTTGTCTTGAAGGCGGCAATGCCGAGGCAAGCAGGAAAACCTTCATGAGTCATCCCGTGATGCAATGTATGCGCTGCCATAGCGTCGGTGAGTTTGCCGGCGGCGAGGCTGGCCCGAATCTCGGAGGCATCGGTGCCCGTGCTACGCGCGAATACATTTTGGAATCCATCATCAAGCCCAGCGCGAAAATTGCCGCCGGGTTTGAAATCGTCACGATCACCAAGAAAAACGGCGAAGCCATCGTCGGCACCCTCGCTTACCGCGACGATAAATTGGTGCGGCTGCGCTCGGGCGAATCCGACGTGACCGAGATTCCGCAAGCTGACATCAAGAGCATCGTCTCCGCACCTTCCGCCATGCCCGAGATCGCCGCCTTGGTACTGACCAAGGCGGAAATCCGCGACCTGGTCGAAGGCCTCGCTGCACTCAAGACCCCATTCACGCCCAACACCGCAGCCACAATCCGAGCGCTGCGTACAGCAAAGGAGTGAGGTCTGCTTCATTTGTAGGAGCCTGCTTGCAGGCGCCACGAACATAAGCGGCCAAATCGCGCACTGAGTCGCCTGCAAGCAGGCTCCTACAAAGACAATCGATCCAACTATTCCCTCTACCGTTCATCTTGGCCGTTCAATCGTGAACAGCTCGGTGGTACGCGTGTAATAATCTCCGCCCATCCGGCCAATCGTATCAAGTTTGTGTTGATCGATCGTCCCATCAGCCCCGAGCACCGACTCGCTAATATGCGCACAAATGATCGTGCCGAACACGACATTGGAAGCGAGCGGACCCGCGCCGATATTAACAATGCGGTCCAACTTGCACTCGAAGGCCACCGGGGCGGCGGCCACCCGGGGCGGACGGACTTTCAGTGAAGGAGCGGTCGCGATGTTGAATTTTTCAAACTCACTCTCACCATGCGGGAGTGGTGCCGCAGTCTGGTTCATCGGCTCGCGCAGAGCGAAGGGGACAAGGTTCACCACAAATTCAGGCACTTGCTCCACGTTGATCACGCTATCCTTCTTTTTGCCGGTGCGGTCATTGGCCCCGATGAAGAGTAACGTCGGTGGATTCGCGCACGCGCCCTGAAAAAACGAAAATGGCGCGAGATTAGTTTTCCCCTCGGCCGAGATCGTGGAAACCCACGCGATGGGCCGCGGCGTAATCGCGTTGATCATCCAGTTATAAGCATCGCGCGGCGAGAGGGACGTGAAATCAAGCGTCATAGCAATAGAGATAAAGCGCAGCCGATGGACTGCAAGGCGGGGATTAGATGCCGGGAATATTCTCCACCGATAACGCGAATTTTCGCGGATAAGAAATCGGGGGCTTCACCTCGAAACTGCATCGGATTGATCAGGGTTTTCTCCTTGGATTACTTTTTGTATCCGTGGTCCTGCGTGCAATCCGTGGTAAATTTGATCGGTTGCAGCTGCTGAATTGGGTTGGTAGTTACCTCATCTGACTTGGGCTCGGGCAGAATATCCCTCGGCCCTCATCCATCGGAAACAGCGAGGAATCGAACAAGTCACACTGTTCCTGTTCACGGATTGAATTTGACCGCAGCTTGGCTGCCATGCCTCGCTCGGTGACCTCTGTGAGCCTCTTCCGTGTCCTCTGTGTCCCAAGAATTCTCATGACTTAAGTCCGAAAAACCGGGCACAACACCACTTTTTACCGGCTACTAACAAGCCGGGCTTCTAGGACGTTGACCTCTGCGGCAGACAAATTTGTATGCGTCATACTGACTTTGCCCGGAGCTGACTCACCATCGATATCCAAACTTCGTCAGTAGCCCACCTCACCCCGCTCCATGCAACGCGCCCCCGCCAATCAAAAAGCCTTTACCATTATCGAAGTATTGATGGCGATAACGATACTGGCGGTGAGCTTCACGGCGGTGATCCAAGCCGTAACGATGGGCGCCGAGATGATCGACACCGCGCGCAAACAGCAGATCGCCCAGCAAATTATTGAAGGAGAGATCAGCTATCTGCGCCTTGGCGACTGGAGCATCATTAAAAATCTGGCTGATGGCACCGCCTACACGACCACGGTAGATGCCACGGGCACATTGCTCAGTGATGCCACGCACTTCAAACAACTCGCCAGCAACCCCAACTTGATGCTCCAAGCCAAAGGATTTGGTTGCCAGATAGTCCCGCCAGCATCCACGACACCTTCCTACCTTCGGCCGGCCTCAGCCAGTGCCAGCACCGTCAACTTTCTCTCGCTCACTTATCAAGTGACTTGGACTGGGACCACGGGCCGCACGCACACTCGGACCGGAGTAGCCTACTTCGGTCAGAACGGACTGCATCTATCCTACCAGAAATGACGAGACGCCCACAGGTTTCCCATCGTGGTTTCACTCTCGTCGAAGTGCTGATCAGCATGAGTCTGGCCATGATTGTGATGGCTGCGGTCTTCAGCACCTACCTTTATCTCGGGCGCAATCTCACTCGATTATCCTACCGAACCGTCATGGAAAGCCAGAGCCGCAAAATCCTGACTACTCTCACCACCGATATTCGAAAGACCAAATCCATCTTGAGTGCGTCGTCCACTGACCTCTCCTTAGCCATGATTGATGGGAGCACGGTGACATATCTCTACAACGCCAGCAAACTCACCCGCGACCCGGATGGCCCTGGAATCGCTTCACCTGTATTGCTGAATTACGATATCAAGCCTACGATCCTGCCGGTTGCCATGCCGATTTTCAGTTTTCAATATTACACCACCAGTGGCGGCGATCCCATGCCCACCCTTATGAGCATCAAGCAAGTGGCCATTAACTTCACCCTGCAGGCGGGCACCGCTGCCATCGAAGGGCAGCAAGGCACGTTCAGTGAGTATCCGGTCGCCTCAGGCAAAATGCCGCTCATCAATCGCCAACTGCCCGACGGCACCTAGCCATGCGCACTACTTGGAAAAACTCCTGCGGGTCCATCACGCTCGTCGCACTCACACTCGCGGTGGTGATCGGCATTTCCTTGGCCAGTTATCTCGCACTCTGTCGGCAATCGCTCTTACTCAGCACCCGCACGGTCAATGTCAGTAAAGCACGCCAGCTCGCCGAGACGGGATTGGAGGAAGCGTTGTGGTCACTGAATAACAATAACTGGACCTTAGGGACTTGGACTTTGCCCGTCACCGATCTAGACGGCGACGGCAAACTGGACCGAAAAGAAGAATGGACCGACTTGCAGTTGGGCGATGGCGCTACCGGAATCATCACCATACTCGTATCCGACTATCTTGGGAACACACCGACCATCACATCGACGGTAATTGTCACTGTTCCCGGTCAGACTTTCACCAGAAGCCTGACCGCCACGACCAAGTCCGCACCA
>JANYCF010000220.1 GCA_025360455.1 Opitutaceae bacterium | reverse complement strand
TTCGGGCTACGCCCTCAAACGCGGCTACTCGTTTGCGCGATTACCAAGGCGGTGGCCGTGTCGATGTTCCGAATATTTTGTCCGATGAGAATCATGGCGGGATGACCTTCGGCGGCGGTGGCCAAGGCGATCGCTTCCGTGAGAGTGCCGAGACGGATATTCTGGGTTGGCAAGGAAGCGTCGCTGATGACGGCGAGGGGAGTGTCGGCGGGCAAGCCGTGCGCGATGAGTTGCTCCGCGACCAAGGCGAGCCGGCGCACGCCCATGTAGAGGCAAAGCGTGGCGTTGGCGTGGGCGAGGGCCGCCCAATCGATTTTTGCGTCATCTTCTTTGCCGGCGCACTCGTGGCCAGGCGCGAAAATGGCAGACGTAGCGACCGTGCGCTGCGTCAGGCTGATGCCGGCAGCCGCAGCGGCAGCACTCGCAGCGGTGACGCCAGGAATAATTTGGTAGGGAATACCTGCCGCGCGCAGCACATCGATTTCTTCACCGAGCCGGCCGAAGATGGTGGGGTCGCCGCCTTTCAACCGGACGATGCGCAGGCCGCGCTGGGCGTGTTGCACGAGGAGTTGGTTGATCTCGGTTTGTACGGAGGAGTGCAGCCCGGCGCGCTTGCCCACGAAGATGAGTTCGGTGGTGGGCGGACAGTTTTTCAACATATCGGCGCTCACCAAGCTGTCGTATAAAACCACTTGAGCGTTCGAAAGCGCTTTGAGCCCACGCAATGTAATCAAATCAGCCGCGCCCGGACCAGCTCCGACGAAAGTCACTGAGCCAGAATGAGGAACGATTGATTTCGAGTCATACATGATTAAAACGATGACCTATGACAACTTTAAGCTTTGCAACAGGTCAAGCTTTGTTCATCTCTTCGGTTCATACCTATGTCCGCTGAAATTGATCCTACCAAATTGTCCAAGAACGAACTGCTGAAGCAGCGCATTCCCACGCTGGCCGGCAACATTGCTGCCACGCTGGCGGATCCCGCACTCGACAAGTTTTCCGAGGACGATGAGCAGTTCATCAAATTTCACGGCATCTATCAACAGGACGACCGCGACCTGCGCAAGACTGGTAAGAAATATATTGTGATGATCCGCGGCCGTATTCCGGGCGGCGTGATGACGTCGAATCAGTGGAAGGTGTTCGATGATCTCGCCTCCACCCATGGTAACAACACGCTGCGCATCACCACGCGGCAGAGCATCCAGTTTCACGGCGTGGTGAAGTCGGGCCTCGGTTCGCTGATCAAGAAAATCAACGAGTCGCTCCTTTCGACGCTGGCCGCTTGCGGCGACGTGAATCGCAACATCACCGTCTCGCCCACTCCGATCTACACGAAGGCGCGCGCCGAGGTGTTCGCTGACAGCTTGCGCGTCATGGATGCGCTCGCGCCGACCACTCCGGCCTACCACTCCATCTGGGTCGATAACGTGCAGCTGAATCTCGATGATCCGGTCAACACCGGTTTCGTCGATCCGCTCTATGGTCAGACCTATTTGCCGCGCAAATTCAAAGTCTCGTTCGTAACGCCGCCATCGAATGACATGGATGTTTTCACCAACGATCTCGGTTTCATCGCCGTGACGGAGGGTGATCGGCTGGTCGGCTATAATCTCGCGGTCGGTGGCGGCCTCGGTCGCAGCCACGGCAACGTGCAAACATATCCGCGCCTCGCCGATGTGCTGGGCTATTTCCCGCGTGAGAAACTCATCGAAGTCGCCAAGGCCGTGCTGACCATTCACCGCGATTTCGGTGACCGCACCAATCGCAAGCACGCCCGCCTCAAGTATGTCGTGCAGGAACGCGGCGTCGAATGGGTGCGCGAAGAAATCAATCGCCGCGCCGGTCTCACAATCGCTCCGGTGGTGCCGTTCAAATTCACTTCGACCGGCGACACCTATGGTTGGAATCGCGCGCTCGACGGCTCGAACTTCCTGACGCTTTTCGTGCAGACCGGCCGCATCAAGGATGTGGAAGGCCACCAGATGAAGACTGCGTTGCGCCAGGTGGCGGAAAAATTCCCGCACTTCGAATTCCGTCTGAGCGGTAATCAAAACGTTATTATCGCGAATATTCCTGAGGCAGACCGCGCCGCGCTCACCGCGCTGCTCGCCGCCAACGGTGTGAAGACCGAGAACCAAGCGTCGGTGCTCCACGCGGCGTCGATGGCGTGCCCCTCGATGCCGACTTGCGGACTCGGCCTCGCTGAATCCGAGCGCGCACTTCCCGGTCTTATCAATCGCATTGAGAAACTGGCGGTCGAGATCGGTGTGGCCGGCGAAGAAATTATCATTCGCTCCACCGGTTGCCCCAACGGTTGCGCCCGCCCGTACATGGCCGAGATCGGTTTTGTCGGCAAGGCACCCGGCAAATATCAGCTCTGGCTCGGCGGCGATGTTTCCGGCACGCGGCTCAATCAAGTATTCAAGGAAACGATCAAGGAAGCGGATCTCGAAATCGAACTTCGTCCGCTGCTCACGCGCTGGAAAGCCGAGCGCACGACGGGCGAACGCTTCGGCGATTTCGCCACGCGCGTGCTGTTGCCCGAAGCGATTGCCGCAGCCGCGGCCGTTGCTGCCGCCAAACCAGCCACGCCGCCGACGAGCTAAATGAAACTTTCCTCTCAGGAACGGGCGCCCAGCCCGTTCTGAGGGAATCTTTTGCCCCGAACCAAACCCCATGACCGAAAAACCCTATCGCAGTTTAGTCAAAGCCATCTCCTGGCGGGTGACTGGCACCATCGATACGATGGTGATTTCCTATTTGATCACCGGCCAGATGAAGTGGGCGCTCAGCATCGGGTTCGTCGAAGTCTTCACCAAGATCGCGCTCTATTTTGTCCATGAACGCATCTGGAACAAACTCTCCTTCGGCCGCGTCAAGCCGGCCGATGATTTCGCCATCTGATTTTCACCTTCTTACATGAGCTCCTATTCTCCCGAACAAATCGCCCGTTGGAACGACGAACTGCGCACCCAGTCGCCGCTCGAAGTCACGCGTTGGGCCATCGCGCAAGCCGGTGGTCGCGCCCTCGTCTCCACGAACTTTCGCCCGTATGAAGCCGTCGTGCTCCACCTCGCCACGCAGGTGCAGGCCGACATCCCCGTGTTGTGGGTTGATCACGGTTACAACCGTCCCGCCACCTACAAACACGCCGAGCAGCTCCGCGCGCAACTCAAGCTCAACATCAAACCCTTTCTGCCCAAGGTTACGCCGGCCCACCGCGACGCGATTCACGGCCCCATTCCCAGTCTCGACGACGAAGCTGGTCTGAAGGCATTCAGCGCGGTGATGAAACTTGAACCTTTCCAGCGCGGCATGCGCGAACTCGCGCCCACCGTCTGGATCACCGCGTTGCGCAAGGTGCAAAACCCGAACCGCGCTGAACTTGATATCGTTTCGCACGATGCCAACTTCGGCGCGTTGAAGATCAGTCCGGTGTTTCATTGGAGCGACGCCCAGATGGAAGCGTATCTCAGCCAGTGTAATTTGCCGAACGAGTGGGATTACTTCGATCCCGCCAAAGCCGACGAAAAACGCGAGTGCGGTCTGCATGCCGCCTGGGGCGGAAAAGCCGCGCAAAGCGCGGCGCAAGCAGGAGCTGGGAAATAGGAGAGGGGATCAGCCAAAAATACTGTGTTTGTATTCAACTATCCGCAACGAACTCCGAATTACTAATTCCCAACTTCCATCTTCGAACCGCCAACTCGCTCCCTGATTTCCATGTCCCGCTACCATCTCGACCACCTCCAACATCTCGAAACCGAGGCGATTCACATCATGCGTGAAGTCGCCGGGGAATTCGAACGTCCGGCCCTGCTTTTTTCCGGCGGCAAGGATTCCATCTGTCTCCTGCGTCTCGCGGAAAAGGCGTTCCGCCCGTCGGATATTCCGATGCCGTTTCTAAACGTCGACACCGGCCACCATTTCCCGGAGCTCAACGAATTCCGCGACCGCCGCGCCGCGCAGCTCGGCGGCAAATTGATCGTCCGCAAAGTTGAAGACGCCATCGCCAAAGGCATCGCCGTTCCGGCACCGGGTGAAATCAGCCGCAACAAACTCCAGATCCCCACGCTCCTCGCGGCCGTGGATGAATTTCGTTTTGACTGCGCCATCGGTGGCGCCCGTCGCGACGAGGAGAAGGCACGCGCGAAGGAACGCTTCTTCAGTTTCCGTGACAGCTTTGGCCAGTGGGACCCGAAGAACCAGCGCCCGGAAATTTGGAATGTCTATAACGGCCGGCTCAATCCCGGTGAGCACATGCGGATTTTCCCTCTGAGCAACTGGACAGAGATGGACGTGTGGGAATACATCAAGCGCGAGAAACTTGAAGTGCCGACGATCTACTTCAGTCATAAACGCCAGTGTGTTCGGCGCGGCGGCCAGTGGTTGCCCGTCACGACGCTCATTCCACCGAAGCCGTCCGAAGAAGTGCGCGAGCTGGTGGTACGCGTCCGCACCATTGGCGATATTATCAGCACGGGCATGATCGAGTCGCCCGCGAACACCTTCGACGACATCATTGCCGAAGTGGCCGCCGCCCGCGTGACCGAACGCGGTTCCCGCGCTGACGACAAAGCGTCCGAAGCCGCCATGGAAGACCGCAAAAAAGCCGGATACTTCTAAGTAGGATACAGAAGATGGAAGATCGATCAAACAAAGACCCTATGAAATTCGAGGACCTCGTCGCTTGGCGCGAGGCTCGCGAACTTACGTTGGTTATTTATGGGCTGACTCGGCGCGAGCCTTTGTGCCGCGATTTCAATCTGGTCGGGCAGATCCGCAGCGCTTCGGTCTCCATCATGAACAATCTCGCGGAAGGCTGGGAAAGCCTGCACCCCGCCGAGAAGATAAGTTTCTATAACTACGCGCGTCGTTCCTGCGGTGAAGTCCGTTCGATGTCCTATGTGCTGCTGGATAATAAGTACATCGGCGAAACGGAATGGCAGGATGTCTACGATCATTGCGTCAAAGTCGGAAAGCTCATCAGTGGCCTCATTCGATCCACTCAAAAACGCGAATAACCAATCCCACCTTTTCATGTCGACTCACTCCATCTCCCATCTTCCAACTCCTGAATCCGGCACACGCTCGGGTGTGCCTCCCGTTATCGACATTCTCCGCCTGAATACCTGCGGCAGTGTTGATGACGGCAAATCCACACTCATTGGCCGCCTGCTCTACGACTCAAAGTCGCTCATGGATGACCAGGTTGAAGCGCTCGAACGTTCCGCTGACATCACCGGCGGCGGCCAGATCAATCTCGCCAATCTTACGGACGGCCTCCGCGCCGAGCGCGAGCAAGGCATTACGATCGACGTTGCGTATCGCTATTTTGCCACGCCGAAACGCAAGTTCATCATCGCCGATACGCCCGGTCACGTGCAGTACACGCGCAACATGGTGACGGGGGCGAGTAACTCCAATCTCTCCATCGTGCTCGTTGACGCCCGTCTTGGGGTGATCGAGCAAAGCCGTCGTCACACCGCGATCACCTCGCTCCTGCGCATTCCCCATCTCGTCGTCGCCATTAATAAGATGGACCTGGTGGGTTGGAGCGAAGCGCGCTATAACGAGATCAAAGAGCAGTTCGAAGAATTTCTCCCGCGTCTCGACATCAAAGACGTGAAGTTCATCCCGCTCAGTGCGCTCAATGGCGATAACGTTGTCGAAGTTTCGCCACACACGCCGTGGTATGTCGGACCCACCCTGCTCGGGCATTTGGAGACGGTCCACATCGCGAGCGATTGGAACCTCGATACTTTTCGGTTGCCGGTGCAATGGGTGAATCGGCCTAACAATCCGAAGGATTCGAGCCTGCATGATTTCCGCGGATTCAGCGGCCAGATCGGTCGCGGCATCGTGCGTACCGGCCAAAAAATCATGGCCTTGCCGGGCGGCGTGGTTTCCACCGTGAAGGAAATCCACACTTTCGACGGTCCGGTCGCCGAGGCGTTTTGTCCGCAATCTGTCACCGTCGTGCTCGAGCACGATGTTGATGTCAGTCGTGGCAGTATGCTGGTCGGTCTCGACAATCTCCCCGGTGGCTGCACCGACTTGCATGCCAAGGTATGTTGGATGCACCCGCGCCCGTTACAGCGGGGCAAAAAATATTTTATCAAGCACACGACGAGTACGGTGCAGGCCGTGATTACCGAGATCGAGCACAAGCTCGACATGGCCACGCTTGAAGCGTTACCCGCGCCGACCGAGCTCGCGATGAATGACCTCGGTGAAATTCGTCTGCGCACCGCCAAGCCGATTTACTACGACGGTTATGCAGCCAACCGGCTCACCGGATCGTTCATTATCATCGAGCAAGGTACCAACGCCACCGTAGGTGCCGGCATGCTGATGCCTCCGCTGGAAGTCGTGAAACCCGAGAG
>JANYCF010000153.1 GCA_025360455.1 Opitutaceae bacterium | reverse complement strand
GCAGGTCCTCGAACACGACGTTCAGGTCGACGTCGGTGAACTTGCCTTCGCCCAGTTCCTTCAGGAGGGCGGCCTTGGCCTCTTCCTTGAGGGCCTTGACGTTGGCAGAGCGGACAGCCTTCTCGAAGCCGAAGATAGCGGCGGAAACGCGCTCGGCCGGGACGACGCGCTCGATGATGGCGCGGGCCGCGGGCGTGGCGCCGATGAGCTTGAAGGTGGCCTTCGGTTTGCCGGCGAGCTTAACGAGCTCCTTGATGGCGGCGATGATTGGCTGGATGGCCTGTTGACCGAACGCGAGGGCCTCGACGAATTTCTCTTCGGAAATCTGGTCGGCGGAACCTTCGATCATCAGCATGTCCTTCTCGTTGCCGACGTAGATCAGGTCGAGGGCGGACGAATACATCTGCTCGATAGTAGGGTTGGCGACGAACTGGTCGTCGATCAGCGCCACGCGGACGCAGCCGATCGGGCCGGCCCACGGAATGTCGGAGATGGCGAGGGCGGCGCTGGCGCCGTTGACCATCGCGATATCGGAGTCGTTGATCAAATCGGCCGACAGCAGCGTGCCGATGATCTGCACTTCATTGAGGAAACCCTCGGGGAAGAGCGGGCGGCAGGGACGGTCGCAGAGGCGGGAGATCAAAATCTCGCGCTCGGACGGACGGCCTTCGCGTTTGAAATAACCACCGGGGAAGCGGCCGGCCGCAGCGTATTTGTCGCGGTAGTCGCAGGTGAGCGGGAAAAAATCCTGGCCGGGACGCATGGTTTGCGCGGCGCAGGCGGTGACGAGGACGTTGGTTTCGCCAACGTTGACGTTGACGGCGCCGCCGGCGAGTTGGGCGATGGAGCCCGTGGAGAACGTGAGCCCGAGACCGGGCACGGTAACATTATGTTTCTGATTCATGGTATTTAACTTTTCTTGAGTGCGCGCTGGCGGATGGAGCGGGGAGTATCCCCGGAGTCAGGCGTAAATAGCGCCGAACGATCCTCCCGCGTGCGCGCGGTAGCGGTTTGCCTTTTTCGTGGCACCCTCGGAATCAGCTCCGGAAAATTTCGGATTGCGGTCCCAGTTTCGATTGGGTCGGCAAGCGGAAATGTCCCGGGCGGCTGCTTCGTATGAGGGGAGCTAAAACGAAAGGCGGCCCGTCGGTGGGCCGCCTTTCGTGAAAACGGGTTACTTGCGCAGGTTTAGTTTCTGCAGCAGGTCGTTGTACTTGGCGAGGTCTTCGCGCTTGAGATAATCAAGCAGCTTGCGACGACGGCTGGCCATCTGGAGCAGGCCACGGCGGCTGTGGAAATCCTTGCGATGCGTGCGCAAATGCTCGGTCAAATGATTGATCCGGGCGGTGAGCAACGCGATCTGGACGTCGCTGGAGCCGGTGTCCTTCTCGTGGGTTTTGTATTGGGCGATGACTTCTGATTTAACGGGTTGTGACATGTTTTAGGTTGTTGATGACGCGGTCGTTTGGAGGCCTTTCGGCTTCGTGCTACCCGCTTTTGGAGGGCCGGTGGCACCGTTAGTGTCCGGTTGCCCGGACTGACCGTGGTGGAGCCTGCGACCAGCAGACTACCACTAACGCAAGCGTCCATTAACCAAACCGGAGGCGGGTCCTGCAAGCGTTATTTTGCTTGGGTTTTGATGGGACGTAATGGCTCAAGACGCCGACGTTCAAAGAACGCATTGGAGTCACTTGGTGTACGAGCATGAAGCATAAACATGGAAAGCAGATGGCGAACGGTTGCGCATCAAGGTGGGTCGTGGGGGCATTTAAAATTTCAGAGCGTCTTGAGATATGCGATCAAGGCCGCGGTTTCGTCACTGGATAAATCGAGTCCGAACTCGTGGCCTTTCACGGCGCGGGTTTTCGTGCCGAGCGGACCTTTCCAGCCGGTCGGGACGTAGTTGTCGTCGAGCCGATGCGGATCAAACCAATCTTCGAGCGTCGCCACGGAACCGTTGTGTTCGAATGGACCGCGATACCACACACCAAGGAGTGATGGGACTTTGTAGAAACCGGTGCCACGCCGCGTCGTGAGCGTCATTGCGCCGTCTGTGCCGACGCGTCGGTTCATGATATAAGCCCGTTCGGGATGATCAGCCGGCACAACAAATCCGGGAGCGGCGATCAGTTTGTTATTCGTGAAGCCTTGCTTCGGATCGTGACACTTCGCGCAACCTTCGTCGGCGAAGACTTGTTTGCCGCGCGCGGCTATCGCATTGAACGGATTCGGATTCGTTGGCGGTTTGAGCGAATAGACGTAGCGTGCAAGCGCGTAGAGCTGCTCGTCTGAGTAGCGTTCGATCGCGCCGGGCGGAGCGTTTTTCGGATCCTCGGGGAGCGGATGACCGCCCATCATTTCGGTCAAGGGGACCCACCCGCCGGACGAAGCAAGGAAGTCCGCGCCTTGATTGAGTGCTGCGTAGCGCATGAGGTCGGCGATGTCGCGATGGTGCTGGAGTCCGGAACGATCAAGGTAGTGCCGGCTTTGCACGCCGATGAGATCGGGAATTTGCACCGGTTGGTACGGGAGCAAGCGGTGGCGCGCCAGCGCGCCGGGTGTGATCTGGTCAAACTCTGTCACCAGTTCTTGGGCGCTCATGCCAGCCCGCGCCGCCAATGGATCAGGTTTAAGCCATGGGGTGAAGTAGAGGAGGCGTTCGAGAGGCCGGTTGGTCTGGGCCAAGCCGGGATTGTTGCGCATATCCTCGGCGATCGCCTGATGAAACGGAAAATTGCCTTGCGCCCCTTTGATGGCCACGCCGCCCGGCATCATGCGCGTGTGGCACATCGTGCACGACAGCGTGCCGATCTCAACCTTGCCCTTCTCGCGGATGACGTAGCTGTAGAACGGGACCTTGCCGTCCGCGGTGATCGGCGTACCCGTATGTTGATACCAGGCCGGGTTACGCAGGAAATTGTGTGCGTTACCGGAAGCGTCTATTTGGCCATTGTCGATCACACTGGGAGAATCAAAGACCATCTCGCCCGCGCGCAGCCAGTCCGCTTCGGTTTTCAACTCTGGCCAGTGTTCTTTGTCGTCCCACAAAATCTCGGGCTCTTTCTTGAGCAGTTCCTCGTAGTATCCCTTCGGTTCTTTGTCCGGGCGATAAACCGGATAGCTGCGGTAGATCGGACGCACGGGGATGCGATAATAATAGTCGGCTTTGATTTGCTGCGGCGAGTAAGCCGGCTCGACCGACGGCAGTTCAAGCGTGGGCATGATGGCGTCGTCCCACACTTTGGGGATTGCGGGAGTAGACGAGGCCGGAGGCAAAGCGGCAACCAACGCCGTGTTTGCAATCAGAACTGCAAGGCCTATATAACGCACGGTGCTGGGATGGTTCATGGGTTGTTTTGTGTTTCATTCCGACGGGGGAACTTCGCGACCGATACGCAGGTGCTTGCGCAAACGGCGATGATGACAGCTTGGACGATGAAGAATATGGGGAGCTGATTCATGGTGGTTCCCCGACTACTACGGATAATCCGCCACGAAATCACTGGGTTCGGCAAAATTTCCCAATTGTCCTGAGCCTGCGGGTTTTCAGAGGTAGAGCGCGGTTTCCGTAACATGCCGCCAAGCCAGAGCGGCGGATTTGGATAATCCGCTCTACCTCGACTGCGGAGTCGCGGACTTTTGGTCTTTCGTTTCTGCCCGCTCGATCTCCGCCCACGCGGGCGCCCGCCAAATGAACAGCTCACCTTGAACAGTAAGGACGCCGATGGCGTTGCCGTCGGGTGAAAAAGCAGCCTCGATGAATTGATGGCCCTCGGCGGGCAAGGTGAGCAGGTCCTGCCAGCTGTCCACCGCCCATAGTTTCAGCGCCTCTGCTTTCGCCCCTGAGCTAGTCACGAGACGTTGCCCATCCGGCGAGAAAGCCGCGGAAACAACTCCGTTGAGGTAGCCACGCAAAGTCGCGACTTCCCGCCAGGAGTCCCTTTCCCATATCCGGACATAACCCAGCCAGCTGGTCGTAGCGACCAAGCGGCCCGAGGGAGAAAAAGCTATACCGCCCACCTCCAGAGCATTCAAGTTTGGCGTCGCGGTAGTTTGATTCACCAAGTCGCGAACCGAGACCTCTCCGCTCAAACCAGTCACAACCAAGTACTGCTCGGTGTGAGAAAGGCCCCAATTTTTTTGAAATAGATCCCGCGGTGCCGGCCAGGACTGAACCTGCCGGTTCGCCGCGAGATCCCATTCGACCAGGCGATTCTCGTTCCGTGACCAGATGACCAATCGGTAGCCCTCTCCTCGAAAACACATCGGCATCAGGTTTGATCCGGCGGGTTTAAACTGCCGCAACCGGGTGCGATGATTCACATCCCAAACTGAGATAAAGCCGTCGGCTGAGGCCCCCGCCAGAAAGCGTCCATCACGCGAAAACAGATTCGAGAGAATGGCGCCATTGCCTGTTTCCAGCAAAGTTTCCTTCACCTGCCAGGAGGAACCTGACCAGCGCGCCAACTGCCCCTCGGCATTGATCGTCAGGACCGACTGGCTGTCGGGAGAAAAGCACCACGCCGCAATTATTTCCGGGCACTTAAAATACTCCTGACGCGGATGGGTCACCGACGTATCCCAGAGAAATACCTGCCCGTCTTTGCAGCCGCTGACCAAGGTTTTCCCATCCGGCAGCAAATTCAGCCGCCACACTTCCAAACGATGACCGCGCAACAGGTCCGTACATTCTCGACTGGAAACATCCCAAAGGCGGATGGTTTGGTCGGCACTTGCCGAGGCGAGCTTTCGGCCATCCGGCCAGAACACGAGCGAACCGACCCACGAGGTGTGACCGGTGAGCCGGCCGATTTCCACCCCGGTGGCGATCTCCCACAAACGGATATCCGATTGTCCGTCGCCGGCTGCCGTCGCCAAGGTTTTCCCATCCGGCGAAATGGCCAGGGCGGTGATTTTTTGCGTCGATGCCTCCGCGCTCCACCGCTCCAGGCCGGTGTGCAAATCCGCCACTCGAATACGGAAATCCGCGCCGTAAGCCGCGATGCTGAGATCACGGGCGGCGGCAAACGGAGTGCCTGGCGGATAATCCATCTGGTCGGAAGAATAGTCGGCGACCACCGTGGCATCGCTCACCCGCCACAGAGTAAGATGGCCTTTCGGAGCGTCCGAAGTGGAGGTGACCAGCGTTTGGCCGTCCTGGGAAAAAGCGAGGCCTTGGCACCCTCCCGCAAGGGGAACGCTGACGCCCAAACGCTGGGTCGCGGCATTCCAGAAGTGTAGCTGGGTACCGTTATCATTGGTCGTGAAGGCCAGCAAGGGTTCCGTGGGTGAAAAGGCTGCTCGGGTTCTCAACCAGCCTTGGCCCTGGCCGAGTTGAGCCACTTGTTTTCTCGTCAGCAAATCCCACACAAAAAGACCGTTCTTGTGCACGAGACCGATCGCCAACCAATGTCCGTCAGCGGAAACTGTGAGTGATTCAATTTCCGACGTCTCGCACAGGACAGACCGCGCATCGCTGCGCGTTTGCCCCCAGAGATAACGCCACTCCCAACCGCGCAGATCCGACTGGCCGGGTTGCGGGCGTTGACGCTCGAGCAGGTCTTGCGCACGCCCCAGATTGTTTTCATGCAGCGCGTGCCAGGCAACGTTCATGTCCGAGGCATAGGCGCGCTGGCGGGCGATCAACTCCTGTTTTGCCGCATCGGCCTGAGCGGCGCGAGCGTCGTGCTCGGCGTGGGTTGCGCGCACCGCCTGCCAGGTGCTCGCGACAAGCCCGAGCACGAGGGTGGTGGCGATCGCTGCGCCTGCAATAAATGCGACCTGATTGCGGCGAACGAGCTTCTGAAAACGATAAGCTGCACTCGGCGGACTGGCTTCAACGGGTTCGTTGTTCAGGTGCCGGTTGAGATCGGCGGCTAGTCCGTTGGCCGTCTCGTAGCGGCGGGTGCGATCCTTCTCCAGGCACTTCATCGTGATCCAGTCGAGATCGCCCTGCACGAGACGGATCAGCTTCGCCGGCTCGTGAGCACGACGTGCGGTGATTTCCTTGAGCGCACCCGGCTGGGTCGAGTTGAGGCGAAGTGACGGACGCGATGGTTCGGTTTCGCGGATGGTTTTCCGCATGGCGTCGAGCCCGGTGCGCGCCAGTTCCTGGCCATCGAACGGCGTGTGACCGGTCAACAGTTCGTAGAGCAACACCCCGAGGCTGTAAATGTCCGTGCGCGTATCGATGTCCACACCGCCCAGCTCCATCTGTTCCGGACTGGTGTAGGCCGGGGTGCCGATGAAGGCGTGAAACTGCGTGAAAAGCGTTTTGTCCGTCGGCCCCGCGTCCATTGCCTTGGCGATGCCAAAGTCGATGATCTTGGGGACTGGTGCGCCGTCGTGCCGTGCGACCAAAATGTTTGAGGGCTTGAGGTCGCGGTGGATGACCGCTTTTTGGTGGGCGTGCTGCACGGCCTGACACACAGAGATGAACAGCTGCAGGCGGTCGCGCAGGGGCGATTCGGCTTCATCACAAAAACGGGTGATCGGAATGCCGCGCACGAGCTCCATCACGAAATAGGGCCGGCCCAGCTCGGTCGCACCCGCATCGAAAACTCGCGCGATGTTGGGGTGCTCCATCAGCGCGAGCGCCTGCCGCTCCGCCTCGAAACGAGCCACGAATTCGCGGGTGTCGAGTCCGAGCTTGATGAGTTTCAGCGCGACCTGACGACGCACCGGTTGATCCTGCTCGGCCAGATAGACAATGCCGCATCCTCCTTCCCCGATTTTTTGTCGCAACGTGTAACGACCGATCATTGTGCCCGGTTTCTCGAGCAGGTCCAATCCGGTGGCGAGAGCCCGGGCAATTTCGGACCGGGAGGAGCGCGCGGAAGTTGGACCTACGGAGCCGCTGGCGGCGGACAGTGAATCCATCAGCCGTTCCAGTTTTTCGACCACGCGGTCCCGCATGTCGGTGTCGTGGCCACAGGTCCGCAACAAATACCCTTCGCGCTCGGCCATCGGCAGGTCGATCAAATCAGCAATCAGAAGCTCGTCGGATTCGGCAGAGTTCACGCAGGCAGTGCGCTGGGCGCGAAGTGTTGCTGGCAGTTGGGAGAGGACATGGCAATCCTGTGTACGGATTTCCCCGGGTAGGATCACGGGCTGTCGAAAAATTGTCTCTGGGCCGAAAAGCTAGGATGCTTAGGCTTTATTCGGTTTGCGGAGCACTCGGCTTCCTCTTCATCTCTCTTTATCTTGAGTGCAGATTTCTCACCCTTGGCGGTAGGTACGGCGGTAGGCGGCGCGGCGTTTCCGACGACCCAGTGGTCGCTGGTCTTAAGTGCGCGAGCCAACAATGCCGAAGCAGCGCGTGCGGCTCTCGAATCACTGTGCCGTCAATACTGGTATCCAATCTATCATTT
>JANYCF010000106.1 GCA_025360455.1 Opitutaceae bacterium | reverse complement strand
AGTTTGGTGAGACCGCTCAGCCCGCTCTTGGCTGCGGTGTAAGAAGCGATGCGAATGCCACCCTGAAAAGACATCAGCGAGGCGATATGGATAATCTTCCCACCGCATCTCCGCGCCACCCAATCACGCGCCACCGCCTGACTGAGCCGAAAGATCGAGGTGAGATTGACCTCGATCACCTCGTCCCAATCCGCCTGCAAAAATTCCGTGAAGGCGCCCCGCTTGATGGTCCCACCGTTATTCACGAGAATATCCGGCATCGGCAATGCGTGACCGAGCGCGGCGATCAACCGGTCCATCGAGGCGCGGTTCGCCTGATCGGCCTTGAAAAGGTAAGCCTTGCGTCCGGCTTTTTCCACCGCAGCGCGGGTCGCCTCCAGCTCACCGCGCGCGACGAGAATCACGTCGGCCCCCGCCTGCGCGAGGGCTTCGGCCAGGCCGGCACCGAGACCGCGGGAAGCACCGGTGACGAGCGCGGTTTTCCCATCGAGTTTAAAACGATCCAGGATTGTGCTCATGAATTATCGAGTGGAAGGGAACCGTTGAGAGAGGATTTAGCGAAGGGTATGAATGGGAGCCGGGTCCATGTCGGAGAATTCCTGATTCTCGCCACCCATGCCCCAGACGAAACTGTAAGCGGCCGTACCTGCCCCACAGTGGATGGACCACGAAGGCGACAGCACCCCCTGCTTATCGTGCACCATAATATTACGCGTCTCCTGCGGGAGACCGGCGAAATGAAACACCGCCGCATTGGCCGGCACGTTGAAATAGAGATAATTTTCCGACCGACGAAGATGGGTGTGCGCCGGCATCGTGTTAAACGCACTGCCCGGCTTGATCACGGTCAGGCCCATGACGAGTTGGCAGCTCTTGATCCCCCCGAGATGAATGAATTTATAAAGGGAACGGGCATTTGCCTGCAATTGATTGCCCAGTTCAGTGGCGACCGTTTGCGCGAACGCGGCGTGCGTCGTCGGATAAGCAACGTGCGCCGGATAGCTCAACAAATAATACTGCGCCGGACTCGCGGGGTTGGCGGAGGCAAAGGTGACACTGCGTACGCCGCGTCCGACATAGAGGCAATCAAACGGCTGCATGATATAAACGGCGCCGTCTACCTCGACGGTGCCGGCTTCACCTAAATTAATAATACCCAATTCCCGGCGCTCATTGAAATACGTCGCCGCCAGTTCACGCGGGCAACCGAGCGGCAATTTTTCTGCGCCGGGGACGACCCCGCCCATCACGGTGCGGTCGGTCTCCCAGTATTTCAGCACCACCGCACCCTGCTGAAAAAGTCCTTCGACTAAAAATGCCTGGCGAAGCTCGGCGGTTGTCATACGCGTGTAAGCGCTCTGGTCGATACTCGGTAAAATGGTCATAAGAGAGTAGGTTTAGTATTTTGGCATCCCTGCGCTTCACCCCGTCCATCTTCGCGCATCCCAACCCATGGGTTCGCCACACCCACTGGCGCACCGAGGTCAAAGACCGGAGAACTATAAATTATCGCTAGCATTCACTAATGAAATTGACTTTCATATTTGAATATTTCTCTTCGATGGCAAGAATATTTTCCTTCCCCGCATCCATTAAGTTTTCCCGAAACAGATTCTCCTTCCTTCATGTCCGTAAGAAAGCCAGTTCCTAAAACCTCCGCCGCCACTGCCGCCAGCCAGGAGCGCTACGTCATTCCCAATCTGCGCAACGCCTGCCGTATCCTGAAACTGCTCGGCAGCTCCACCGAAGGCCTGAAGGCCGCCGACCTCGGTCGCCAACTGAGCATTCCCGTCACCACCACCCTGCGCATCATGTCGACTTTGCACCTGGAAAATCTGGTGCGAAAAAACGGTACGCTGTTCGAACTGGGGCCGGTGTTGATCCAATTGGGGAACGCTTCCCTCGCCGGCATCGAGATTCGCACCGCCGCCCTGCCCATCCTGGAAAAACTGACCGGGCTGATCGACGAAACCTCCCACCTCGCCATTCCGTGCGATGACCGCTCTTTGATCGTCGCCGTGCAGGATAGTCCACATCCCCTGCGCGCCGCTTCCCGCCCCGGTTTTCTCGCTGAGTTGTATTGCTCTTCCACTGGGAAATGCTTTCTCGCATTTTTGCATCACGAGCGTCTGGCCGAGCTCTATCCGAAAATGAAACTCACCAAGCGCACGGCTCACACGCACACGGCCCTCAATGAAATCCGGCGCGAAAGCGAAGTGACCCGCAAACGCGGCTACAGTCTGGATGACGAAGAATTCAATCTTGGAGTGCGCTGCTTGGCCGCCCCTGTCTATGCGTCCGACGGCACCTGCGTGGCCGCCATCGGCATCACGGCAGCCACCGCCCGCTTCACCAAAGAACGCATTCCGGAAATGGCCGCCGCCGTCAAAGCCGCCGCCAATAAACTCTCCCAGCATCTGGGTTACGACAGCCTGAACCAGTAAACGGCCCGTCACGCACCACTGTTATACCAGCAACCGCCTCGCCCCATTCGACAACCACTCACTTCCTTTTCAAACCCATGAGCAAATCCGATGTTCTCCGGCGGATCAAAACCGAAAAGGTGATCGCCCTCATTCGCGCTGACAGTTCTGCCAGTCTCCTCGATTGCGCCCGCGCGCTTTCGGCCGGTGGGCTGAATTGCATCGAGCTCACCATGACCACGCCCGGCGCCATCGAACTGTGCGCCCAAGTGGCCCGCGAACTGCCGCAAGTCCTGCTGGGACTTGGCACAGTGCTCGATGCCGAGACGGCCCGCGCCGGCATTGCCGCCGGTGCGAAATTCATCGTGACTCCCTGCCTTCGCCCCACCGTCATCGCCGTGTGCAAAGCAGCGGGCGTCCCGGTCCTATCCGGTGCGCTCACGCCCACGGAAGCCTACAGCGCGCACGAGCTCGGGGCCGATGTCATCAAGATTTTCCCCGCCGAGTATTTTGGGCCGGCCTACATCAAATCATTGAAAGCCCCGTTTCCAAAACTGGAATTCCTCCCCACCGGCGGCGTCACTCCGGAAACCGTCGGAGATTTCCTCAAAGCCGGCGCCTTCGCCACCGCCGCTGGCAGCGCTCTCGTTACGCCCGCGGCCTTGAAGTCAGGCGACTGGGCCGCCATCACGGCGCGCGCCAAACAATTTGTGGTCGCCGCCGCTGCTGCGACGATAACACGCCCTGACTGAGCCGCGATTACGGTTAAGTCGGAGTCGTAGCATTGCCTTCTTCACGAAAACCCCCAACCTTCTCTTCATGCCAACCATCGCCACCTCCACTCATATCACGCTGACATCAGACGGCGTCGCCTTGATCAGCGGCACCACAGTCAAAGTCGTGGAAATCATCGCCGACTGGCTGGCTCATGGCTCCAGCCCGGAAGAAATGCACTTTCAATTTCCTCATCTCTCGCTGGCGCAGATTCATTCGGCGCTGGCTTATTTCTACGATCATCAGGCTGACCTTGAAGCGGACATCGCGCGCCGGCTTGAACGGGTCAACACTCTGCGCAGTCAGGCCACACCTCAACCCACCCGCGCCGCCCTGCTGGCCCGACTTGCAAGCCTTTGAGTCTGTCGCTCTACATGGATGTTCATGTTCGTCGGGCTGTGACCAATGCCTTGCGGCTTCACCATGTTGATGTGCTGACCGCACAGGAGGACGGCACGGCGCGTCTCTCCGACCCCGAGCTGCTAGATCGAGCCGGGCAACTCAACCGCGTGCTATTTAGCCAAGACGATGACTTGCTCGCCGAAGCCACCGCCCGGCAGAGAGCCGGCAAATCATTTCACGGTTTGATTTATGCCCATCAGATAAATACACCGGTTGGTCGCTGCGTTGCTGATCTCACTTTGTTGGCTCAGGCGGAAGAAACTGAGGCGATGCGCGACCGCGTCGTATTTCTTCCCTTGTCCTGATCCAGTCCTGAGGCAGCTACCCAACAAACGATTCGATCAGATCCGCTCCTTCTTGAATCACTTTCACATCCATGACCCGCGTCCTTCTCACCACCACTTCCTTTCAAGACACGCCCGGCATCCACCATGACATGCTGGCCAAAGCAGGTTTTGAAATCGTCCGCGAACGCGGACCGCTCTCTGAAGCACGCATGCTCGAACTCGCCGGCCAGTTCGACGCCTACCTCTGCGGCGATGACTCTCTCACCCGCGCCGTTATCCAAAAATCACTGCCCCGCCTGAAAGTCATTTCCAAATACGGCATCGGTCTCGACAAGATCGACGTGAAAGCCGCCACCGAGCTCAAGGTGCCCGTGCTCTTCACTCCCGGGGTCAATCACACCACGGTCGCCGAACACACTTTTGCTCTCCTACTTGCCGCCGTGCGCAATCTCGTCGTCGAAGCCAATCACGTTGCCGCCGGCCGCTGGACGCGGATCACCGGCAACGAGATTTTCGGCAAGACTCTCGCCATTGTCGGCTTCGGTCGCATTGGCAAGGAAGTCGCCATTCGCGCCAGCGCCTTCGGTTTAAAAATCATCGGCTACGGTAATTATTGGGACGAAGATTTCGCCCGCCAATATCACATTACCCGGGTCGAAAATCTCGACGATGTTCTCCACCAAGCCGACATCATTTCGCTGCACACGAAACTCACTCCCGCCACCAAGGGCCTGATCAACGCGAATAATTTCCCGCTCATCAAAAAAGGCGCGGTCATTATCAACACCGGCCGCGGTGAACTCGTCGACCTCACCGCGCTCGTCGCCGCGCTCAAGTCCCAGCACCTCCTCGCGTATGCGGCCGACGTGCTCGACCAGGAGCCGCCGCCTGCGGATCATCCGCTGCTCGGTCTCCCGAATGTGATCATCACGCCACATATCGGATCACGCACCCACGAAAGCGTGCAACGCCAAGCCAGTTGTGCCGTCGAAAATCTCACGCTCTTCCTCGCCGGCAAGACACCGATCGCACAGGCGAATGAAATCAAAGGCTGAAGAACTGAATAGCTGAATGGCTGCTCAAGCCACGCTGCTCAAATCCGTCCGCACCAACTCAACCTATTCAGCCCTTTATTTTTTCAGTCCTTCAGCCCTTTCCCCTCCCATGCCTGAACAATTTCACATCGTCCCTGAAACCCAACACAACGCCCTGATCGCGGCTGCTTATCAGCACCGCGGTTTCCTCGCTGATGAAGCGCACGAAGGCGCGCGCTTTTGCGCCGAGGCTTCACGCCATGGCATCCGCACCCACAACGGCATCAAGGCCCTCCATCTCGATCACCTCTTCGGCTCCGGTTCGAAAGGCTGCGTCCCCGGCGCCCAGATCGAAGTGAAACCCTCGAAGTTCGAGGCCGCAAAAATCTGGAACGCCAACAAAAAACTCGGCCAGTCCACCGCCTACCGCGCGATGGACGAAGCCATGCGCCTCGCCGATAAATACGGCGTCGGTACCGTCTCCGTCGATAACGCCTTCCATTATCTCTGGGGCGGCGGCTACGTGATGGATGCCGCGAAAAAAGGCTACATCGCCTACACCAATTGCACGGCGGCCCTCGCCGAGGTAGTTCCCTTCGGCGGCAAGTTCCCCACCCTCGGCACGAATCCCCACTCGTGGGGCTTCCCCACCACCGATGCCGTCGGCTACCCCATCGTGATCGACTGGGCCACGTCCGTCGTCGCCATGGGCCGCGTCCAGCAACTCAAACGCGAAGGCAAAGCACTCCCGCCTCTCGCCGCCGTGGACAAAGAGGGCAATCCCACCACCGATCCCAATCTCGCCACCTCACTCCTCCCCTTCGGTGCGCATAAAGGCTACGGCCTTTCACTCATCAATGAAATCGCGGGCGGTTTCATTGGCGGTTCTCTCCCCACGATTCGCAACCGCTGGGACAAGACTGACGGCGACAAGGGCACGTGTGTCTTCTTCTTCCAAGTTATCCACCCCGATGCGATCAACGGCGGCGCCTTCGCGAAAGGCCGCAACCAAATGCAAAACGTGAAAGCCGTCATCGCCGACGTCCTCGGCCACGGCAATGATAAGGCCATGCTCCCCGGCCAGCTCGAAGCGAATTGGGCCAAGCACACCGCCGCTGCCGGTGGCCTGCTCTTCTCCACCGCCGAAGTCGAAGCCTTCAACGAACTCGCCACCGAAGCCAAACAACCCCTCTGGCAAATCGACACCTTCAAAACCGTCACGATCTGAGCGTTCCACGCGCCCGGAATATGTCTTGCACGTTGTCTTACATTCTACAAATTATTCGCTATGACTGAAACCCTGACCATCCGACTGCCATCCGCTCAGCGCAAAGTCCTGCGAGTCCGTGCTGCCGCCACGGGAAAAACCGAGTCCGAGATCGTGCGGGAACTCATCGCAGGACTGCAACACCAGCCGGGCTCTTTGCGGGAGCGGGCGGGCCGTCACTTCGGTCGACTGGATTTTGCCCCTGCTTCCGGCGACTCCGATCCGTGGCGGGCTCATCAGCGCAAAATGAACGTCCGGACATGAGCACTTGGTTACTCGACACCGGCCCACTTATCGCCGCACTCAACCGGCGCGATCCCGCCCATGTACGCTGTACGGCGATTCTCGGCGACGCTAACGGTCCCTTGCTCACCACCGGCGCAGTGGTGACCGAAGCGATGCACTTTCTCAATGCGCAGACTGGCGGAGCTGCTGCCCTAGTGGAATTCCTCGACGAAGCACAGGTGGACATCCGGGATTGCTTTGGGCAGGAGCAACTCCACGGGGCTGCCCGCCTGATGGGAAAATACGCGGACACGCCAATGGATTTTGCCGATGCCACCCTCGTGATGCTGGCCGATGAAACCGGTTGCGCCGAAATCCTCACTCTGGATGTCCGCGGCTTCCGCACCTATCGCTTCCGGAGCAACCGCCGCTTCAACCTGATCCTAGATTCAACCGCCCGCTAAAATTTTTTCCTCATTCCCACAATATCCATGTCCCTCAAGATCCGCCCCCCATCCGAATGCGCTTTGGACCAACTCTCCCTCGGAGAAGTCATGCTCCGCCTCGATCCGGGCGAGGGCCGCATCCGCACCGCCCGCGAATTCAAGGCGTGGGAAGGCGGCGGCGAATACAACACTTCCCGCGGTCTCCGCAAATGCTTCGGCTATAAAACCGCCGTCGTCACCGCCTTCGTCGACAACGAAGTCGGCCACCTGATCGAGGATTTCATCATGCAAGGCGGCGTCGCCACCGACTTCATCAAATGGCGCGAGGACGACGGCATCGGCCGCACCGTCCGTAACGGCCTTAACTTCACCGAGCGCGGCTTCGGCATCCGCGGCGCCGTCGGCAATCCTGACCGCGGCAACACCGCCGCCTCCCAACTCAAGCCCGGCGATATCGATTGGGATCACATTTTTGGCAAGCTCGGCGTCCGCTGGTTTCACACCGGCGGTATTTTCGCCGCGCTCTCCGCCACCACCGCCGAGCTCACGGTCGAAGCCGTCAAAGCCGCAAACAAACACGGCACCATCGTCAGCTACGATCTCAACTACCGCCCTTCCCTCTGGAAAACCATCGGCGGACTCAAGAAAGCGCAGGAAGTAAACCGCGAAATCGCAAAGTACGTCGACGTCATGATCGGCAACGAGGAAGACTTCACCGCCTCGCTTGGCTTCGAAGTTAAAGGGCAAGAAAAACTCGGCCACATCGAAACCGACGCGTTCAAGGCCATGATCGAAAGCGCCGTGAAAGAATTCCCGAACTTCAAAGTCGCCGCCACCACGCTGCGCCACGTCATCACCGCCACGAAAAACGACTGGAGCGCGATCCTCTGGCACGACGGCAAATTCCACGAGAGCCGCCAGTATCCCGGCCTCGAAATCCTCGACCGCGTCGGCGGCGGCGACAGCTTTGCCTCCGGCGTGCAGTTCGGTTTCATGGAATTCAACGACGCCCGAAAAGCCGTCGAGTACGGCGCCGCCCACGGTGCTCTCGCCTCGACGACTCCCGGTGACACCTCGATGGGCACCCGCAAAGAAGTCGAAAAAACGATCAGCGGTGGCGGTGCTCGGGTTGTGAGATAATTTTCGCCAAACGGAGGCGAGGTGCCATCACCCGCTTTTTCTGCTCAAGATATATTTTATTCGGCAGAGTTTGCTTTGCACTCGCCGGCAGTCGGCAGGGCGGTAAAATCGGCAAAATAGAATGCCTGTTATCAATCTAGAGACCGAAATCGCAGCCCCAAAGGAAAGGGTATTCGACTTGGCGCGGAGCATTGACGCACATCAAGACACCGCAGAGCAGACGCACGAGCGGGCGGTAGCTGGCGTTACGTCCGGTTTGCTCGGCGCCGAGGAAGAAGTGACATGGGAAGCGCGGCACTTTGGCGTGAAGCAGCGCCTACGCGTCAAGATGACGATGTTTAATCGGCCGAATCATTTTCAGGATATGATGCTCGAAGGAGCATTCCGGCAAATGAACATGATCACTCGTTCGAAAATCGCGAAGGAAAAACCGTGATGATTGATCGTTTTGAGTTCAGTTCACCACTTGGGTTTCTCGGTAGAATCGTCGATCAGCTTTTCCTCGAAAGCTACATGCGTCGCTTTATAGAGAAGCGTAATGCGATACTCAAGCGCACTGCGGAATCTGAAGAGTGGAAGAAATAC
The DNA here is from genome assembly GCA_025360455.1 of Opitutaceae bacterium. GTDB lineage: Bacteria > Verrucomicrobiota > Verrucomicrobiia > Opitutales > Opitutaceae > Didemnitutus. The sequence continues at coordinate 746 of JANYCF010000106.1, read as the reverse complement.
CTCAAACAACCAATCGGGTAACTGGGAGTATTTAGCCCCGCCCCACTTGGTGTACGGGTTCATGTCCGTACCGTGGTTCCAATCTGTTTGCCGCTTCGTTTCTGCGTAAAGTGACTCATGCCTCCCGCTGTTCGAGGCAGCCATCAGCGCAAGCGATGAGGCAGATCGGATTTATCAATTAACGCTACGCGGGACGGAGCGGGTAGACTGCGGCCTACTCCCCATGCCAACCTTACGAAAATTCCTGCCCCGGCTTATCGCCTGCGTTCTCATCGTCATCACCCTCCTCCTCGCGCCGTTACTCTTCAGCACGCCACAGCCCTATCTGCCGGTGCAACCGCTGCCGGTCGCGCCCTTCATCGATATGCATTGCCACACCGCCGGCCTGGGCGCGGGCAACAGCGGCTGTTTCGTTTCGGAACAAATGCGCCACAGTTTCAAGCTGCGCTTCTATTTAAAAAGTCTCGGCGTGACCGAAAAAGAAATTCTCCGGGAAGGCGACGCCCTCGTGCTCACGCGACTTTCCGAACGCCTCGCCGGCAGCCAGCATGTCAGTCGCGCCGTGATCCTCGCGCTGGACGGCGTCGTTGACGCTCACGGGGAACTGGATCGCGCGCAAACTGAAATCTATGTGCCCAACGAGTTTCTCGCAACTGAAGTGCCCAAGCATCCCAATTTATTATGGGGCGCCAGCATCAATCCCTACCGGCCGGATGCTCTCGCCCGCTTGGCTTGGGCGCGAGCCC
>JANYCF010000384.1 GCA_025360455.1 Opitutaceae bacterium | reverse complement strand
AAATGCCGTCCCGCGTCACGCGGAAGATGGAACTCAAACCTCCGATCAATGCTCGCTTCGCTCGAATTCTTTTAGCTCTGCCCCGTCCGGAGCGCCCCATTTTATGGGCGGTCAAGGTCGTATCGCTGCGCGATCTCCACCACGCGGAAACACTCCGCTTCCCCTTCGTTGCGGCCGAGCCCGCCGCCTCAGCGCTCCGTCCACCGCTTTGACTTTTCGCCCATCCCGAGCGGGCGCTCAAACGGGCTGCACCCGCGATCACTCGACACTTCGTTGAGTAGGGAAACGCAGCTCGCGCGAGCGCTCACCATGCGCGTTTTCGAAGCCAAAATGGTTTATTCCCTCATCTCACTCGGCGAAGAGGTCCGCCTCGACAAGCCGGCCAAGGTTGCCGACTACCTGCGCTCCGCCTTCGACGAAAATCCAATGCAGGAGGCGTTTTACTGCGTCCATCTCGACCGCAAAAATCATCCCCTTGGTCGCCAGCTCATCACGCTGGGCACAGCGACTTCAACATTGGTTTCCCCAAAGGAAGTGTTCCGTGGTGCCATCCTCTCAGGAGCAACGGCCATTGTCGTAGCTCACAACCACCCCTCCGGCGATCCCGGTCCCAGCCAAGCCGACATAACCGTCACGCGTGCATTGCGGGAGGCCGCCAAGATTCTCGAAATCGACTTGCTGGATCACATCGTTGTCGGTGACGTAAAATCTGATCCGCAAGGGCGCGGATATTTCTCCTTCAAGGAGGCCGGTTATCTGTGAGGCGTTGTCTCATTCGCTCCCGGCACACGCCACCGGGAGTTTTTTCTGTGCTCACATCCTTTGCAAGAGGTTTATTTTCTTGCTCATTAACCTAGTATCCCTTGGTCTGGACGACAATAAATAAACCGAATCAAGCCAACCGGTTTATTTATTAGCAGATATGACTAGAGATACTAGGCCAGAACGACAAAAAATAAACCAACGCCTCGTCTCCGCCCCCAGCGGGGCGGTGCTCACGTCCGCGTGGCTAAAGCGTGAGGGAATCTCCAGTAGACTTGCCGACTACTACGTCAGTTCTGGTTGGTTGCACCGCGTCGGCGACGGAGCCTTCACCGTGCAGGCCGAAACTCCCACGTGGTTGGGCGCGGTCTTCGGCCTCCAACAGCAATCGAAGTCATTTCATCCCGGCGGACGCACGGCCTTGGAACTCGCCGGCCTCGCGCACTTCCTACCGTTAGGTGATGCTTATCCCGTCTATCTGTTTAGCCGCACAAGTGACCGCCTTCCCGCATGGTTCAAGCGCCTGCCTCTGGCAGGTCGCGTGCAGCACGTCAGCACGAATTTCCTGCCGCAGGAACTCGGACTGCGCGAACACCGCGAAGGGGAACTCGTCGTGAGCGTGTCCGCGCCGGAGCGCGCCACGCTGGAATTCCTCCAGCACCTCACGTTCGACGACGCCGGCTATGAGCACGCAAATCTCGTCTTCGAAGGACTCGGCACACTGCGGCCGGACTTGGTGACGTCGCTCCTAGAAGCGTGCTCTTCCGTGAAAGTGAAACGCCTCTTTCTCCACTTGGCCGAAAAACATGCCCACGCTTGGTTCAAGCAGCTGGACCTCGCGAAGGTTTCGCTCGGTAGCGGCAAGCGCGTGCTCTTCGCCGGTGGCCGGCTCGATTCCAAATACCTCATCACCGTTCCGGCGGCAGCCGAAACCCCGTCCGACGCACCATGAGAGACAGTCAATTTTTCAAACAAGCCGACCTGCTCGTGCAGGTCATGCCTTTCGTAAACGCCGAAACGTGCTTCGCCCTCAAGGGCGGCACCGCGATCAATTTCTTCGTGCGCGATTTTCCGCGTCTGTCCGTGGATATTGATCTCGTTTACCTACCAGTCGAAGACCGACCGACCACGTTGCGGGGAATCGACGCAGCACTTCAGCGCATCGCGGCGAAAATTCGCCGTGCGATGCCCGGCGTGCAAGTGAGGGAGCAGAAACTCGCGAGCGAAAATCTCCTCATCAAACTAACCGTGCGAGCGGCCGGCGGCGCAGAAGTGAAGATCGAACCCAACACCGTGTTGCGCGGATCGCTGCATCCAACGACAGACCGAAATCTGACGCCAAAAGCCGTCAAGGAGTTTGGCCGGTCCGCCACGATGCGCGTCGTTTCGCTACCCGATTTGTATGGCGGCAAGTTGTGCGCAGCGCTCGACCGCCAGCACCCACGCGATCTTTTCGACGTTCACGGTCTTTTCCAAAATGAGGGAATCACGGACGACATCCGGCGGGCCTTCGTGATCTTTCTGGCGAGCCATGATCGCCCGATGAGCGAACTGCTCACCCCAAACCGGAAGGATTTGAAAAAGGTCTTCGCCGATCAATTCGAAGGCATGACACTCGACCCGGTGCCACTCGCCGTGTTGGAGGAAACGCGCGAACGATTGATCAAGCAGATCAACGCAGACCTGACTTCCGCAGAACGTGAATTCCTGCTGGCCCTGAAACGGCTCGAACCAAAATGGGAATTACTCGGATTGCCAGGAGTCGAGCGATTGTCCGGGCCGCAATGGAAACTCTACAATTTGCGAAAGATGGACCCCACCAAAAGGAAGGCGGCCGAGGAACTGCTTCGCCGTAAGCTAGGATTGTGACCGGGCTGAGGCGGATAGCGGCGTGATTCAAAAATTGAATACAAAAACTCGGCTCCAATTTTTTCTACACCTCTTTTTCTACACTTTATTCCAAAAACGAGCCGTTTCGGGAAACAACGGGAAACGTCGAAAAGTCGATTTCCCCTCTGAAAACGCACTCGGGGAAAAACGTGAAACAACCGGAAACAACCGGAAACATCGCGGTTTAGAATTCTGAGACCTGCGTGTCTACCAATTCCACCACCCGGACAAAAAACTGAAGGGTCATGGAAACCCTCCGCCCCACACGGAGCAAGTGTTTTGTTTCCCCTCATAATCCTAGAAAACGGGACAAAATACAGCCGATCGTGGCTGCACATACATGTAACCACGACCAACTGTTTACTTAAACCTTTGGGCCACCTTAAACAAGGTTTCTCACACGAAGACAAAGACCGTTCAAACGGATAAAGCCGGTGACGTCGCTTTGATTGTACCAACTCTTCACGCCTTCCATCAATACGAT
>JANYCF010000363.1 GCA_025360455.1 Opitutaceae bacterium | reverse complement strand
GTAGCCGCGTTTGAGGGCGTAGCCCGAAAACGTGGTCGATGCCACCTGCGGTTCACGTTGTCACTTCCGCTCCAACGCGGCTACATTTCCGAACCCGACTCACAGCACCACTGAGCCCGGTCCCATGCCGATGCCTTGGCGCCAACGATCAGCCAAGATCTGCGCCAGGAGCGGATGCTCCGCCACCAAACCGGTGAGATGAGCGCGTAGTTTGCCCTCGCTGGCCGCCTCGGCTTCGTTGCAAATATCCGCCACGTCGCCCCCGGAACCGGCGTGCCGTCCGGGCAAAAGGAACTGCATCGCAACGATCACATCGCCGGTATTCCACTCCGGTTTACGCAGGAGATTCGCCAACGTGGGCTCACAAAAATCATAGTCCGTCCCTTCGCGTCGCTCCATGCTCGCCGCCACCACCGTGAACTTCGGTCCGAGTATTCCCTGCAATTGTTCTGCCAGCTGATTGCGCACGTCTGTTACCGCCCGTAGCGGACTGCCGTGATCGAGCAGCGCGACCCGACGCGTGTCTTCCCTCAGCACCGCCCTGACCTGATCGGCCAAAATCCGCGCGAGCCGGTCATCTCCTTTCTGAAAAAGTACCGGAGCCAATTTGATATTGAGATCCGGAAAAACTTTCCGGAGATGCGCCACCCGCTCGGGAATGTATGCCGTCAACGCGCGACTCGCCCCAAAAAACAAGGGCACGATAATAAAATCCGTTTTCCCCTGCATCAAACGCAACTCCAGCGCCGGCTCCAAAATCTCCGCGGCGATATCTCCGATGGCCGGCGTGGAGACTCCACTGGAATGGAGCAACGATACCGGCGTCACTTCCACCCCGATGATTTTCCCCATGGCTTTGGCCACCGCCCGCAGTTGCAACGTCGCCGCTGGCGAGAGCGAGCCATTGTCCACGAGCAGGGTTTCAATCACGTACATGGCTAGATTCTCTGTCGGATGGAAAGTGCGCGCGCAAGCTCGGCGGCAAAGAACGGCCCCCGGTAGATCATCCCGGTATAAATCTGCACCAACGTCGCGCCCGCATCGAGTTTCTCCGCCGCCGAGGCTTCATCACCGACTCCGCCCGTCCCAATGATCGGCAAACGTCCGTCCGTCGCCCGCGCAATATAATTGATAATGTGCGTCGAACGCCGGCGCAACGGCACTCCGCTCAAACCGCCCGCTTCATTCACGAACTCAAAAGCTCCGGGCCGCGCCAGCGTCGTGTTCGTCGCGATGATGCCATCGAGCCCGAGCTCAGCGATCACGCCGAGGGCTGCGTCCACTTGGGGAAACGAAAGATCGGGCGCGATCTTGAGCAAGAGCGGTCGGCGCGGCTTGCCTGCGGCGACACGCGATTTATTTTCATCCACCAGCACGGCGAGCAACGGCTTCAGCCAGGCAGCATCCTGCAATTCGCGCAAACCGGGCGTGTTGGGACTGCTCACATTCACCACCATGTAGTCCGCATAGTCGGCCAGTAACCGAAAACTACCGACATAATCCTCCGTCGCCTGTTCCAGCGGCGTGACCTTGGTTTTGCCCAAATTAATCCCGAGCGGTATGGTGCGCTTTCCCGGCCCGGGCAGTTTCGCGAGGCGCGCCGCCAAAGCAGCCGCACCGGCGTTGTTGAAACCCATCCGGTTAATCACCGCCTGCTCGTCCGGATAACGGAAGACGCGGGGCTGGGGATTCCCGCTCTGCGCGTGGTGCGTCACCGTGCCGATCTCCACATGGCCAAAACCGAGGGCCGCCGCCGCCGGCCAAGCCCGGCCGTTTTTGTCAAAACCGGCGGCCAGACCCACCGCATTGGGGAATTTCAACCCCAGGCACTCGACCGGCCGATGCCGGCTGGCGGGCAATTGGTTGATTTTTTCGAGCAGCGCGCACACCGGGCGCACTCGCCCCAGGATCGCCAACGCGTCCACGGCAATTTCGTGCGCCGACTCGGCGCTGCGTCGAAAGAAGAGAGGTTTACCAACGTTTTCGTAGAGCCAGCCCATAGCCGGCGACTGTGGCACCCGTCGTCCAAGTATCAAGCGCCCGGTCAGAACTTTTTGCTCAAAAGATTAGAGCTTGTTATTTAGTACTACGGCTCCACCCTGCCGCGCCGATTAGGGGTGGCTAACAAACTATTTTCACTTTTGGCGTTTCGGTATTTGACAAGGGTGAAGCCGCTTCATTTTCGTGCAACCGACTTAACAAATTATGGCGAAAGGAACTCCACAACTCGAATGGTGCGTAGTACGTCTCGGCGATGACATGAACTGGTGGGTCGATGAAGTCAGCGACTCCATCCACTGGGATGTCGACGGCCTCAGCATCATTGACCCACGACAGGTCGATCATCTCATCGAGCTGATCGAGCCGCTGCGCGAATACGGCTTCGATGCCGATATCTTCGAGCGCGCCTGCATCTCCTTCCGCATCGCCAAGGATCTCGGCAAAGGCAAAGTCCGCCTCGCCCGCACCAAGGAGTCGCTGCTGGAGTCCGAGGAAAAGCTTTTTGCCCTGCCTGATATCATCGACGAGGAAAACGGCCCCTACGCCGACCTCCTCGATCATCTCACCCGCCTCCGCGTGAAGCTCCTCAACGATCTGTTCGATTTCGAAGAGAAGCTCACCATCGACGAAGTCGAGGATCAACTCCGCGAGTCCGAGAACAACGACTTCATCGAAGGCAAAGCCGTCCACCTCTTCAGCGAAATCACCGCCATCTTGGATTTCATGCCCGCCGGCTACGGCGAGGATGACGAAGAGACGACCCCCACCGGCAAACGCGCCAAGACCGAGGCCGCCGATGACGATCTGCCCGAGATCGAGGAAGAGGAAGATGAGCGCATGAAGAACGATACCTCCCTCAAGTGGGACGAGGACGAAGAAGGCAAAGACGGCGAAGAGAAAAAGGACGGCGACAAAGACAAGGACGACGACGATGAGGACAAGGATGACGACGATGACGATGAGAAGAAGAAGGACGACGATGATGACGATGACGCCGAAGAGGATGACGAAAAGCCCAGCCGCTCCCGCAAGAGCCGGAAGTAAGCTTTAGTTTCATTTCAGCAGGGGCAGCCAAAACCGCTGCCCCTTTTTTGTGTCCTAACCCGAACATTTCATACTCAAACCAAGAAAGATTCTTGGGACACAGAGACAGAAAGAGGAGCACAGAGATCACAGAGCGAAATACCAGGACCCAAGCTTCGGATTTTACGTTCACGCCAGCTCATCAGCGCGAGAACCTACCACACCTTGTACACTCCTTCTCTCTCTGTGTCAGCCTCTGTGCCCTCTGTGAAAAGGATTGGAAGATTTCAGGTATGAAATATTCGGGCTAAAGCCTCCAGGGCGGAACCCGGCCTTCCGACTTTCCAAGGCTACGACGGACCAGCTGGACGGGATTTCCCCATTCAACGTCTCACGGCGCCGAACTGTAGGAGGGGCTTTATGCCCCGATTCGAACACCGTATTTTCCTCACGAGTCCAAGATCGGGGCATAAAGCCCCTCCTACAGTTCGACATGTTTGGTAGCCGCGCTTGAGCGCAGCGAAAGCGTGGTCAGTAAGCGCGCGTACTTACCACCGCGTTGTCGCTCCGCTTCAACGCGGCACCTATGCAAACCCGTCCGGAGGCCGGGTTCCACCTTTTGGGTGCGTATTTTGCCTTGCCGAGGGGCACCCGTCCGCGTTTCTACTTTCCGGCAACCGGGGACATTCTCTGGCTGCACTCAACCGCATGCCACTCTCCCCTTTTCGCAGTCAACTCATCGCCGACGTCGGCATCTCCTTTGGTGACGAAGGCAAAGGCCGCCTCATCCCCGAGGTCATCGATGAGCTCCTGGGCACCCCCGCCTCCGTTTCCGTCGTTTTCAAGGTCAACGGCGGTTCCAACTCCGGTCACACCGCCGGTGGCATCAAACTCAACCTCCTGCCCGCTGGCGTGGTCGCCGCCTCCGTCAGCCACCTGTGCATCGGTGCCGGCGTCGTCGCCGATCCGCGCAAAGTCGTCTGGGAAGCGCTCCCCCTGGAAAAGAAAGGCTACAAAATCTGGTCCCGCCTGCTGCTCGACGAGCGCACGATGATTTCCGACCTTTCCCACCGCCTGCTCGACCTCGCGTGGGAAGACTACCGCGTCAACGTCCTCAAGGAAGAGGCCCGCGGCTCCACCGGTCGCGGCATCACGCCGGCCTA
>JANYCF010000301.1 GCA_025360455.1 Opitutaceae bacterium | reverse complement strand
AAATGCTCGTTGGTCCCGCCAAAGGTGAGTCCCGGGGTCGTCTTACGGCCGTTATAAACCGCCTGCGACACACCCCAGCCGAAGGTCTTCAGACAAACCACATTCGCCACGCCATCGATCAACCGCTGATACTGCATCGCCTGCTCCAGTGTGATATTGCGGCGCAGATCGTATTTGCGTCGTCCCTCGGGACCGCCGCCATTCAGCGGATACTTGGCAAACTGAAACATGTTCGAACCCAGAAAGCTTAAACCTGTCTCGATGGAACTACGCAGTACTGTGACCGCGGTCATCACCCCGATCACCGAAAAAACTCCGATAGTAATGCCAAACATCGTCAGCCCCGAACGAAGTTTGTTCGCCCCCAACGAGCCAAAAGCCATGCGAATGATTTCAATAAAGTTCATTCGTAACGAAGAGCGACGACCGGATCGAGACGTGAAGCCAACCATGCGGGAATGAAACCGGACAGAATACCCACGGCGACAGAAACCGCCATCGCGGCAATGATAAGCATAAAGGGGAATTGCACCGGCAAAGCCGGCATCGCCACACTGACGCCTTGAACCAGGGCGAAAGTAATCACGAGGCCGACCATGCCTCCGATCAGACAAATAGACACTGCCTCAATCAGGAACTGCATCAAGATACTGCGTCGACGCGCCCCGAGCGCCTTGCGGGTACCGATCTCCTTGGTGCGTTCTTTCACGGAAACAAAAGTGATATTCATGATCCCAATCGCGCCCACAAAGAGTGAAAGGCCAGTGATAAACAAGCCGACTACCGCAATGCCGCTTTTAAGGGGATCAAGCTGCGCTTTGAACGCCTGCGATTCATTGATCGAAAAATTATCGCGCTCGCCTGGCAACTGGGCCCGCACGCGACGCATCGCGCCAATCAACTCATCCCTGGCTTCCAACAAACGCGTCTTGTCCTTCACCTTCACGCGCAGCTCGGAACCGCGCCGGACATTGGTAAATTTTTGAAAAGTGGTAAGCGGAATCACCGCAACATTATCAAAGCTGAAAAGCCCAAGGAACGCACCTTGTTTGGCAAATACCCCGACCACTTCAAAAGGCTGGCCATTAATCGCGACGGTTTGCCCTATCGAGGATTTCCCCGGAAACAGTGCTTCGGCCACATCAAAACCCAACGAGCAAACTTGCCGTCCCGCGGCTGACTCCACGTCAGTAAATAACCGACCGTCGTGATATTCTGCCACCGAGAGTTGGGCATATTCGGCCGTCGTGCCAATCGTGAAGACTCCGTTCAGCTTCGAATCGTTGACCTTAACCGTACTCATGCGTTGCGCCACTGGCACCGCGAAAACCAGGAGTGAATCACTGGTGCCCTGAATGATCCGATTCAGCACCACCGCTTCGCGCGGATGCGCCTCAGGTCGATTGGCGTAATTCCACCAATCCTCCACTCCACCCCATGGCCATTTTTGCACATAGAGCACATCGTCGCCGAGCATGGCCAAGCTGTTATCAAAACCCTTGTCGATACCCTTGATGGCAGTGCCCATGAGTGTCACCGCCACAATACCGATGATAACCCCGAGTGCGGTCAGGGCCGAACGCATCTTATTCGCCCGGATCTGCGCGAAGCCAATCCGGAAAGACTCAACGAATTCGTTTAGAAAACGCTTCATATAATTTTCGGTTTTGGATTCTGGATTTTGGATTCCTGTACTCGCCGACCAAGTGTGCGTCGCGAAGCGACCATAATGGCGGTCAATTCATCAGCCTCCTTCAACAGCGGCGCAACCTTCCCCAGTGTCATCAGGCCATGATCGCCAATCAATTCGATCCAGAATGCTGACTCGTCCGCCTCTTCCTCAACCACCGCAAGCTTCGAAATCATCTCCGCCGTCGAACGTGACCGACAAACAGCCCGATAATTTGCTCCCACCGAAGTGCCGGAACGACCCAATTGTCCAGCCAAAATCCGGCCAGAGCGATTGTCCGGCAGGGAGTCGATCAACTTCAATACCCGGAGGGCAAAAGCCTTCGTGCGTTTTTTGAGTTCTGCTTCGTTCATGGTAAAATCCAAAATCAAGAATCCAAAATCGAAAATCCATTAGCTTTGCCGCAGATCTGATTCGATCAATCCATCGCGCAGCCGGACGATGCGGCGGGCGTGACGGGCGATATCTTCTTCGTGCGTCACCACGATGATGGTATTACCCTGCACGTAGAGTTCCTCGAGCAGCTGCATAATTTCCTCACCGGTCTTCGAATCGAGATTCCCTGTCGGTTCATCCGCCAAGATAATGGAAGGATTATTAACGAGGGCTCGGGCGATAGCGACGCGCTGGCGCTGGCCACCGGATAGTTCATTGGGCTTGTGTCCCATACGATCACCGAGTCCGACATTGTGCAGCACCTGGCTCGCGCGTTCGCGGCGCTCAGCGGGACCGTACCCAGCGTAGATCAAAGGCAGCTCTACATTCGCCAGCGAAGTGGAACGGGGTAAGAGATTGAAGGTTTGGAAAACAAATCCGATCTCGCGATTGCGGATGTCAGCCAGTTCGTCGTCGTCCATCTCGGAAACACTCTTGCCACTGAATAAATATTTTCCGCTCGTCGGGGTATCGAGACAGCCGAGCATATTCATCAACGTGGATTTGCCGGAGCCCGACGGCCCCATGATGGCGAGATACTCGTTGCGGTGGACCTGCACATTAACCCCCCGCAAGGCGTGCACCGTCTCCTCGCCCATCTGGTAGAGTTTGGTGACCCCTTCGATTTCAATGACGACCGGACCGGGTGAACGATAATCCCGGCCGTGGCCGTTGGTGGCAGGTTGAGCGATCATGACTTGAGACAACGGTGCGGTTACTTCTTCTCTTCAGGCTTGGGCTGTTGGATCATGATTTTGGCCCCATCTTTCAGCTGACTGCTGATGGCCTTGTAACTGCCGGAGATCACTTCCTCCCCGGCTTTCACCCCGCTCTTAATCTCCATATGGGAATTATCCGTGATGCCGGTCTCGACCTTGCGCATTTCTACCTTGTCGCCTTTGCGCACGAAAACCACTCGGAGCAGCGATTCGATAGTGCGCTTGGCCTCCTCGCGTTCTTGCACGACTTCGAGATCATTACCCGAACGCTCCTTGGCCACCTTTTCGCGATCCTTCTGGAGTTCCTCCGTGGTCTTGCCGCCCTCGGCCCGCACCGTGACACTTTGCACCGGCACGGCGACGACATCTTTGACCGTCTCCGTTTCGATATCCACCGTAGCGCTCATGCCCGGGCGAAGCTTGGCGTCGGGGGCGCTGACCTTGATCTTAACGAGAAAGTTCGTGACTTCATCGGAAGCCGATGCGGCCTGAGCGCTCTGATTACTGCCGGCGCCCCCCAGACTGAGGGCCGAAGTGCTGATCTCGTAAACCTCACCCTGAAACCGACGACCCGGAAATGCATCGATGGTGATCACGGTGTGATCGTGTAGTTTGACATTAACAATGTCGTTTTCATTCACCTTCACGCGCACCTCCATATTGGCGAGGTCGGCTACCCGCATAATTTCAGTACCGGCAAATTGATTGGTTCCGACCACCCGCTCGCCCACCTCACTGGTGAGCGAACTGATGGTGCCGTCCATCGGCGCATAAAGCGTGGTTTTGGCCAGTTGATCGCGAGCCTGGCTCAACGAACCATCCGTGCGACGGATCTGCGCAACGGAAGAATCAAAGTCTGCTTTGGCCACGTTGAGATTCGCCGTAGCCGTCGTGAAGTCGGCGTCCGAAATAAGCTCCTTGGCGTAAAGAGTATTCGCCTGCTTGAAATCCTGTTCGGCCTTGGTGAGCCGCGCCTGGCTCAGCACACTTGAGGCCTGGGCCGAGGCCAAAGAGGCCTCCTGTTGATCCAACTGCGCTTGATAGAAATCGGGTTTTATCCGCACCAGCGTATCGCCTTTTTTGACCCGTTGCCCCTCGAGAAAAGGCAATTCGATCAGCTCGCCGGCAACCTCGGGAGAAATTTTCACTTCGAGCTCAGGCTGCACCTTGCCCGTGGCGGTGACTACATGCGTGATGGTTTTGATGATAGCCTTCTCGGTCGTCACCATGAGAAGTGGCTCCTTCCCTTTATTTTTAATGATAGCCGCAGTGATCAGCACGCCGAGCACCAGCAGGCCTCCGAGAATCCAGTAAAGGCGCTTCCGCGATTTTTTCTTGGCAACAATGGGCTTGGCTGTGAGCGGCTGTGTACCGGTGGTAGACATAGTGGACAGAGGTTTAAAGTAAGGGAATTACACGCGAGATCTCAGGCAAGTCGCAGTTTGATTGGGATAAACGGGTGAGCTTCAGGATGGATGGTGCCCCCAGCCTCGCTTTATTCGCCGGCGAGCGCCGCACCCACGATACCGGCATCGTTATGAAGTTTAGCAGGCACCACTTTGGCGTTAGTTTTCAGGTATTTGAACCACAGATCGGACTTTTTACTCACACCGCCACCCACGATAATCAGTTCCGGGGAAACCAATCGCTCCACCACGCCGAGGTAAACATTCACGCGCTCCGCCCATTGGTTCCATTCCAACCGGGCGCGTTTGCGCGCCGCCGCCGAGGCGAAACGCTCGAAGGGTTTTCCCTTCCAAGGAATATGCCCCAACTCGGCATTGGGAAAAAGCTGGCCGTGAAAAAACAACGCCGAACCGATACCTGTCCCGAAAGTCAGCAAAACCACCGTGTCCAGTCGGCCGCGACCCACGCCGAATTTCATTTCGGCCAGACCTGCGGCATCCGCATCGTTAATCATTTTCACCGGGCAACCCGTCGCACGTTTGAAGAGAGCGGTGCCATTTTGTTGCTCCCAGCAATGGCCGAGATTTCCCACCTCCCCGATCTTCCCATTCTTAATGATCGCCGGAAAACCAATGCCCACCGGCCCCTGCCAGTTAAAGTGCCGCACGATTTCGCGCACAGCCGCCACCCCAGTCTTAATTGAACACGGCGAATCAATTTCCACACGATGACGTTCGGCCAGCAAGCGACCCGTCTTCGTATCCACCGGCGCGCCCTTGAAGGCGGAGCCACCAATATCAATGCCGAGTACTTTCATGGAGCCAAACCGTAGATAGCCACCGCGACTTGGCAACTACATCAATTCGCCAAACACCAGGCAGGAAGAACCAACCAGTGAGCACCACAAAATGTAGCCGCGTTTGAGGGCGTAGCCCGAAAACGTGGTCGGGGTGCGCTCGAACCACGTTGTCGCTTTCGCTCCAACGCGGCTACTCATCAACCCCGACTGGATTACTGGCCGCGCACTCTTCCAGTGTCGCAGGCCTGGCCGCAACCAACTCCACTTCGAAATACAAATGCTGTCCGGCCAGCGGATGATTCGCATCCAGCAAAACCTCGTCGCCTTCAATCCCCGCCACCATCACCACCGGCGCATGTCGGTCCGGTCCGGTCTGGAAGCGGTCGCCTACTTTCAATTCCGCCACGGGCAAATGCGCCCGCGGCACTTTTTGCACCTGCGCTTGATCGTGCAACCCATAGCCCCGTTCCGGCGGCACCACGACCTTGCGCGTGTCACCCGGCTGCATCGAACGCAGCACGGCTTCGAGGCCATCCACAATCTGCCCTGAACCCTCAACACAACCCAGCGGTTCATTGCCCCGGGAAGTATCAAGCATCCGCCCCTGCGCATCGCGCAGAATATAATGAAAATTCAGGAAGCGTGGATTCATATAATTAAGCAGGTTGAATTGCTGAAACCTCCGGCTCCGCGCAACCTCTTTCCACAAGCACTATAGGACCAATACGTCTTATAGATCCGATCACTCACGTCTCCTGCCGCAGCACTTCCAGCGGAGGATGATCACAGATTCCCCGACTCGAGAGTAATCCCGTGACCACCGTCACAGCACTCACCGCCGCCCACCCCAACCCGAGCACCGCCCATGACGGCGTGGCCCAGTTGAGTTTGAAAACATAATGCGCCAGCGCCCAGTTCGCCCCCACCGCGAGCACCGCTCCCACCGCCGCACCGAGTGTCCCGAGCGCCAAATATTCGGCCAACATCACCCGATTCACCTGTGCTTGCGTCGCACCCAGCGTGCGTAGCAACACACTCTCTCGCACGCGTTGGTGTCTTCCGATCAACACCGCACCAGCCAGCACGATCACTCCGGTGACCACCGTGAAAAATGCCAAAAATTCCACCACGAATGATGCTTTCGCATAGATGCTATCGATCGTTTGCAAAATCAGGGAGAGATCGATTGCCGATACATTGGGGAAATCCTGCACCACTGCTTGCTGAATTTGCGCCGAAATTTCCGGTGACCCCGCCCGCAGCGCCATGACATGAAACTTCGGCGCCGCTTCCAACACGCCCGCCGGAAACACCACAAAAAAATTCGGCTGCATCCGCCGCCAATCCACTTTGCGTACACTTCCTACCATCGCCTGCACCGGCACACCTTGCACATCGAACTCGATCGTATCCCCCACCCCTATCTGCATGTCGCGCGCCAACGATTCCTCCAGCGATACGGGCACGCGTTCGCTTCCTGCCGCCACCGTCCCGATGAATTTCCCCGCGACCACCTGCTCCGTATCAGTGAGTGTGGTGCGATAGGTGGAGCGATATTCCCGGCGCAAAGTCCAGGCCGGAATCGTGCTTTTTCCTTCCTTGAGCAGCTCCGTCACCGGGCGCCCCTTGAGCGCATTGATCCGCATCGTGACGATCGCGGCCTGTTGCGTCACCGGCGTACCTTGCGCCGCGAGCAACTTCGTGAGCGGCTCCGCCTGATCATCCTGAATATCGAACAGCATGAGATTGGGCCGTCCCGCCGCATCCATCACCCTTAGCTGCGCAAGAATCGTGTCGCGCGTAAGATAGAGCGTCATCATCAAAAACGTGCCCAAGCCCAGCGAGACCAACAGCAACACCGTGCGGTTATTCGGCCGGTACAAGTTAGCCAGCCCCTGCCGCCACGCGAATGGCAGTCCACGCAACGGCAGCCGTCTCACCCCCCACGATAACATCCGCGCCACTCCCGCCAGCACCAAAAATCCAGTCATGAGCGCGCCACCAAAACCGAGTCCCCACGACCAACGTCCCGTTTGCCAGATAGCGAAACCCAAAATTGCTGCAACGATCATAAACAATAGCACATACCGCCAAGGATCACGCATCACCCGAGGAGAAGCGTTAAACGCCGAACGCAAAGTCAGCAAAGGCGACACCTGACGCACCTCCAACAAAGGCCACAAGGAAAAGAGTACCGACAACACCAAACCAGCAGCAAACCCACCCCCGACCGCCGGCCAAGAGAGGGAAAAACTAAAAGCGATCGGCAGAAAATCTTTCAAGAGTGGCGGCAACACCCACTGCACACCGAGGCCGAGCAACGCGCCCAAACCCGATCCAATCACCCCTAAGCCCAGCCCTTGTACGAGGTAGATGGCAAAGCTCGTCCGCGCACTGGCCCCCAAGCAACGCAGCACCGCGACCGTCGGTAATTTCTGGCTGATGTGCGCGTGCACCGCGCTCGCCACACCGATGGCCCCAAGAAAAAGCGACGCAAAGCCCACGAGCATCATAAAGACATTCGCACTGGCAATGGAATCGCCGAGCTGCTTCTTGCGTTCCTCCACCGTATCAAAGCCGAGCCGTGCTTCCCGAAAACGCTCCTTCAACGTGAGCACCAGTTTTTCCATGTCGGTACCGGCAGAAAACTTCACGTACACCCGATACCGGGCGAGACTGCCCGTCTTGAGCAGCCCGGTTTCCTTCACGGTCGCCAGCGGAATAAATACCCGTGGAGCCAGCGTAGCGAACGCCGCATTTTCTCCCGGCACGCGCAGTAAGCCACCGGCCACCGTGAGCGAAGCACTGCCGAGCCGGATCTGATCACCCGGCTTGAGTCCAAATTGCGCCAACAAAGTTTGTTCCAGCACGGCATTCAGTCCGCCCGAGAGACTGGCTCGCGCGTGCGCCGGAGCGGCATCAAATTCGCCATAATACGGAAACGCTCCCTCCAGCGCCCGCACTTGCACGAGCCGCGACGTGTTTTTCGCTCCCGGAATAACCAACATGGAGCTGAACGTGATCTCGTGTGATTGTTCGCCCCCGAGAGTCGTGAGATACGCACCGACCTCCGGAGCGATCGCCGCGCGCGAGTTGATCACCAAATCGGCGCCGAGCAGGGCCTTGCTTTGTTCGGCGATTGCGCGAGTCAGGTTATCGCGCAACGAAGCGACGGACACAAGTGCCGCCACGCCGAGGACGATCGCCAGTGAGAACAGCAGCAGCCGTCGCCGGCTCGCCCGCGTATCCCGCCAAGCCATTTTAAGAATGAAATTCATGAGAGTTGCCCGCTAATCACGTGAATAGACACGAATCATTCAGCAGGATAGATGAAGTCATTTGTATTGTTCATTCGCGGTGGGTCCGATACCCCGAAGCTTGTCGTAGATCGTGAGCCTGCCGAACGGCTTCGGTTTGGTGGAGTAGCGGCGAGCGCCAGCAAGCCGACGTACCACGACTCGCTAGCGCTCGTCGCTACGCGGGAAGGGAGAGAATGATATGTCCGGCATGGGTGGGCTTGATCAAGACCCCCGGGGCTTGTCCCGGGGATCTTTACATGATTCGTGTCGATTCGCATGATTCGCGGGCCCTGGATGGTTGTTTTCGTTGGTTTGGTGGTGACCGAAATTATGCACGTTCGTCGGAGATCACCGCGCCGTTGCGGAGGCGGATGATGCGCTGGGTGCGGCGGGCGAGTTCCAAGTCATGGGTCACCAACACCAGCGTCGTCCCGCGTTCACGGTTCAAACCAAAGATCAACTCCACCATCGCTTGCGCCGTATCCCCATCGAGGTTCCCGGTCGGTTCATCACAAAAAAGTATCCGCGGACGATTGATAAAAGCGCGGGCCAGTGCGACGCGTTGTTGCTCACCGCCGGAAAGCTGCGGCGGGTAATGTTCCAACCGGTCACCCAAGCCGACGCGCGTCAGCAGGTCCACGGCTTCGCGTTCGTCCACCCGGCCGCCGCGCAGCTCCAAGGGCACGAGCACATTCTCGAGGGCCGTTAACGTGGGGATCAGTTGGAAATTCTGGAAAACAAAACCCACGCTTTCATTGCGCACGAGCGCACGCTGATCCTCCGTCAGACAGCCGAGCTCCCGGCCCACGAGCGTCACCTTGCCACTTCCGGGTTGATCCAGCCCCGCGCACAAGCCGAGCAATGTGGTCTTGCCGCTGCCGGAAGGTCCCACGATGGCGCAGGTATCGCCAGCCTGCAGGGCGAAAGACACCTCGTGCAGCACCGTCAGCGGCCCGGCGGTCGTGTGGTAGATTTGGGTGAGGTGCTCGACTTTTAGGATACATTGATCACTCATAGCTGAACGTAAGTTGAAAACGAAATGACTCGTACAGGAAGCAACCTCTCCCGAAGCGCAACGCCGAACCGACCAAGGGTCAGCCGGATGTTTCAACGGCTGTTTTTCGTGATGCTGGTCGGATTCCTCTGGCCCACACCTTCCCCTGCTGCGGAAACGAACACTTTGATCTTCATCGGCGACAGCCTTACCGCCGGACATGGATTGGATCCGGATGAAGCCTACCCGGCCCTCATCCAAAAAAAGATCAATGCCGCCCACCTGCCTTGGCACGTGGTAAATGCCGGCCTGAGCGGCGACACCACGGCAGGCGGTCTACGCCGGCTGGATTGGATTTTCCGTCAGAAGGTCAACATGGTTGTCCTCGAATTAGGCGCGAATGACGGCTTGCGCGGCATCGCACCAGAAGTGACGCAGGCAAATCTAAAGAAAATCATCGAACGCATCCGGGAACATGTACCTGAAGCGGTAATCGTCCTCGCCGGCATGCAAGTCCCCGCCAATCTCGGCCCCGAGCACACGAAGCGGTTCGCTGCGATTTATCCGACACTGGCGGAAGAATCCCACGTGCACCTGATCCCTTTTCTCCTCGACGGTGTAGGCGGACATCCAGAGCTAAACCAAGCCGACGGCATTCACCCCACCGCCGAAGGTCAGATTAAATTAGCCGCCAATGTGTGGGCGATAGTCGAGCCGTTGCTCAAATCCGCAACGAAGCAGGAGCCGTAAACTGCGTCCTTTCCGACCGCTCCGTTTTCCATCCAAAGGGTAGCCGCGTTGGAGCGTAACGACAACGTGGTCACGCCAGCAGTCCGCGCTTTCGCCACCAGCTCAAGCGCGGCTACCGAATTACCGAAACGCTCAGAACGCCGCTGCCCGAGCCACTTCCAATTTGGCCCGCACTTCGGCCGGAATCGGCTGGGCGGCCATCACACCATCGGCTCCCGCCGTCACACACACGGCCGCGACTTCGCCTTGCGCCATGATTTCCGGCAGTACTTTGCCTTCATTTAATTTGCGAAACTGAAACACAAAAATTACCGCCTTCGTCCGAACTTCTTTGATCAACAACCGCACCTGCACGACATCGTTAAAACGCAGCGGTGCCTTGTATTCGCACGAGACCGCGACCCGCGGCCAGCCGACAACATTGCCCGGCACGAAGGAGATCAGCGGCAGCGCGAGCGAGCGATAGAACGCCGCTTCGCATGATTCCATCCAATAGAAAAAGTTAGCGAAATGCATGATCCCGGCCATGTCGGTTTCGGAAAATTCCACCGTACGCGTGATGCAGAACTCAGAAGGCATGCGCGGAGGTTTTCACGACCGACCGCACGAGGCAATGTCGTTTCGCGGGCCAAGGCCTGACTGGTTTGAACTGTAGGAGCCTGCTTGCAGGCGACAAAACATACGACGTTGGCGGATACACCGAGTCGCCTGTAAACAGGCTCCTACAA
>JANYCF010000286.1 GCA_025360455.1 Opitutaceae bacterium | reverse complement strand
TAATGCTGATGTCGTGCGGAGCGAAATTCCACAGGGCATCAATATCGGAGCGGATACGGCCGAGGTTGAGACGTTGGCTGTAAATGTAGCGCACTTCGCCCAGATCGCCGGCATCGATAAGTTTTTTCACGTAACGCACGGCGGCGTTGTAGATGAAGGTATGGCCGACCATCACCACTAGTTTGCGAGCTGCGGCCAAGACGCCCAGCTCATCGACCTCGCTGGCCTTGGTGGCCAGGGGTTTTTCCACGAAGATATGTTTGCCGGCCAGCAAGGCTTCTTTGGAGAGGGAAAAATGGGAGCCGGCTGGAGTGGCGATAATCACCCCGCTGACTTCCGGATCGGCGAAGACGGTGGCGACAGAATCCACGGCCTGGGTGCGGGGGAAGTTAGCCTCGACAAAAGTGCGGCGCTCAGGACTGGCGTCCACCACATATTTGACGCGGCAATTCGGCAAGGCGGAGAAATTGCGCAGCAAGTTAGGGCCCCAATATCCGCAGCCAATCTGGGCCAATACGATTTCTTTCATTTGGTTAGCTTAGGTTTATTTCTGTTATCATGTCGAATCTTTCGTCGGAAAAAGTCGCGGCAGTTCCGGCAGCCAAAAGTTCATCGGGCCGACGGGCGAGGGCGTGATGTATTCTGATTTTTAATCCTGGCAGCAGGTCGGTCTTATCGAGGACTCCTCGAACTTTGATGAGGCCGGTTTCATCTTGGAGGTATTCCAGAGTCGCGCGCCGGCGTTTGCGAAACCACGCGACGGCCTGAGTCGCCGTGGGAAACCAAGCGTGCCGATTTTTCATTTCTTGGATAAATTTTAAGTAGACATTCCCCCAGAGCCGGTCGGGGGCAAGACTACGGTCATGCCAGTTGAAGGTGAGTACACCGCCGAACTCAGGCATGCGACCAATCATGGAACTGACCAGACTATAGGCGGCGCTTTCATCCAAGCACAGATAAGTCGGATAAAACAGTGCGGTGTCCATCACGTGTAAGGGTAACTCTAGTAATTGGACGGTCGTTGGGGGCTGGTAAACCTGTGTGGTTCCCGCCCGGTATCCGACGGTATCATTGTATCCGACAGTTGAATCATAAGAAAAGCCTGCCTGCTCGAGTACGGCCGGAGAATTTTGATCAAAATACAACCAGTGCATCCGCACCCCCATTTCTACTGCACCGGTTACTTGGCTGACCTTGGCCAATTCTCGACGGCCCGCAGTGGCATCTCGCCATGCATCCAGCCCATGCACGGCCACTTCACTGCCGGCGGTGATTATGGCTCTGAGCTGCGGTAGTAGTTCAGTGATTTCATATCGACAAGCTCGCATCGGGACGCTGGAGCCGTCGGCTTTCTGTCCGGGATTATCTCGTTCCGGGATGACAAAATACGTCGCGCCCAACTTCGCTTCGATTTTTAGGTAATCTTGGGCGAATTCATGCCAAAAGTCCTTTGCTAGTCCGAGATGCACTAAGGGTAGTCGACACGCCCCCGACCAGTTTTTTAAAAGAGATTTGAGCGGCAGGCGGCCACGGCAAAAGCTCAAGAGTGAGCCGACGGTCGCCCGCTGGAGAAACCCAAATATCGTATGATCCCAGCGGTGGTTTATTATCACAGGATGATCGATATCGTGGGTCAGGCAGGCCATAAAATCATAGCCTGCTGGAACGGGAGGGATTTCTACTAAGGGAACGCCCGCGCGGGTTATCAAATCTCGCAGCAAAGCTAGATGCAGATCCAGCGTGGGAATGCCGGCGTTGGGACTGGGTTGCCCGGTTGTTAGTAAACGGCGGATTTCATCGAAAAGATTATAACCGGCGCGAATGACGGTGTGTTCGCTCGTACCGCAGGCAAAAAGGATCGGCTGGTTCGATTGCTCTTCCCTGACTAAATCGATGGAGCTAGTGGGGAACGTGGCCGCCGCGCCATAAAGAGGAAATCGTCTATACGCATGGATCACACTTATCCCCTCTGTTTTGGGATTGAGGGTAAGTCCGTTTTCTTGATCGAACGCCAGGCTGGTGGCCCCAAAGAGAATAGTTAGCCGGCAGTTGGCGGCGGGTAGCGGAGATGCGGTGGCGATTACTATTTCATAGTTTCGCTCTGACCGATAAAATTCCCAGGGAGTCTTGAATAATTCGAAGAGCTCTCTGGCTGTTGGCTGTTCAGAGGGATGAACGGCAACTCCAATCATGGTTCACCTTGTGTCGGGGTGTATTGTGCTGCGGGGGTTGTGGCAGTCGGATTGGTTTTCAAGCCGAGCAGATTTGAAACCAAGACGAGGAATCTTTTCCGTTCACAACTCCAACGGCGTTCTAAATAGACGGCATGGCCGCGCATAACGATAGCCTGAACAGCAGCAGGTTCACGATAAACGAACTCAATTTGCCGGGCAAGATCTGCAGCATCGCCCAATTCAAAATACACCAAATCCTCTGGGCCGAAATAATCCAGAATGCCTGGTGCACGAGGGGAAATGATCGGGCGCATTTGAGAAAGGTACTCGAATATTCGGGTGGGGGTATTGAGTTCGGTGAAGACACTCCGCCGGTTAGGTATTACGCCTACATCACTGTCTCGAATCGCTTGGGCGATCTTATCCAACGCGAGTGGGCCGTAAAACTTGACCGCAGTTCCGAGACTAGTTGCCTCCTCTGATTGCAGTACTTTCTCTAAATAAGGAGTGCGATTTCCGTATATTCTGAGCTCCGCCTCTGGGGCGAATTTTCGCACCGTGACCAAGGCAGTGACTGCCAGATCCAGACCGTGCCGTTCGACCAGCGATCCGTGATACATGATAATGAATGGGGCCCCTGGGGTGCGAACTCGTGGGGTTTGTCTCTGCTCGGCAAAAATATGCTCATCAGGTGAATTCATGATCACCGTGACTTTCTCCGCGGCGCAGCTCCGATGAGAGAAGATTCGCCGGCAGGCCTCGTTGACGGTGATGACGGCATTAGCAAATCCTGTGCTCCATTTCTCCACGTGCATGAGTAATCTGACTCCCTTGCTGTTTTTGTCGGCTCCAAAGATCGTGGTCATCAATTCGGGCATGGGATCGTGTAGATCCAAAATGATTTTGGCGCCGAGCAATTTGGGGATAAGGGCCGCAAAGACTAAAAAGTCCGGCATGTTATGGACGTGAATCAGGTCGTATTTCTTGCGTGGGCTCCGCCAAGTTAAAAACCAAAAAGACGAAATAAAGAAACGGCCATACAGCCAAAGATACATGAACTTGCCCTCACGTCGGTGCGTCAAGGGCAAGCGATGGATCTCGACCCCATTCAAGCGCTCCCGGGCTGCCGCCGCCAGGTCATGCGTTTGGCAAAGCACGTCCACTTCCATGCCACAATCGGCTAACGCCTCGGCAGCTCGGCGGGGACGGGGATCAGCAGGATAAACTGAGTACAGCAGCACCGCGACGCGTTTACCACGCAAGTGGTCGAAAGTGTGATCCTTTGCCTTATTGGTAACTGCGCTGGCAGCGGGAGTGTGTACGGTCTCGCGATACCAATGGGCTAGCTTGCGAGGGATAGGATTCCAATAGTGTGCTTCGTATTTCTGGGTAACTTCTCGGAGTAATTCTGCGTATCGTTCAGCTGGAAAAGTCCCGGCGGAAGGAGCTTCCCCCTTAAAGCAGAGGTAGTCCGGATGAATATTGGCCAATGCCATGCCTCCTTGCTTAGCGACCCAATGCATCTTTTTTAGCCAGATCTCAGAGGTTTTTTCGTTAAATAATAGAAACAAGGTGGAGTCCTGGGCGAGGCTGTAAGGCAGTTCGACATAACCGTTTTGCTTGGGATTTTTCGTGCCAGGCAGGTCATTTGTTCGATTCAAGCCGGGGCGGGGTACCCAAAATGGGAAAATTGTCCCAACTCCATCCGGCTGCGGTTCGAAAGGATCCGTGTCAAATGTTGAAGCGTCATATTCGAGGTTTATGTCATGGTGCCATTCAAGATTATGTAACATGAAGCCCGAGCGATATCCGACGGCATCCCAATCCTTCATGTAATCGTTGATCCGACTGGCTTTTTTAGAAAAGTTTTGGCGACTGGAATAGAGCTTTCCGTCGTGCTTGAGATCATGCACGCCCACTTCAAAACCGTTATCGGTCAGCCAAGTCCTGAGTTCGAGCGGAACTTGATAGGATCCTTCAGGTATAAAGTTAAAGGACGAACGGACCCCGTATTCCATTTCAAGTTCAGCAAGCTGCCGACACTTGGCCACTCCCTCCGGGCCCTCGACATCGTGAGTGATGACAAAGGCGAAGCGTTTGCCTTCTGGCCAGCCAGGCCAACCCACGGGCGTCTTGCCTGCCGATTCATCAATTGGCCAAATTTGTTTGGAGCGGGCCCGTATTTCCAAAGCATTTAATCGACGGATAAACCAGCGTAAACGCCGAGGTAATAATGGCTTGATTTGGTAATAAATTCGACGGGTAAATTCACTCATGGATTTCTTCCTGCAATGGCTGAGAATTGGGTATAAAACTGAAAGTCGTGGTAAGGCTCAAAAAAGAAGCAGCAAAAGGCAATTCGCGAAACAACGCCGAGATTAGTGTATTCAATGACAATGGTTGCTGCTTTCAGAGAGAGGGCTTGGGTCGCAATCGCATCGGCGAAATTTCCGGATGGAATTCTGAGATGTGATAAAGTCCTGCCGCTTATTGGGCAAAATACAGGATGATGGTTAATGGAAGACTTGGGCTCGAAAGCACGGATTTTGAAAGCGAATGGCTGTTATTCCTTGATTTAAAAAATCAACTTAAGCGCACCCGGCTGAACGAGCGGCTTGTTTCCGGGAAAATCCAGCTTAGATCGCTTGATAAATCATTCTAGGAATCCAGAAAAAACTCGCGATCTTTGAAGAGTTTACCGGGAACATAAGTTTTTGTTTTGTTCAGCACGACGCCTACGTTGGCATTTACTTTACTGAGCAGGGCGGCGGCGCGCTGTGCCATCTCCCGATCAGTTTTTTCGGACTCTACCACCATGAGAATCATGTCCATCGAGGATGCCAGGCGAGCGGTAACGCTGATCTGACTGACGGGTGGCATGTCAAAGATGATGTAGTCAAAGTTGCTCGCTTTGAGTTTCGGGACGAGCTGATTGAAACGTTGCGGAAGCTGTCTCGAAAGTTTTTCGCTGCTGGTGCCTTCAGAAACCACAAAAAGTTTATTCTCACTCTTGATTGAAGCTTGAGTGGCAAGGATGTGGTCAATGTCAGACATGGCCTTGCCTTGCGAGAATGGCATCGCCGTGCCTTCTCCTTTCTTTTGCGTCATATCAACGAGGAGCACATTGCCTTCGCCGGTTTCGGAGAGGGATCGGGCTAGCCCGGCGGCCGTGGTGCTGACGCCACTTTCTCTGCCGAGTCCGGTGACCGCTATCAGTTTTGGGCGGTGACGCAGATTGATGCTTTCGAAGTAGGCGATCAAACGGTCACGAAGGGTTTCAAAATAAGGGTTTAGGATGTTGGCCTCTTCGTGTGGTACGATGGCTTCGCTGGTGTCAGAGGGATCAGAATTTTGGAGCAGTTTGATTTCGCGATTAGGCAGAGCATGCCCATGAGAGCCATTGGCCAATCTTGGTATGGCCAGAAAAAGCGGGAGTTTGAGGGAATGCTCCACATCGTTGGGTCGGCGAATACTGCGATCAAAGAAGTACTCGACGAGCACAGCCCAGCAGAGCCCGAACAATAATCCACCGAAGGAAAGCGCCATGAGGATTTTATTGGTCTTCTTCCAGTTCCGCTGTGGCGGAGTGGGTGATTCAATTTCGCTAATATTGGAGACGCGATCTGAATTGAGCGCCTCGGCACTGCGTGATTTTGTCAGGCTGGCAGAATAATCGCGGTAATTTTTCTCTTCGAGTTCCTGTTGCCGACGTAATTCAATAATGGCGACTTCCATTTGATCAAGAGTGGATGCTTCCGCTTGAACTTGATCGTATTGTTGCCGAAGTATTTTGATTTTCGCCTCGATGGAGGCGATGAGCGCGATTTCATCGGCAATCTGAATTCGGCTTTTGTTTGTTTGATTGCCGTTTTGATCAGCAACCGGCACCGCGTAGCGAATGATTTGAGGATATTCTGATTCAAGTTGGGTTTTCTTACTGTTGGCTTCAGCGAGCTGGCTGCGGACTTCTTTTACCCGGGAGTTTTCCGGAGTGAATTGAATCAAGAGCTCCTGTTCCCGCCGGCGAAGGGCGTCAATGCGGAGACTCAAATCTTGGTGCGCTTGAATTAACGTCGCGGGAGCCGGCAGGTTGGCATTATCGGTTAATTGTTCCGGAGGCAGGCCGCCTTTGATTTCCTGCAAAATGGCATTTTGTTCGGCCAGCTGCGCTTGAGCGCTGAACAATTCCTGCTTAAGTCGCGAAATTAATTCGGCATTTGATTTTTTGGACTCTTCCAGTGAAATCACCCCGGCTTTATTGCGGGCTTTACGCAAAGCATCTTCGGTTTGAGCGAGACGCGCCCTGAGGGTGTCGGTTTCCTTGGAAAGTAATTCGCTGAGCATCCCGCTGGTCCGATGCACCTCGATGTGCTTCTTTTGGTATTGGATCAAGACTTCCTGCAAGACCGGTTGAATGACGGTCGGATCCGGGTGGGTAAAGTTGATCTTTAGTACCGTGCTTTTAGGCTCAAGCGTAACGTCCAGTTGGTTGCAAATGAGAAGAGCCGCACTTGCCAGCGCATTGCTGGCCGCAGCTTTAGGAACGATTTTTTCTGGACCCACGGCTAAGGCGACTTCTTTCGACAAATCCAAACTCGTAAGAATCTGTATTTCTGAACTAATCAGGGTCTCTCCCCGTGAGTCGGGAGAAACCACGCTTGATGTATCGGTAGGGCCGGGGGCTTTACTTTCCAGTACATAGCGGATGAAGAGCTTGGCTTCAGACGTGTAGGGTGGCGCTATATATTTGTAGGCCAAAGCAGCCCAGCATAACCCCAATGCCGTGCTGATTAAAATTATTCGTTTATGTCTGAATAAGAGGTAATAGATATCACCCAATTGCAGGCTCGGAGCCGAGGCGGAAGAAGTTACGTTTTCCATGTGCGGTGGGTGTAGTGAAGTCTAAAAGAGTAGCGATACGATATGCAAAAAGGTAGGGCAAAAGACATAGATCGTCTATCGGAATAATGAAGTGATTTGTTGATAGACCGGTGTAGGTATTGGCGGGGTCGCTTGTTTACGCAAAATCTGTTGCGACACTCAATCTGCTCGGTGAAGTTTTGGCGGTGCTTTCTGACTTTTTCCGGCAGTCCGATCAGAATGATCAAGGACAATGCAATAGCCAGCATTCCCAACTGTTACTCGTCTTGGTGGCGGATGTTACGACAGTGGGCATCGGGAAAAGCGGACGCCAATTCGGTTCAGCTCTTGATTTGGGCCAAGCAGGCTTTGAACTCGGTGGCCACGGTATCGATTTGCGCGTCGGTGAGTTCGGGGAACATTGGCAACGATAGGAATGAATCGGCGCAGGCTTCACTGATCGGAAAATCTCCGCGCTTGTGGCCTAAATTGGCGTAGGCGTTTTGCAAGTGAACGGGGACAGGATAGTGAATACCGCAGCTGACGCCACGCTCGCCCATTAGTTTCAAAATCGTATCGCGCTGCGCTACCCGTAAGGCGTAGACGTGATAAATGTGGTGCGCGTATTCTACTTCGACTGGCAGGGATACACCGGGCAATCCGGCAAGGAGTTGGTTATAGCGCGCCGCGACCCGGCGACGACCGTCGTTGGCCTGGTTGAGATACTTCAACTTCACGCTTAGAACGGCGGCTTGGATGCCATCCATCCGACCGTTCCAGCCTACAACGTCGTGGTAGTATTTTTTCTTCTGTCCGTGCTCTCGGTACATCTGCATGCCTTCGCGTAGGGCAGCATCGTTGGTGGTGATGGCTCCGGCTTCGCCCCAAGCACCAAGATTTTTTCCAGGATAAAAACTAAATGATCCCGCGTGGCCGATCGAACCAGCGAGCCGGCTTTTGTATTTTGAACCTTGGGCCTGTGCCGCATCCTCGATGACGAACAGCTTGTGCTTGCGGGCAATCTCCATGATCGGATCCATGTCGGCGCATTGACCGAAGAGATGCACCGGCATGATGGCTTTGGTGCGGGGGGTAATGGCCGCTTCAATCTTGGTGACGTCGATCGTAAAGGTCTCCGGGTTGATATCGACAAACACTGGCTTGGCTCCTGCGTAGGTGATGGCTTCCGCCGTGGCGAGAAAAGTCATCGGGATTGTGATCACTTCATCGCCCTGGCCCACGCCCATGGCGAGGAGTGAGAACCAGAGTGAATCCGTGCCGTTGGCGACACCGACACAGAACTTAGCCTCGCAGAATTTCGCATATTCCTCTTCGAATTTTGTGACGAATTTTCCGCCCGCGAAGGCGTTTTCGTCGATCACGGCGTTCATGGCCACCATGACTTCCTGGCGGATAGGGTCGTGATGGGCTTTTAGGTCGAGGAAGGGAACTTTGACAGATGACATGGGAATTGTTTGGAAGAGTTGAGTAAAGGGAGATGGGTCTGTATCGGTTAGATCGGGCGAAGGACCTTGGCTGGGTTGCCGGCGACAATCATGCCGGGAGGAACGTTCTTAGTAACGACCGCGCCGGCGCCGATAATCGAGCGTTCTCCCACGGTGATCCCGCAGAGGAGCGTCGCATTTGAACCGATGGAGACTCCTTTCTTGATGGTCGTTGTTTCCACTTTCCAATCGGCCGCGGTTTGCGGACTGCCGTCCGCATTCGTGGCCCGCGGAAGCCGATCATTGGTGAACATTACCCCGTGTCCGATAAATACTTCGTCCTCGATAATTACCCCTTCGCAAATGAAGGTGTGGCTGGAGATTTTGCAACGTTTGCCGATTTTTGCCCCGCGTTGAATTTCAACAAAGGTGCCGATTTTTGAGTCGTCCCCAATTTCGCACCCGTAAAGATTGACGAAGCTGAAAACTTTTACCCCTTGGCCTAATTTAACATCGGGTGCGATTTGCTGGTTGGGAAGCGGCGAGGGATTCATGCAAAGGTGCGGCGAAGTGGACGGATGATTGTCGGCACAAGTGATCGGTTAATGTATCCCCTTATTTCGTGCGACCCGAAGACATGGGCGGAGTCGATTTCGAGGACTTCATCGGAGGAGTGGAAGTGCTCGAGGCGCGACCGTCGCGACCGACGGGGGGCAGATCAATCGGTGCCCCATTGAGTTTGAGCGAAGCCGAAGAGGCTTCGAGAATGCGTACGACTTCCAAGCCCTTTTGACCGGAGGTGATGGGGGTCTTGCCCGTCCGGATGCAGTCCAAGAAGTGTTGGCACTCGGTTTTCAGCGGTTCGTCCTGCTTGATATACGGACTGTAGGTGTCGCCATAATGATAGGCGTAATGAAATTCGGCAAAGGTGTCGTAGTGGGGCGGACGGTCGACGCGGACATCGAAAATTTTGATTTTTTCCTGCGCCACAATATCGTCGTACACGATCATGCGCTTGCTGCCCACGATAGTCATTTCCCGGACTTTTTTCGGGTCGAGCCAGCTGCTTTGTATCGTGGCGGTTTTTTCCGCAGAGAAGTGGAGATGCATGGCAGTCACATCTTCGATGCCGGGCGTCACATGGGCTGCGCCCACGCAATTGATCCGCAGCGGGGTTTCACCCATGATATAGAGAATAATCGAGATGTCATGCGGAGCGAGATCCCAAGCGACATTGATGTCTTTTTGGAACAGACCGAGATTCAATCGGCGCGCAGAAATATATCTGATTTCACCGACATCGCCTTTATCAACCAGTTCTTTGATTTTTCGAACCGCTGGTGAATAGAGAAAGGTATGGCCAACCATCAGAATCAGGCCCTGCTTTTTGGCGAGGGAGACGAGTTCCTCACATTGCTCCAAAGAGGATGCCATGGGTTTTTCAATGAACGTATGCTTCCCTGCGAGTAGGGCTGCTTTGGCCATCGGGAAGTGATGCTTCACCGAGGTGGCGACGACAATCACATCAAGATTTGGATCCCCCAGTAGCTTGTCGTATTTCGTTTCCGTTTCAACTTCAGGATAAAGCGTTTGAAGATGGCGCAAACGGTCTTCGCTAACGTCGCAAATTGATTTTAAGCGGCAGTCTGCCAGTGAACGAAAATTGCGGATTAAATTAGGGCCCCAATAGCCACACCCAACGACGCCAACAGAGATCGGTTTCTTCATGGAAATATTTACAAACTGAAACACGGACTCAAAGCAAGCCCGTGAATCGTTAAAAATGCGCAATTAGCGCAATATCAGCGATTGTTGCCGGTGATTTGCTGTTTCTGGAAACTGCTTTTTTGAATGGATACCGGTGTTGCGATGGTCGGCTTTCTTCGCTGTAAGGTATCTCCGATCTGCTGTAGAAGAGCTGGTACCGTGGAAAGTATGATTTTAAGATCCTGACCCAGCGAAATGGTGCGGGTATATTTGATATCAAACCGGATCATCTCATCGAACGTGGTGCGATTTTTCCCAGAGACTTGCCAGAGCCCGGTAAGGCCCGGTGTCGCGTTCACGCGTTCGCGCTGCCAAGGTAGGTATTCTTCGAATTCACTGGGAATGCACGGGCGAGGACCAACGAGGCTCATTTCACCCCGCAGAACATTGATCAACTGCGGGAGTTCATCCAGGCCAGATGCGCGGAGCAGCCAGCCACCTGGGATTAGACGCTTGTCGCCCTTCGCATCCAGTTTTGTCATCGGCACATTGGTCTGCATCAAATCCTTGAAGTAACTTTGGTGCACCCCGGTATCGGCCGAGACGAACATGGTTCTGAATTTGTAGATCTTGAAGCGACGTCCTTGGAAACCAATGCGTTCTTGTTTAAATAAAATTGGCCCGGGAGAGACGAGTTTTGTCACAATGGCCATGAACAAGGCGCACACGCCCAAAACGGGCATGGCAAGCAGGCAACAGAGGATATCGATAGATCGTTTCCAAAAAGGCATAATTTGTGAATGGGTTTTGCAGCCAACAAATGGGGTGGAGCTGATGCAAATGTATTCCATGGAAATGTGGGGTCGAAGTGGATTGCTTAAATTAATCGTGGTGGGAATCTGCGGTGTGGCGGTGTCAGCGAGCGCTTAGAGGATAGAGGCGCGTTCTCTACGGGGTAGTAATGGGTGTTTTATGTGAAATTTTTGTGAGAAGTCTGATGCGTTCGATAAAGATCAATACCCAGACTGAATCAAGTAATAAACCTATTAAAATAGGTATAATTACCCACTTAATTGCGATTTAAATCTCAACTTGTTGTTATACATTTATTAGCACTGTAACTTATAGGTGTGTCCCGGTATTTTCAGTGGCTAAAGGATTTGGTGAGCCAACTGCCAACTGAAAATCGGGCAGCAGTCATATCGAAAAAGGGACCTCTGAATTTTCCGCGAATTGCGCGCGAATCAAGACACGGAGGGAAAGGCAGGTGGAATCGGTGATGGGTATTTATCCGCGTTTATCCACGAGATCCGTGGGAGAATTGTGTGATGTTGAGTGATTCGTGTGGCGTTGTCTGGCTGAACATTCGCGTGATTAGTGGGAGAAAATCCGGGTTCAGAGGTTTGCCCACGTTACCGAGCGGAGCGACATCGGGCATTGCACGAATGCGCCACCGAGTGGCACGGCCCGAATAAAGGAATGGGATTCAAGCCAAAGGCTCCGGTCTTGACGCGGGCAAAGTGGCGCGGACATCGTGACGTTTATGGCTGAATCCGCTCCGCGTCCAAATCGTTCTCTATTGATCAAACTTGGTGTGGTGGCGTTTTTGCTGCTGGTGGTCGCGGGTCTAGTGGCTCAAGGGCTCGACCTTAAAAGTCTCCTGCAGCAGGGGCTCGATCTCATTCGCGTAGCCGGCCCAGTGGCGTTTTTCATCGCCATGGCGATTTTGCCTGCCTTGGGCGCTCCGCTCTTAGCGTTCTCACTTTCGGCCGGCCCGGTTTTCGCAGAAAGGCTTGGTCTGCCCACGGTGATCATGTTGTCCTTATTGGCTCTTTTAGTGAACATGGCGCTCTCCTATTTTTTGGCCAGCCGGGCCTTGCGCCCATTGTTGGGCAAACTATTCTCTTATTTCGGTTATCAGCTTCCGCAGGTCGCCTCGGGGGATGCCACGGACCTGATTGTTTTGTTACGCGTCACTCCCGGATTACCTTACCCGGTGCAGAATTATCTGCTGGGCCTCGCAGAAGTGCCGTTTGGGAAATATTTGTTTCTGTCGTTTGCGATCGTGGGTTCGTTGACGGTTGCCCTCATTCTTTTTGGTGACGCGTTGTTGCACGGCAAAGGTCGGGATACGTTTATTGCGGTCAGCGTGTTTCTGGCGCTTACCGCTGCCACTCACCTCGTCCGCAAGCATTACGGTAAGAAAAAAGTCCCGTGAAAAGAACGGACGACATTCTTCTCGACGATACGGGTCGCGTGCAGTCCGTTACGGAATTTACGCGGCGGCTGAAAGAGTTGCTTAAGGGCGGTCTGCAACCTTGCTGGGTGGGCGGCGAGGTGTCGAACCTTCGCATCCAAACGAGCGGTCACATATATTTTTCCTTGAAGGACTCAGGGGCGCAGCTTTCTTGTGTGATGTTTCGAGGTGATGCCACCCGCCAGAGCATACAACTGCGCGACGGTTTGCAGGTGCTGGCCTATGGGGAAGTCGATGTTTACGAAACACGCGGCCAATACCAGCTCATCACCCGTGTGCTCATCGAGCAAGGTGCCGGTCGGCTGCAGCAGGAATTCGAAAAACTAAAAAAGCGGCTCACGGAGGAAGGCCTGTTCGACGCTGCTCGTAAGCAGACTCTGCCGCTCTTGCCGCGCACGATTGGATTCATCACTTCGCCCACGGGTGCGGCGGTGCAGGATTTTATCCGTATTCTTCTGCGTCGTGGTTGGCATGGCCGGTTAATTGTGTTGCCCGCCAAAGTGCAGGGCGAGGGCGCGGCGACAGAAATGGTCGAGATGCTGCACGCGGCCGAGGCGCAGGGGATTTTCGATCTGCTCGTGATTGGTCGGGGTGGTGGCAGTATCGAGGATCTGTGGGCTTTCAATGAAGAGCCGCTCGTTCGTGCCGTGGCGGCAGGCAAGGTGCCGATTATTTCTGCCGTGGGTCACGAAATCGACTATACCTTGTGCGATTTTGCGGCTGATGTGCGCGCCGAAACTCCCAGCGGTGCGGCTGAGTTGATTTCGAGCAACTTCATCGCGGCAAACGAGCGGGTTAAACAGTCGGGCGAAGCCCTGCTGGATATCATCGCACTGGCCCTTGATCGCGGGCGCGAGCGGCTCGACCACGCCCGTAGCCGACTGCGGTTGCTCTCCCCTTCCGCCATGATCGAGCAGGGGCATCTGCGACTTGACGATTTTGCCGGCCGCCTTAACGCCGCTCTGCGCCACGCTACCCAGCAGCGCCGGGAACAACTCGCCGGCGCTCGGGCCCGACTCTGCTCCGCCTCGCCTGAAAAACGTGTGCAACTTGAGTCGCATCGCTTGCTCGCGTTGTGGAAGCGGCTGGAGTCCGCCAGTCCGCAATCAGTGCTCAAGCGCG
This sequence comes from Opitutaceae bacterium, assembly GCA_025360455.1. Taxonomy (GTDB): domain Bacteria; phylum Verrucomicrobiota; class Verrucomicrobiia; order Opitutales; family Opitutaceae; genus Didemnitutus. The sequence continues at coordinate 8,141 of JANYCF010000286.1, read as the reverse complement.
GCTTTGCGATTGTGCGCGATGAACAGGGGAACCCCGTTGCGCGAGCCCATGGCCTCAAGTCCGGCCAATCCTTGGTGAACGAATTTCATGACGGTCAGGTGCGCGTCCGCACGGAATAAATTCCTGTCGGCCGGCTCCTATGTTCAGCGCGCTGGCATCCACGCTGGTTGCGCCTTCGTATTATCCATATAAACTCATTCTCCTTCCCATGAAAAAGTGGCTCCTCCCCGGTAGTTTAACTCTGGCTGCATTTGCCGCAGTCATTATCTTCTCCGCAGAAAATACCTCCATGAAAGCTAAGAATTCCAAAGTAACCGATCCCGCAGCCTGTGCGATTGATGGCGAAAAATCCGCTTGTGGTCTTCCGTCGCGCGTCGTGATCGACCTGAGCAAGACGAAGGTGCAACGCACTGACGCCGAGTGGCGGGCGCGCCTGACGTCTGATCAATATCGTGTGGCCCGCCAGCAGGGCACCGAGCCGCCCTTCCGCAATGCCTTTTGGGATAATCATACCGATGGCGTGTATTTTTGCGTTGGCTGCGACACGCCATTATTTGACGCGCAGAACAAATTTGATTCCGGCACCGGTTGGCCGAGTTACTGGCAACCCTTGGAAAAAATGTTCGTGGCGGAGACGCGCGATAGCAGTTTCGGTATGGTTCGGGTCGAGACGCATTGCGCAGTGTGCGGCAGCCATCTCGGGCACGTTTTCGACGACGGTCCGCAGCCCACTGGCCAGCGCTACTGCATCAATTCCGCCTCGCTGAAATTTATGCCCCGCGCCGAATACACGGCTTGGGTCGCGAAAAATACTCCGGCAAAATAATACGGTGAAGCGCAGCGGTACGCGGGGTGGAAACCGGCCCTTCAGACGGCATGGCCACCAGGGCCAGCCTTGCAGGGTCTAAATTCGCCGGGCCGGCCCTCGTGGCCGTGCCGCTTTATGGGATCACTGGTAGAGCCAGTATTTCCGACTCTGTTGTTGATAAACGGCGGCGCGCTCTCCCCAATTTTTCGTGAATTGCGCTACATCGACCTTCGACCCTTGCGTGGTGAGCGCCTTCCACCACGCGGTGGAGCCGGTGAGTTTGTTGAACATGTTTTGCCGGTCAGTCGGCGCGGCTTTGAAGGGATTGCCCGTATTCCATTTCGCGGCGATTTTCATCATGTAGAATGAAAGTTCGGTGGGTCGCCAAGCGTTCCAATCGGCGATCTCGACGTATACGCCGTCGATGACTTTGCCATCGCGACCGACGCCTTGGATTTTCTCCAATTTGATTCCGGGAATATGGTATTGTTCGAGCTCAGCGATGATTTGCTCCGGAGTTTTCTTCGGAAACCCGATGCCGCGGAAATGATAAAAAGTGCCAATGCCCCAAGTCCAGCCACCCAACTCCGTTCCGAGTCCGACCATGGAGTAGCCGACTACGGAATTATAATCCTGCACGAAGGGCGAAGTCGCGATCCACTTGAGTCCGGTATCCGGCCACCGCATGGCGCGGGTCCAACCGTGCATGGGGACGACAGTCAGCCGGCCTTTGGCCCGGAATTTTTCCGTCGTGGCGAGTACACCCGGCGAACTCTTGGCCATCTTGGCCAGCTCGCCGATGGTGAGCCCGTGTACATAGGGAACGCGAAAGGCACCGACATAGCTCACCCACTCCGGATCGAGCGGTGGTCCGTCCACTTTGAGTCCGCTCAAGGGATTCGGACGATCAAGAATGATTACTTCCACGCCATTTTCGAAACACGCTTCCATCGTGTAGCGCATGCAGCTGATAAAAGTGTAGGAACGTGAACCGATATCCTGCAGGTCGATCACCAGTGCATCGAGACCTTTGAGCATATCTTTCGTCGGCTTGCGGGTTTTGCCGTGCAAGGAGTAGACGGGCAAGCCGGTGCGCTTATCCGTTGAATCGGCAATATTGTCGCCGGCCTTCGCGGTGCCATCGAGGCCGTGTTCAGGCGCGAAAAGGGCGACGAGCTTCGATTGGCGGGAGCGGAGGATGACGGAGAGGGTGCTCTCGCCCCGCCGATTCACCCCTGCCGGATGGGTGAGCAACCCGATTTTTTTTCCGGCGATCGCCTTGAAACCTTCGGCCTCCAGGACATCGATACCGAGCATAACCGGCGGCAGGATTTCGGGTACGGGCTCAGGTTCCACCGGTTTGGGGACGATGATGGGCGCGGGTGGTTTGGGCGCGGGTTTCTCTGGTTTGCTGGCGCAGCCCGGCGTCAACAGCAGGACGCTGAGGGCGGCGAGGACGAGCGTGGGGGCGACGATCAACCGGCGAATCATGTTTTGTGATTACTGGAAGGGTGTGCCGGCTTGGCGAGGAGATTTAGAGAGAAAATGCAGGATCGTGAAATTGAAGAATCGGGTCAGGAGAGAAAACCTGGTTTGTTCAGACCGCGTGGTTGATCGCCTTCGCCAGCAATTCCGCTGTGCGAGGCAACGCTGCGGTGAGTGGCATTCCGGTCGGAGTGATCGCCTGAAACTTCACGCCTGCTAGCGCGAGTTTTTCCTGCTCGGGCAAATCAACCGTGCCGGCGAAGACGTGCGCCGGTTTACCGAGCCGTTGCGCGGCGCGCACGAGCGAGCCTGGACCTTTGCCGCCAAGCGAAGTGGCGTCGAACCGGCCTTCACCCGTGATGATCAGATCCGCTGCGGCGATGCGCGCCGGCAGATCGAGCCAGTCAGACACGAGATCGAAACCCGGCACAAGTTTCGCGCCCATTGCAACCATTAGCCCAAAGGCGATGCCCCCGGCCGCGCCGGCACCGGGCAGGTCTGCGCGGGAAAACGACCGGCCACAGGCTTCGCCCAAGAGAGCCGCCATTCGCGCCACCTGCGCTTCGAGCTGCGGTAGATCGCCGGGCTTGAGTCCTTTTTGCGGGCCGAACGACGCGGTGGCTCCCGTGGGGCCAAGTAACGGATTACTGACATCGCAAGCGATGAAAATGGGCGGGAGCTTGATCGCGCGGGTGGCATCGACGCGTTGAATTCGCGCCCAGGTCGAGGGCGTCGGCACAGAAATAATCGCACCGGCCGCATCGATAAATTTGCAACCCAACGCGGCCAGCGCCCCGCACCCAAGGTCGTTGGTCGCGCTGCCGCCGATCCCGAGCAAAATGACATCGGCCTTTTCGTGCACACAATATTCCAGCAGCTCCCCGGTGCCGAAGGTCGAGGTGTGCCACGGGTCGCGTTGATCTTGCGGCAGCAAGGCGAGGCCACTGGCCGAGGCGAGTCCCAGCACCGCGATTTCGGCCGGACTGTGCGGTGCGATTTGCTGCCGGGCGGCAGGTGTAAGCGCCCAAGAAGAAACGAAACCGACGGGAGCATCGATCTGCGGTTCGTGTCGCGGGCCGTGAACCTTAATTTGTTCGATCCTTTCGCCGTGAGAGTGGGCGAGCGTCTCGCAAAATCCATCACCCCCATCCGTCAGGGGACAAAGATCAAGGCTCCAGTCCGGATGGCGGGCGCGTAACGCGATGGCGGCCGTCTCGCAGGCCGCACGGGCCGTGAGGGCGTCCTTGAATTTATCGAAGGCAATCAGGGCGCGCATGGGGGAGGGCAGAATTGAAAGTTCTCCGGCTGGAAAATGCACGGAGATTTTCGTCGCCCCGCTGCAACGCCTCTGGATAGATTCCCCTCATGCTATTTCTTTGTCAGCACCGGTATGAAGCTTTGCTCTCGCGTGAGCTGGGCGCAGATGGGCTTACCATCAATGAAACCGGACCCGGTTGGGCCGGGGCGGAAGCCGTGCCGGGCGATAAAATCATGCAGTCCGTGGCCGAATTGGCGTTTCCCCATCTGACCATGCTGGTGCCACGCGAATTCAAAGGGGAATCAGTGAACGCACTCGCGCAGCAGCTCGCCGATTACTTCTTCGAAAGCTTGCGGGGCGAACGCATCGAGGCAGCTTGGCCGTGTGTATTTCTCTGCGCCTCGGAAGTCACCGGGCTGGGTCGGCGGCTGAGCGCGGTGGAGAAAGCGTTTCTCGAACTGCTCAAAAAGAAACTCTCCCGTATCGCCAAACTGGCCGTGCCCGAATTGCCGCGCGGTGCCGCTCAAGCCCGCGGGCTCGTCGTATTTTTCGCCGACTTCGGTCGGATCTTCGCGGCGCGTGAAGTGTGGCTGGGTGGACAACGCCGCATGGCCGACGACGAAGCGGCGCCTTCGCGCTCGTACTTGAAAATTGAGGAAGCCTACATCGTGCACGGTCGCGAACCTCAGCCCGCTGAAACCGTGGTGGATCTCGGCGCGGCTCCCGGCGGCTGGAGTTACAGTGCGGCGAAGCGCGGCGCGAAGGTTATCGCGGTGGACAACGGCCCGCTCAAAGGCGGCGCGTTGAATAATCCGCTCATCGAGCATCGGCTCGAAGACGCTTTCAAATTTCAGCCCCAGCCCGGCGAAGTGTTTGATTGGATGTTCTGCGACTTGGTGGAGCAGCCGAATCACGTGATGGAAAATATCGTGACGCCCTGGCTCACCAACGGTTGGTGCCGGAATTTCGTGATCAATCTTAAGTTCGGTCACGTCGACTCGCTCGCGCTCCTCGGCGAAATTCGCGCCGCCACCTCGCCTTACATGACCCACGCGACGGGTCTGCGCATTCGGCACCTCTATCACGACCGGGAAGAATTCACCGTGGTCGGTACTACCAAGCCATGAAGCCTCCTTTTAAACCCCAGGCCAAGGAACTGAACGTCTGCGGCTGGCAGGCGGTCTCGACGCTTTTTGCCCAACATCCGGGCGAAATCAAACGGCTGTTCTTCGATGCGGCGACGGGCAAGCGCGCGGGCAATCTGTGCAGTTACCTCGCGACTAATAAAAAAGTTTATCGGCAAGTGTCGCCAGAAGAGATGGAGAAGGTGGCCGGTTCAGTGCATCACGGCGGAATTGTGGCGGTTATCGACGAACGCCCTTTGAAGAAAGTGACGCGCGAAGTCGTCGATTGCTGGACGAAGACGCGGGCGCCGTTGTTGATTCTCGATCGCGTGGGCAACGCCAATAATCTCGGTGCCATCGTGCGCACTGCGGCTTTTTTTGGCGTGAAGGCGATCATATTACCGGATCATCCCGCGCAGGCCATGCCCGGCGAGGCCGCGTGGCGTGTGGCGGAAGGCGGCATGGACTTTGTTGAGTTCTACCGCGTGCCGGCGCTGCTGGAATTTTGCGTGCAGTTGAAGCGGCATTATTTTGTGATCGGTACGAGCCTGACCGGCAGCCAGCTCTCGCCCACCGAGGCAAAAGTTCGCGGACTTCCTCGTCCTCCGGCTATTATTCTGGGCAACGAGGAGAAGGGCATTGCTCCAAATCTTGCCGCTGTGTGCGACCGACTGGTAAAGATTCCCGGCACAAATTCCGTGGAATCGCTCAACGTGTCCGCGGCGGCGGCGGTGCTCTGCTGGGAATTCTTCGGGAAAGGCGAGTGAGGTTTTGGGTTCGATGTAGGGCTGGCCCTTGTGGCCATGCCGAACGGCTTGTCAGGTTCTGAAATCATAGGGCCGGCCCTCGTGGCCGTGCCGCTCATCGCTGTGTGGTGCAGCCTTGCACCCGTTCGGTAATTTGCCATTAATACGCGCATGCCCCTGCCCGAGCGAAAGACCGCGAATCTCCGGCACGCTCGTATTTCCCAAGCCGGGATGCGTTACTTCCTTACGCTCTGTACCCAAAATCGCGACCCCGTGCTGACTGCACCGGTCGAGGCGATGCGAATATCGGGCGCCTTCGCCATTCTTCAATCCGCCGGTGATATTGACCTCCACGCTGCCACGATCATGCCCGATCATTTGCACCTGCTATTCACTTTAGGGACTGGGCTCACGCTGGGACAAACGATGGCGAAATTAAAAAATCTCGCTCGCGATTTCGGTCGGGTTCCCTGGCGCTGGCTCGAAGATGGTTTCGAACACCGGCTGCGACCGCATGAACTCACCGAGGATTACAGTTTCTATATTTTTATGAATCCGTATCGGGCCCGGCTGCTTCCCATCCAGGAAAACTGGCCTTGGTGGCGTTGCCCGCAGCCGAGCCGATTTCGGTTCACGGAATATTTTTTATCTGATGGCACGCCTCCGGCGGCGTGGCTTGATACCGTTGATGAGACGGCGAAAAAAATTGTTACTGGCGAGTGATTTGGCCGGTGCGTTCCCAGAACGGCATGGCCACAAGGGCCAGCCCTACAGTTTTGTTACCCGCCGAAAACTTTCCCGAGCCAGCTCGTGGATTTCGGTGCCATCGGCGTGGCCACATTCAATTCCGGTCCGCCCAGCACGGGTTCATGGTGGCCGGCTTTTTTATAGAGGATGATCACGTCCTGCATGCCCCAGGCTTCCTCGAGGTAGGCGCGGACGATGATGTTGGGATAACGTTGTAACGCGCGCATGAGCCACTCGGGCGACGAGACGGCAAAGCCGTAATCTTCCTCGGCGTTGCTCTCGAAGTAGCGTTGGTAGGCAAAACCGGTGCGGGCAAACTCGGCGAGCAGCGCGGGCTTATCGATGTTTTCCGCCACGTCTTTCCGCCCGCGGGCGAGCAGGCTGGTGACGGTGCGACCCTGCGTGGTGAGCACGATCACCCCGCATTCATTCGTCCACTTGATCAGACAGTCGAGCGTGGCGAGCCAGCGATCCTGCCGCAGATGAGTCACGAGCGAGCCAACCCAAATCAGATCGAACTGGGTGGAGAACGGCAGCAGGCGCAGGTCGGGTTTTGAATATACCGGTGTTGCTCCGAATTGTTTCGCGCAGAAATCAACGCCAGTGCGGTCCAGATCGCAGGCGGTGATTTTCGCGTAGCCGTAGTGGGCACGCAGCCAGCGCAGCACCCGGCCATGACCGCAGGGGAGATCAAGGATGGCGGGGTAGTGCGGCTTGTCGCAGAGGACGGAGGAAAAATGAATCAGCTCAAGCGCCCGCCGGCCGAGGGTGAAATACTGCTCCGGATCCTCGGCGGCGACCATGCCGTCGTGCGGCGCAACGGTGCGATCGGCTTGGAGCTGGCTGAAATCGTGGAGCGGCATGGAGTGGAAGGAAACTCTTGGTAGGCGCTCTGTGAAGTCATGTCGAGTCGGCAGCGCGAAATTGGGAGGCGCGAACCGCAGGCGCTGGTCAGTAATCGGAAGAATTTGAGATTTCAGGTTGGAGTATCCGCAACTGAAAATCGTCCGACGGGCTTTTTTGCCTCAACGAAGGGAATCAAAGCGGGGAATCAAAGGGGCCGGGCTTTGGGTTACGGGTTGACGGCCGGATTTGAGGAGGTTTGCCTAGGGGCATGGCGCGCAAGCTGAGACTGGAATCGGAGGGAGGGGTTTATCACGTGATCAACCGGGGCAACTACCGCGCGCCGATCTTCCGGGCGGAGAAAACCAAGGCGGCGTTCCTGAAGTGCCTGCGGGAGGGCTGCGAAAAGACCGGCTGGCGGGTGCACGCGTGGTGCCTGATGTCGAACCACTATCATCTGGCGGTCTCCACCCCCAACGCCAATCTGGTGGACGGGATGCGGTGGCTGCAGGGGACCTTCTCGACCCGCTTCAACCGGCTGCGCCAGGAGAGCGGCCACCTGTTCCAAGGCCGTTACAAGAGCCTGCTGGTCGATCCGGAGGACGGACTGGGCCCGCTGTGCCACTACATCCATCTCAATCCGGTCCGGGCCAAGCTGCGGCCTCTACCCGAACTGCCCGACTACCCTTGGTCGAGCGTCCGCTGGCTGATGCAGCCGAAGGAACGCCCGGCCTGGTATGATCCCACCGCCGCCCTGCGGCACGCGGGGGGATTGCCGGACACCTCGGCTGGGCGGAAGAAATATCTGGATTATCTGGCGTGGCTGGCCGAGGACGAGCCGGCCCGCAAGGCGCAGAAGTTTGCCGAGATGTCCACGGGCTGGATCATCGGCCCGGCCAGCTTTGCCCGGGAGATGGCGCGCGAACACGGTGAGTCCGCCGGTCACGGCCGGCGGTTGGCGAGCGAAATGCGGGTCGCCCAGGAGGCCGTCTGGCAGGACGAACTGGAGCGCCTCCTGCGCCAGCTAGGCCGGACGGACGGGGATTTGGCCAGGGAAGGAAAGTCAGTGGACTGGAAGCTGGCGGTGGCCGCCCGCCTGAAGACCCGGACCACGGCGACGAACCGCTGGC
>JANYCF010000259.1 GCA_025360455.1 Opitutaceae bacterium | reverse complement strand
CGTGGATATGACCCCGAGGTCGCCGCTGGCATCGCCGCCACCACGAGGTCCAGCAGCAGCACGGAAACTCAGGACGTCCGGGAAATTGTCTATGGCAACGGCAACTACGTCTTCGTGGGCGAGTTTGATGTTTTCACCGGTACGACGACGATCTCACCCGGTGGCACGTCCACCGGTGGTGGCACGACGGCACCGACCATCAGCACACAACCGGCCGCGACGCAAAACATCATACTCGGCGGCAGTGTGAGCTTCACGATCACCGCCACCGGCACCGGCCTCGGCTACCAATGGTATTTCAACACTGTCGCGATCAGCGGCGCGACCAATGCCACCTACACGATCAATGCCACGACGAGCCTGAACGCCGGCAGCTACACTGTCGTGATCACCAATGCCGGCGGTTCGATCACGAGCAATGCGGCTACTCTCACCATCAATGCAGCTCCCGTCATCACAACGCAACCGGCGAGTCAGACAATCCCCACCGGCAGCTCCGTCACTTTCACGGGAGCAGCCAATGGCACGGGTCTCACTTACCAATGGAAATTCAACACCGTCGCCATCAGCGGTGCAACCAATGCCACGTACACCATCAATGCCACGACGAGCCTGAACGCCGGCAACTACACTGTCGTGATCACCAACGCCGGTGGCTCCGTCACCAGCAATATCGCCACCCTGACGGTGAACGCCGGGCCGATTTTCACCACGCAGCCGCTGAGCCTGCCCGCGTTTGTGGGCGCAACCGTTAACTTTACCGCCGTGGCCAACAGCGCGACCGCGATCACCTACCAATGGCAGAAAGGGGGAATTAATATTTCCGGTGCCACGAGTTCAACGCTCTCTCTGGCCAATATTCAGCTGACCGATGCCGGCAGTTATGCCCTGATCGCCACCAGCACCGGCGGTGCGACCACAAGCCGCTTCGCACGCTTGGTCGTGCTGGTCCCCCAAGCCAATGCCATCGTCTATGCGAGCACCGTATCCTCCCTTAGCGGCACCGCAGGAGGGACGATCAACCTCGCTTACTTCATGACCAATGTGGGCACGCGCACTTGGGGAGCGAACCACTATCTTTCCATTCGCGACATCAACAATACCTTCGTGGCTTTTGCCTCGTTGATCGGCACGCTCCCCGGAGAAACCACCACCGCGAATCTGAATTTCCCCGCACCCACGACCCCCGGCACCTATACGTATTACGTGCAAGCCTTGGAAAACGGCATAGAATTTTTCTCCACGCAAACCGCCGTCACACTCACCGTCCTCGCACCGCTGACGAATTCAATCACGTACAACACGACAACTTTCCCAGTCAGTGCCGCGCCCGGAGCCAATATCGTCTTCACCTATAATGTCACCAACACCGGCACGCAGACTTGGGGTGCGAACCATTTGTTGTCGTTGAAAAACAACCTCGGGACCACGCTGTCGTCCGCTTTGCTGACCATCCTCACGCCCAACGCGAGCAAGACCGTCAACCTCAGCTTCACGGCCCCGACTGCGCCCGGTACTTATAATTACACGGTGCAAGCCTCGCAAACGGGCGTGGGCAATTTCAATACCCAGGCGAATCTCACGCTCACCGTCCTCGCACCGCGGCCCAACGCCATCACCTACACCGAGACGCGCCTCCCCGATGAAGTCGCGCCCGCCGCGCTGTTGAACCTAAATTATTCGTTGAGCAACGCCGGCACACAAACGTGGGGCCCCGGCCATTTCGCCTCGCTGCGCGATGCGAACGGCACGTTCCTCGCCTTTATCCCGCTAAACGGCATCGCACCGGGCGGCAAAACCACGGTCGCCTTCAGTTTCACCGCGCCCACCACACCCGGACTCTATACGTATTATGTCCAGGCACTGGAAGACGGCATCGAGTTTTTCTCCACGCAGGATGTAGTGGTCGTGACGGTGGACGCGCTCCCGCTCCGCAACGCCGTCGCGTACAACGCGACCACCTTCCCCGCCACCGCCGCCCCTGGTGCAACGGTGAACTTCACGTACAACCTCACCAATCGTGGCACCAAAACCTGGGGCGCGACGGACTTCCTGTCGTTCCGTGATGTGGACAATACCTTCCTCGGCTTCGTTCCCCTCAGCGGTGTCGCCGCCGGCGCCAGCAAGACTCTGATCCTCAGTTTCACCGCCCCGACCACGCCCGGCATCTACACGTACAAAGCGCAAGCGATGGAAGACGGCGTCGCCTTCTACCCGATGGACGACACCGTGGTGCTGTTTGTGCAGTGAGGCGCGGCTCAACCGTAACGATGCTGTTGTGCGAGGTGGAACGCCATTCGCCTCCGGACGCGTTTTCTGCTGCGTGCCTTCAAACAACCCGTCCGGAGGCCGGGTTCCACCTTTCAGAGAATATATTTTGGGAGAAGAAAAAATATTTCACTGTAGGGATACACTCCCTTTGGTTTGATGGAAGCGAGGTGCCCTCACCCCGCGGGTGTCAGTCCTCGCTACGCGTGCCCCGCGGGGTGAAGGCACCCCGCCCACATGCAGAAAAATGCGCGGATGATTTTCCCGCGCGCATCCTTCAGTTGACGGAGCTGCGCGGTCGCTGTCAGCCTGCCCGGACCTTTCATCATCCATGCGTCTTCGTGGCATTGCGTTCACCCTCCTTCTCATTCTCGGCCCGGCCTCGCTGGCTTTGCCTGCCCACGCAGAATCCATCGGCGCGGCGCTGACGAGTACGGAGAAACGCCAGCTCCAGCGCGAGGCGCGCCTGGTCGTCGATCTGCTCCAGAATTACCATTACTCGGGGCGCACGTTTCGGGAAATTGAGAACAAGGAAATGGTGACGCGGTTTCTGGAAGAGCTCGATCCGGGAAATTATTTCCTGAGCGCGGATGACATGGAGTTCCTGCACCGGCGTTTTGACCGCACCTTTAAAACCGTCTATCTACTCCGGGGCGACTTGCAGCCGGCCTTCGAAATTTTTGATCTCTACGCCACGCGGGCCCGGGAACGGCTCACTTGGATCGACCGACGCTTGTTGCAAGATTTCGATTTCACGGTCGAGGAAACCCACACGGAACATCGTAATCCCGCTGCGTCCAAAGATCCCCTGCCCGCTGATCGTCGCTGGGAACTGTGGCTGAAAGAGCAGGTGCTGCAGCAGCTCATCGCGGGCCGCGATACCCCGGCGGCCATTGAGATGGTGGCAAAACATTATCGTGAGTTCCGCCGACAACTCGCTGCCGTGGATTCCCTCACCGTGCGCGAACGTTTCTTCGATGCCTTGATCCGGTCTTTCGATCCGCACAGCGGCTATTTTTCCGCCGACTCCGCCCGGGAATTCGCCGTCGGCATGGAGAATGCCGTCGCCGGCATCGGCTTGGAGTTGCGCAAAGAAAACGGCCAGTGCCTCGTCGCCGCCGTGCAACCCGGCGGTCCGGCGGATTTGTTATCCGACATCCAAACCGGCGACGTCATTGAGGAACTGAGCGAAGGCGATGGCCCGGGCCTTGATGCCAGCCGCAAGCCGTTGCGTGAGCTCGTCGCACTAGTGCGCGGCCAGCCCGGCACAAAACTGCGGGTCAAGTATCACGTGAGCGGAACCACCGAACCGCTCGGGGTAATACTGGAAAGAACGCGCGTCTTGCTGGGTGAAGAGCGCGCCCATGGCGCGATCAGTCTCGTGCCGAGCAAGTCGGGCGATCCGCGCCGGATTGGCTGGATCGAATTACCCTCCTTCTATGCGGCGGGCGCCGCGGCTGTCACCACGAGTGCGACGCGCGACGTGCGTGAACTGCTCGACCAGATGACCGCGCACCAAAACATCGACGGACTTGTGATCGACCTGCGCAACAATCCCGGCGGAGCGTTGACTGAAGCGGTGGCGCTCAGCGCCCTGTTTCTCCCGCAAGGCGGCGTGATGCTCTGTCGCAGCCTCGACGGCAGCGTAACGGAAATGGCCATCGAAAAGGAAAACAAACCGTTGTTTACGGGACCGCTCGTCGTTCTCACTTCCTCGCACAGCGCATCGGCGAGCGAGATTTTTGCCGGCGCGATGAAAGCGCACCACCGCGCGATCATCGTCGGCGCGACCTCCACCTTCGGCAAAGGCACCGTGCAAAACTATATCGAACTCGCCAAGGCCCAGCAAGGCGTGACCGCCGAGGAATCGGCCAACTGGGGCACCTTGCGTCTCACCGCGCAACGCTTCTACCTGCCCGACGGCAAGACCGTGCAACGCGATGGTATTCCCTCCGACATCGTGCTGCCCATAGAGACAGCCTCCTTGAATCCCAGAGAGCATGAATCCGATCTGCCCCACGCCTTGGCCGCCGAAGCCATCACTCCTCCCGGAAAAACATTCAGCCCCGCCGCCGACCACACCGTTGTGACGGAGGCCTTGTCGCGTCGCCTGCGCGAACAAGCCGAGGCCAATCTCACGGAACTCCCCGAGTGGGCGCTCTGGCGCGAGGAACAAGCGTCTCTCCAAGCCGCCGTAGAAAAAGAAACGTTCAGCCTCAAATTGGACACCCGCCGGCAGGATTGGAATGAAGCCCACGCCAAACACATCGCCCAGTTGCAAACCCGTCGCCACTGGACGAGCCAAGCCGCATTCGTCACCGAGCCACTGGAACTGGCATTGCTCGCTCCGGCCTACGCCGCCCATGAAGCCAAATTACGC
>JANYCF010000074.1 GCA_025360455.1 Opitutaceae bacterium | reverse complement strand
GACCGTCAGACCGAATTGCGGCGGACCGCTCCGCCAAACGTAACCTGACCGCCGCTCAAGAACTCGGCACTCTCAAGTAATTATTTGATCGCTTTGACGACTTCCAGTCGGGAGTTGCTCATTCGCATGTTCAACGAGCTAAAGGTAAATGCAGACAAGGATGAACAAGGATTTACTTTGCGCATGCAGTTAAACCAGACGGGGCAAGCCGTGCTCAATAAACTGAAAGATGGCACTCCGGTTGTGTATTCGAATGATGATTCTCCAGCCGACATTTTGGAGAAACACTACGCAACCATGAGCAGCGGCGAGAAGATGGCTCAGGCCCGGACAGCGCGATTTATCGCCTACATTGTCGCTCTATATGAGGAAATGCCCGATCCGGATTCTTGCAAAAAGCCGAGTTTGAATTCGGTCGATAAGCTTCGTCTTTCACCCGGTAAAGAACTCAAGGACGGACTTAGCTTGCTCTACAGGCTGCGACCAGAGTTGGCTCCTACTAAAGATAAAGACGCGCCTTGGAGCACAACGGGGCTCCTTTCGTTGTCAGAAATTGTTAAACGCGAATATACCGCGAATCGCCAGTCGGAAACTGGAAAACGTCAGAGTCTAGAGTCGTTGGCCGTCCTGCGAGACCGGATGTCGCGTCTGGCGAATCATGTTTTGTTGATTTCTGAGTACGGCAATCCAGAGCCGAAGGGTATCGCGATGCGTTTGTGGCTTACGGCTAAGACCCCCTTTCGTAATGCGGGTCGCCCGTTCAACGCCGAGGCACATTTGGTGCTGCAGGCCATGGGGAATTCCATTCTCGCGATTACTGACGAACTTTCTCACGCCGAATCATGGGAATTATCCTCCCGTGTGCGCGCCCTTCAGGATTTGATTGCCGTTCAAGCGTCCCTCTACGGCGAGGGTTTTTCTTATTTGAATGTGTGGCAGCTCCACTGCGAAGATGAATTGGTCAAACTTGCCGCGAATCCAGTCGCTGAACCTTCCGACGAAGATTCTTGTGAGGAAAAAGCGAAAAGGGCGCAAGATTCTACGGTGTGGAATTCAAAGATCAACGCGTGGAGGACAGTCGAAACAGCCGTAGCGGAAGTTCGAGAATCTGCCATGAAGGCAAACGATCTGTCTTTGAGTACGGCCAAAGTAGCCAAGGACAAAGTGTTGACCAAACTGGCGAGTGACGCAGACAAGGAGGCAAAACAATACGCTGATAAGTCTTTCAAAGACACACTTGGTCTTCCGTCCCTTATTGGTCTGGACGAGAAAACCATCCGTCAGGCGGATGTAGCCAACGCGATGCTCTCGACCCTGCGCGCCTCCCGTTTGAAAATGCTGCTCGATCCCGAGGTGAAAATTCCCGAGGGCAAAGGCCCGCAAGATGCCGTACCAATCGTTCGCATCGATGCCGCGATCTCGCAATTGGAGGGGACCAAGGCGGAGTCCATCCCTCTCCGTCCGGCTGGGGCGATTCTCCGGACGACGTATCCCGTCACAGGACACCAACGCAACGGGAGTAAAACACCTGGCAACATGATGACGGCATTTGTTCTCGATGCGATACCCGTGTTTGGAGAAGTAATTCGCAATATTGGAGAAACCATTGCTGATCCAGACCGCAATCTGCGCTTTGAAAAGGCGCTCGACCAAGCGTTCTGGCAACCGATCAACTTTATTCAGGTTCAGGGTGCGGGAACGACCAATTATGTGGTGGTGAAGGACGACGTCGGGAACTGGTACGTGAAAAATTATTCGGCAGACCCGAAAGTGGCTTTCGATTCCTTGTCCAAATTGCTCGCCACGTATTACGTCCCTGGCAAGCGCTTAGCAGGTGCGGATATTTTGGCCAAGCAGCAAGCCGCCGCCGCAGCCCCTCAAAAACCAAGCAAGGAACTCGTTACCGAGTTGGAAGCTGATGAGCGTAACGACTACGCCAAACACTCGGAAGAAGTGAATTCACTCGGTAAAAGTCTCCGAGCCCTCGCCGACGGCGCTAAAGTCGAATCTAAAAATTCATATAGCGCCTCCTTTGCGGCTTGGGATTTAACCACGGCCCAACCACTCCCCGAACGTGCGGAGAACGCACTGCGCGTCGCAAAGGACTTCTGCCTTGGGTGGCGGGTTGAAGCTCAAGATGCCTATGACAAAGCCGGGATTGCCGTCAAAAGCACTAAACAGGGAAGGGATAATGCAAAGCTCACTTACGATACTGTCCTTTCCATACCCACGCCTGCGGTGTCGGAATTTACCTCTTCAGAAACAAAGTATAATGACGCAAAAAAAACATTGTCGGACGCTAAGGTCGATCTTCTCGAGAAGGACTCGGCTTACACCAAAACGAGAAAGGATTATGACAAAGTTGCCAGCGGTACCGATAACGTCGCAACGGAAGTTGCCCATGCGCAGGAAACGCAAGCGCTCGCCGCCTATACCGAAGCCAAAAAGACGGCGAAATCCGACGAAGAATCTTTCAAGACGGCGGAGAAGGATTATGTGAATAAAAAAGCGGATTTATCAAGAAAATCGCCCGCCTTTGATCTTGCAGATAAGAATCTTGATGATGCCACCAAGGCTAACGAGCAAGCCACTGTGGACATGAAATCTAAGACCGATGCACTGAAAGATGCTAATAGCAGCTTAAAGACTTTTGGTGTAGCGGCGGCAGCATATCTTAATAAGCGGTCCGAGGAGCTACAGAATCACGAAAAAACACTCCGTGACCGTTTGCTAGTGCTTAGTTGCGTAGATTAACGATAGTATTCCTGAGTTGCGCGCCTTTCACTTCACGTTTGCGCCACTTGAAGGGCTTGGCGGTGGGATTGTAGGCGGCAATGAAAGCGTCGATGGCTTGGCTTAATTCGGTGAT